>CAXQUZ010000581.1:0-19221 GCA_964226865.1 Myxococcota bacterium | reverse complement strand
GGTCACCGGGGAGGACGAGGGGGAAGGCGGCGAGCAGGGGGCGGCCCGCTTCGTCTGAGGCGGGTCAGCCCAGCAGGGCGCGCTCGGCGTCGAGGGCGGGCGGGGCGGGGTCGGCGTACTGCTCGGCCGCGGCGCCGAGGCTGTCGAGGCGGCGCAGGGCCACGAGGGCGTCCAGCTCGGAGTCGTGGTGGTCGGCCACGGCCCGGGTGAGGAAGGGGGTGGCCAGGGTGAGGCTGGCCGGCGCCCGGGCCCGCAGGGCGCAGAGGGTGGCGTGGACCTCCTGGTCGGAGTGGAGCCCGTCGTCGACGAGGATGACGTGGCGGTCGGCCACCTCGGGGCAGTCCACATGCAGGTCGGCATGGGAGACGAGGGCCTCGAGCTCGGCGCTGACGAGCTCCTGGCCCCGGCGACCCGAGCTGCCGCCGAAGTCGAAGAGGGTGCCGCTGCCGTAGCCGGCGCTGCGCATGCGCTGGCTGGCGGCCCGGCGGTGGGCGGGGCGCAGGGGCGAGCGATCCCAGGCCAGCGACAGGGGCAGGCCCAGGGCCTGGGCGATGGGGGCGGCCACGGTCACCCCGCCGTCGGGCAGGGCGAGCAGCACGGGGCTGGTGCCCCGGCGGTCGTCGAGGCGCTGGGCGAGCAGGCGGCCGGCGGCGGTGCGGTCGGCGAGGGGCGCGGTCGCGGGGGACGGGGACGCATCGGCGGTGGTCATGCTGCCTCCAGGCCAGGGCCAGGAGGGAAGCAAGAGCCATGCCACGACCGGGGGCCGGCGGCCCGGGCGCTCTCGCCGGGGCCCTGTGCGGCCTCGCCCAGCCGGGTGGTCAGTTCGCCCCAGGCGCCGGGGCGGCCCACGCGGCCCACTGGGGCCCCAGGCCCGGCAGCGGGTCGTCCGCCACGCCGAGGGCCTCGGCCAGGGCGGGCCGGCCGGTGCGGCGGTTGTCGTGGTAGTGCTGCTCGAGGGCGGTGTAGCGGTGGGCGGCGCCCTCGGGGCAGGCGTTGCGGGCGGCACAGGCCGTGGGGCAGCCGCCGTCGGCCCGGTGGCGGGCGCAGGCGCGGATGGCGAAGCGGTCGGGGGCACCGGGGGCCGGCACGGCGGCGACCGGGCAGGCGGCGGCACAGGGGGCGGCACAGCCGGGGCAGGGGCCCGCGCCCGGGAGGGGGCCCGTGGGGGGCAGGGGGGCGGCGAGCAGGAGGGCGGCCCGCAGCCCGAGCCAGGGGCCCACGGTCGGGTGGATCAGCAGCCCGAGCCGGCTCGGGTGGCCGAGGCCCGCCGCGTGGGCCAGGGCCCTGAAGTCGAGGAAGGGCGGCGGGGCGTCGTCTGCGGCGGGGGCGAGGTCGACGGCGCCGCAGAGCACCCAGCGCCGGGGCAGGGGACCGAGGGCGGCGTCGGCGGCCCGCACGAGGCCCGCGACGTGGGCGTCGAGGGGGTGGGCGGCGTCGCGCAGGACCGCCGGATCGGCCCGGATGGCGTCGCAGAGGCCTGCCCAGAGCCGACCGCCGCCGCTGCCCAGCACGACGACGCTCTGGGCGCCGGGCAGCAGTGCCTGGACGGCGGGGGCGTCCGCGGCGGCCACCCCCTGGAGGTCGAGGCCCGCCGCGGCGAGCCCGGCGAGGGCGGCGGCGAGCCCCGGCGGGGCCGTCGGGGGCAGGGGGGCGCTCAGCATCCTTCGTCGACCTCGCCGTCGCAGTTGTTGTCGAGGCCGTCGCAGACCTCGACCGCGCCCGGGTAGATGGTCGGGTCGGCGTCGTCGCAGTCCCCGTCCTCGGCCCGGTAGCCGTCGCCGTCCTCGTCGCGGCTGGTGCTGGTGCCGGTGCCGCCGCCGGTGGTGCCCCCGGTGCCGTCGGCGGCGCCGTCGTCCCCGTCGGCCCCGTCGGCCGTGCCGTCCGCACCCTCCGAGCCGCTGCCCTCGTCGGTGCCGTCGGTGCCGTCAGCGCCCCCGGTGCCGTCCGTGCCGTCGCCCCCGACGCCGCCCAGGTCTCCGTCCCCGATGCCCGCGTCGGCGGTGTCGGTCTTGGTCTCGTCGGGGCAGCCGGTGAGCCCCCCGAGGCCCACAAGGGCGAGGGACAGGGCGAAGATCCAGTGGGTCCGCATCACATCTCCAGGTTGCACCGGCGGCCACAGTGCCACGCTCCCGGGCGGCCCGCCACCGCCGGCCGGGCGGCCCGCTCAGCCCCAGTGCGCCCGCTCCCAGCCCTGGGCCCGGGCCTCGCGGGCCAGCCGCGGATCCGGGTCGACCACCACCGGGCGGCCCACCGCGCGCAGGGCGTGCACGTCGCTCATCGAGTCGGTGTAGAAGCTGCAGTCGTCGAGGGAGATGCCGTGCTGGTCGGCATGTTCGCGGGCATGCACGGTCTTGCCGGGCCCGAAGCAGAGGGGCGTGTGGAGGCGGCCGGTGAAGCGCCCGTCGACCACCTCGAAGCGGTTGCTGAGCACGGCGTCGAGGCCCAGGGCCGCCGCACAGGCCGCGCCGAGCTGGCCGCTGGAGGCCGTGAGCAGCACCAGCCGGTCGCCGGCCGCCCGGTGGGCCGCGAGCACGGCGGGCACGGCCGGGCGCACGGTGGGGGCGAGCTCTTCGTCCCAGAAGCGCTGGCTCTCGGCGCGCAGGGCCGCCTCGTCCTGGCCCGCGAGGGTGCGGGCGCCGCTGTGGAGGGCCTCGTCCATGCCCGCCTTGCCGAGGCGGTAGAGGGCGAACCAGAGCATCGCCCGGGCGACGTCCCGGCGCGCCATGGCGCCCTCCCGGCGCTGGCGGGCGACCCAGAGCCGGGCCGAGTTCACCGAGATGAGGGTGCGGTCGAGGTCGAAGAATGCGATGGCGGGGGGCATGCCAGCGGCTCCTGCGGGCGGTGCCGGGCCCCTATCCGGGCGCCTGGGACCGGGCCCCCCTGCCCCCGGCGGCCCCTGCGGGCTAGGAGCCCCGCGCCGCGCCGCCCAGGGAGCGCCCATGTCCGACCGCCCCGCCGTCCCGCCCGTCCGGGCCCCGGCGACCGACGCGCCGCTGTTCATCATCGGCACCGAGCGCTCGGGCTCGAACCTGCTGCGGGTGATCCTCGACGCCCACCCGCGCATCGTGGTGCCCCACCCGCCGCATGTCATGAACTACTTCGGGGCGCTGGAGCCCCGCTATGGCGACCTCCGCGACCCGGACCGGCTGCGCGCCCTGGCGGTCGACATCGTGCGCCTCGTGCGCATCCACATCCACCCCTGGGAGTTCGTGCCCGACGTCGACCGGCTGGTCGCCGAGGCCGCGCCGCCCGACCTCTTCGGCCTCTTCGTGGCGCTCTACGACCAGGCCCGGGAGCAGGCCGGCAAGGCCCGCTGGGGCTGCAAGTCGACCTTCATGATCCACCACGTCGACCGCATCCTGGCCCGCTTTCCCGACGCGGGCCTCATCTGGCTCGTGCGCGACCCCCGCGACGTGGCCGCCTCCAGCCGCACCAGTGTCTTCTCGCCCTGCCACCCCCGCCACGCGGCCGCCCTCTGGGCCCGCCAGCAAGACGAGGGCCTCGCCCTCGCGCGGCGCCTCGGCGACCGGCTCTTCCGGCTCCACTACGAGGCCCTGCTCGCGGATCCCGAGGCCGAGCTGCGGCGGCTCTGCGCCCACCTGGGCGAAGACTTCCACCCGGCCATGCTCGCCTTCGACCAGGGCCGGCGTGCCCGCCACACGGCCTCGCTCTCGGCCTCGTGGAAGAACGCCGACAAGGGCATCCTGCGCGACAACAGCCACCGCTGGCGCACCCGCCTCTCGCCCACCGAGGTCGCCGAGGTCGAGGCCACCTGCGCGGGGCCCATGGCGGCCCTCGGCTACGAGCGCGACCACCCCGACGCGCCGCCGCCGCCCACCGACCCGAGCACGATGGTCGATGTCTGGGCCCACGAGGCCCTCTGGCGGCTCCAGGTCGAGCTCCAGAGCCTGCGCGGCGACGCGAACCACTGGCGCCGCTGGGGCCGCCGGGCCTACCTCTCGGGGCTCTGGCTGAAGGCCCGGGTGGGCGGGTGAGCGGGCCCCGGCTCGCCGACACCCGGGCCGCGCTGGCGGCGGTGGAGGCCCGCCTCGCCGCCCTCGACGCCGGCCGGGGCCCCCGGGTGGACGGCTTCCGGAGTGCCGTCCAGGACGTCGTCTTCGTGGCCTCCTCCTCCCGGGGGGGCTCGTCGGTCTTCGCCGAGATGCTGCGCCACAGCCGTGCCCTGGTCCACCTCCAGGCCGAGGTGAACCCCTTCTTGCTGCTGGCGGGGCTCGGGCCGGGCCGGGACGGCCGCGACAGCGACGCCGTGCCGCCGGGGGCGCCCTTCGACGGGGCCGTGCTCGACCGCGGCCTCGCCCTGGACGCGGGCCAGCCGGCGGCCACGGTCGATCCGGTCGCCTGGGCCGGGGACGTGGCCTGGCGGCTCCAGGCCCAGTGGCCGGCGCTCGCCTGGGACCGGGCCGCCGTGGCGCGCTGGTTCGACGAGAGCCTCGCGGCGGCGGGCCTCGACGCGGGGGCCCCGCTGCCCGAAGGAGGTGCCAGCGCGGTCTACCTCGGGGTGCTCCGGCGGGCCCAGGCCGCGGGGCTGCCCGTCGATCCGGCCCACTGCGATCTGCCGCCGGCGCTGCTCGGGCCGGGCCCCCTCCCGGCGGGCCCCCCGGGGCCGGTCGTGCTCGAAGAGCCACCCTTCGTCGTGCCCCGGCCCTGGGCGCGGGCCACCCGGGCCCAGCTCGCCCGGCCGCTCATCGTGAAGACGCCGAGCAACGTCCACCGCCTCGCCTTTCTCGCCGGGCTCTTCCCCCGGGCCCGGGTGCGGGTGCTCCACCTCGTGCGCAACCCGGCGGCCACCGTCAACGGCCTGGTCGACGGCTGGCGCTACCGGGGCTTCCACGCCCACCGCCTCACCGCGCCGCTCTCCATCGCCGGCTACACCGACCGCCGCCCGGCCGACGCCCACTGGTGGAAGTTCGACCTGCCCCCCGGCTGGCAGGCCCGGGCGGGCGAGCCCCTCGCCCAGATCGCCGCCTTCCAGTGGTCGAGCGCCCACCGGGCCACCCTCGACTTTCTGGCCGCCAACCCCGGCATCGACCGCCTGCGCGTCGACTTCGCCGATGTGGTCGGGCCGCTGGCGCGCCGCCGGGCCACCTTCGCGCGCATCCTGGACTGGCTGGGCCAGCCCGTCGACCCGGCGCTGGCGGCCCGGATCGACGCCCTGCCCCCGCCGGTCATGGCCACGGCGGCCCCCCGGGCCCGGCGCTGGTTCGCCCGGGCCGAAGAGCTGGCGCCGGCCCTGGCCGCGCCGGCGGTCCAGGCGCTGGTCGACGAGCTGGGCCTCGGGCCCCCGGCGGGCTGGACCTGAGCCGTGCCGCCGGCGGCCCCAGGTGCTACTCCCCCCCCCTTCTTCCCCCCCCGCCCCTGCCTTCGCCCGCCGCTGCTGTGGGCGGGCCCCCCTCCGCCCCGGGTGTGCTGGTGCTGCCGGTCCTCTCCTCTCTCGTCCGCCGCACGGGCGCCCTCGCCCCGGCGGGCCTGCTGCTCGGGGCCCCGGCCCTCGCCGCCCCGCCAGCGGCCTCGGTGGCCTACGCCTTCGAGGCCCAGCTGCTCGATCTGGGCCGCCACGACGCCACCCTGGTCGACTATGGCTTCACCCCCCTGGGCGGCGGGCCCCTGCTCTGCCATAGCGTCCGGGGCGACCTCGCCTTCGACAGCGGGCTCTGGCTGGGCCTGAGCCTGCGCACCAGCGTCGCGTCCCGCGCGCCCGCGGCAGGCGCCTCCGGGGCGGCCACCAGCAGCCCCCAGCCCACCGTGATCCAGGGCTCGTGGACGGCCGTGGGCGTCGCGGGCACGGTGGCCGGCCCCCTGCGCCTCGGCGGCGACCTGGGCTTCGCGGCCCTCTCGGCCGCCGTCTCCAGCACGGTCCAGGGCGGCGCGCTGGTCTACCTCGGCCCCTTCGTCCAGCCGCGCCTCACCTGGCGCATCGTCGACGGCCCGGGGGTGGTCGAGCTCAGCGCGGGCTGGATGCTCCACACCCCGCTCGGCGCCGCCCACGACCAGCCCCTCTGGGAGGCCTCCTTCGACCGGGGCCTCGTCCAGGGCCCGACCCTCGCCCTGCACTCGGGCATGGGCACCCGGGGGTGGCGATGAGGCCCCCGGGGCGCCGCGGGGCGGGGCTGCTGCTCGCGCTCGCGGTGGGCTGTGGCGGGGACCAAGAGTGTGTCGTGGACGACGGCGCCCTGGGCGCGCCCACGGCCTGGGAGCAGGACTGGCTGGACGCCGGCGGCGCCCCGGAGAGCCCGGCGCCCGGCTTCCTGGTGGCCGAGGACGGGCTGGCCCTGGCCCACCGGGACTGGGTGCCCGCCGACTGGACGGGGGAGGGGCCGGCCCTCGTGCTCGTGCCCGGCTCGTCCTCCCACTCCGCGGCCTATGCCCAGCTCGGGGCCACCCTTGCGGCCGAAGGGGTCTACACCCGCATCATCGACGTGCGCGGCCACGGCCTCTCGGTCTGCGCCGGCCCGGACGACTGCGCGGATCCGGCCTTCACCCCCCGCACCGCCGCCGACGACGGGCGCCACTTCCCCGGCCGCCTCGGCGACGCGGCCGATCCCGACCAGCCCGCCCGGGACCTCGGTGCCCACCTCGACGCGCTGGCCCGGCGCTTCCCCGCGGCCAGCCTCCACCTCGCGGGCCACAGCAGCGGCGGCGGCCTCGTCTCCCACCACCTCGAGGGCGCCGGCGCACACCGCCTCGCCAGCGTGGCCCTGCTCGCCCCCTACAACCACCCCGACCAGCCCCAGGTCCGCCCCGAGGCCCGCCTCGACTGCCCGGGGCTCGCCGGCACGGCCTACGCCCGCCTCGACCTGGGCGCCCTGGGCGCGGCCCTGCGGGGCGAGGTCCACCGCTACGTGCTCACCCTCCACAAGGGCGCCGGCCTGACCCAGCCCCTCGACACCCTCGCCTACACCTGGGTCATGGTCCAGGCCCTCGCCGCCAGCGACCCGGACGCCTTCTGGGGGGCCCACACCGCGCCCCTGCTCTTCGTCATCGCCGAGGAGGACGCCCTGCTCGATCCGGACGAGAGCGCCCGCCAGGCGGCCCGGGCCGCGGGTCCCGTGACCGTGCTGCGGGCCGCCGACACCAGCCACGTCGGCCTCGCCTGGAGCGCCGAGGTGGGCGCCGCCATGGCCGACTTCGCCTGGGCCCAGCACGGGGACGCGGACGGGGGCTGAGGGGTCGAGAGTGCCGCATTTCAGGGCGTAGTCGGCCCGTCGGGCCCGAGGCGCACCACCCGGTCGGCCCGGTCGATGGTGCTCTGGCGGTGGCTGATGAGCAGCACCGTGCGGTGGGCCATGAGCTGGCGCAGGCCCGCCTCGACCGCTGCCTCGCTGGCGGCGTCGAGGGCGCTGGTGGGCTCGTCGAGCACGAGCACGGGCGCGTCTTGGAGAAAGGCCCGGGCGATGCAGAGGCGCTGGCGCTGGCCGCCGCTGAGGCGCAGCCCGTCCTCGCCCAGGCGGGTCTGCCAGCCCGCGGGCAGCCCGGTGATGAAGTCCAGGGCGCCCGCGGCGGCGGCGGCGGCCTCGAGGGCGGCGGCGGAGGCCCCGGGCCGGCCCAGGGCGACGTTCTCGGCGACGGTGGCGTCGAGCAGGAAGGGATCCTGGCTGACCAGGGCGACCTGGGCCCGCAGCGCCGCGAGGGGGATGTCGCGGGCGTCCACCCCCGAGAAGCAGAGCCGCCCGCGGGTCGGATCGGCCAGGCGGGGCAGCAGCCGCGCCAGGGTGCTCTTGCCGGCCCCCGAGGGCCCCACCAGCGCGACCACCTCGCCGGGCTCGATGCGCAGGCTGACCCCCGAGACGACCTCCCCGTCGCCATAGTCGAAGCCCACCCCCTCGAAGGAGACGGTCACGGGCCCGGCGGGGAAGGGGCGGCGCCCGGTGTCGGGGATGCCCGGCACCCGGTCGACCAGGGCGAAGACCCCGGCGGCCCCGGCGCCCGCCCGCTGGAGCATGCCGTGGACCTCGGCGAGCCGCTTGACCGGATCGTTGAGCAGCCCGACGGCCACGAGAAAGGCGATGAGCTCGCCCGGGCGGGTGGCCCCCGAGAGCACCTGGCTGCCGCCGATGTGGACCACGGCGCCCGCCCCGAGGGCCGCCACCAGCTCGACCACGGGCGAGGGCAGCAGGCGCGCCGCGTGGGCCTGGAGCTGGAGGGTGTTCTGGCGCTCGTTCTCGTCGGCGAAGCGGGCCGCGGTGGCCGCCTCGGCCCGGGCCGCCTGGAGGGTCGGGATGCCCCGCAGGGCCTCGGTGGCCAGGGCCCCCAGCCGGGCGCGGTTGTCGAGGCCCTCCCGGGTGCGCTGGCGGAGCCGGTGGCCGATCCAGCGCACGGGCAGCACCACCAGGGGCAGGGCGACCAGGGCCACGGCCGTCAGGACCGGATCCATGCGCACGGCGGCCACTGCCAGAATGATGATGGTGACGGGCTTCTGGATGAGGGTCACGATGGCGCTGACGCCGTACTGCACGTTCTCGACGTCGGCCGAGAGCCGGGCCACGAGGGCGCCGCTCGGGTGCTGGCGGTGCCAGGCGGGCTCTTGGCGGAGCAGGGCCACGAAGAGCTGCTGGCGCAGGTCCGTGATGACCCGCCAGGCGATGCGGCGGGTGAGCATGCCCCGGGCGAAGCCGATGCCGCCGTTGACCGCGTAGAGGGCCACGAGGGCGAGGGGAATCCAGCCCAGGCGCTCGCGGTCGCCGGCGATGAGCACCTCGTCGAGCACCTGCTGGACCAGCACCACCAGCGCCCCGGGCACCAGCGCGTGCACCAGCACGAGCAGGATCGACAGGGCGATGGCCCCGGCGTGGGGCCGGAAGCAGCCGAGCAGCCGGCGGGTGGTGCTCACGGGGGCGCGCCGGGGGTCGCCGAGGGGGGCCGGTGGATGGGGTAGATCTGCCAGGCACCGGCGTCCCGTGCGCCCAGCGGGTCGGTGGTGTGGACGGCGGCCTGCACGATGCCGGGGCTGTCGCGGGTGTAGCCGAGGGCGTCGGTGGCGACCCGGGCGCTGCCCCGCCAGGGGCGCACGAAGAGGGCGTCGTCGGCGAGCTGGATGGGCCAGAGGTCGTACTGGTCGGCCCGCCCCAGCTCGGGCAGGGCGTGGGCGGGCACCCCACCGTAGAAGTGGATGAGCGCGGCCTCTTGGTAGCGGCTGGTGTAGACCGCGGGCACCTGGTGGGACTCGACGGCCATGCCCAGGGTCTTGCCGCCAGCGAGGCGGGTGCGCGGGTCGCGGGGCAGGTCGACCAGGGGCGAGAGGAAGTGGGCCATGACCACGGCGATGAGCAGGGCGTTCACACCGATGCCGCCCCAGACCGCCCGGGCCCAGCGGCCCCCCCGCTGGCCGAGGCCCATGAGGATGCCGAGGTAGGCCGGCGCCGCCCAGTTCGCCTCGCCCCCGGCCCAGACGGCGACCCCGAGCAGGGGCACCGACGACCACCACAGCAGCCGCTCGTCCGGGCTGCCCCGCCAGCCGACCGCCACCCAGGCCAGCACCGCCGGCGCCAGCATGCCCGCGAGGCCGAGCTGGGCGCCGATGAAGGCGAGGCGGTCGGGCTCCTGGGCGACATGCTCGAGCTGGAAGCGCAGCGAGATGAGGTCGTGGTCGAGGTTCCAGAGCAGGTTGGGCAGGTAGATGACCAGCGCAATGGCGGCGGCGAGGTAGGGGCCCCGGCCCCGGAGGGCGGCGGGCCGGCCGAGCACGAGCAGCGGCAGCAGCAGCACCCCGGTGTACTTCGAGAGCATCGCGCCGCCGGCGGCGAGGCCGACGAGGGCCCAGCGCCCCCGGAGCGCCGCCACCGTGCCCGCGACCCAGCAGAGGGCGAGGGGGGTGTCGGGGGTGGCGAGCAGCCCGCCGAGGCCGAAGAGGGGCAGGCTGAGCAGGGCGAGCACCGTGCGCTCCTGGGCCTCTTGGCGGGCCGCCGGGGGGAGGGGCGCGCCGCCCGGGCCGGTCGGGGCCACCGCCGTGCCCGCCAGCAGGGCCGCGAAGCTGGCGAGCACGACCGGCACGAGGCGCACCCCCGCCTCGCTCTTGCCGAGCAGCACCGTGCCCAGCCGGATGAGCCCCGCGACGGCGGGGGGGTGGTCGTAGTAGCCCCAGGCGAGGCGCTCGCTCCAGACCCAGTAGTAGGCCTCGTCCTCGCTGAGCTCGATCCAGCCGGCGTAGACGACCCGCAGCACGGTCCAGGCCACGACGGCGAGCAGGAGGCCCAGGGGGCCGCGGCGGGGGCGGGGAGCACGGGGGGGCATCGGGCCGGTGTAGCACGGCGTCCCGGGCTACGGTCGGGTCCCGCCCCGGACTGCCCATGACCCGCCCTCCCGGTCCGCCCGCAGCGCCCGCGCGCCTGATCCGGCTGCTCGCCTGGCTGCCGGCGGCGGGCGGGCTCGCGCTCTTCGCCGGGCTCGGGGCGCTCTGGGCCGAGGGCGGCCTCGCCCGGGTGGCGGCGTGGAGCCTGGCCAAGGATCTCGTGCCCTACGGCGCCGTGGTGGTCGTGCTGACCGCCCTGGTCGTCGCCCTCGTCCGCCGCCGGGCCGGGGCCCCCCTCGTGGCCGCGGGCCTCGTGGGCCTGGTCGGGAGCCTGCCGTTGGTGGGCATCTTCGCCGGCGTGCCGCTGGCCTACCCGGCCGACATCGAGACCACCCGCCCCCACCTGCAGGTCCGGCTGCCCGGCGACGCCGCCTACGTGGTCGGCTGGGGGGGCGACACCGTCGAAGACAACTACCATGCGGCCTTTCCGGACCAGCGCTGGGCCTACGATCTGCTCGTTGCCCCCTATGGCCTGATGACGGCCGATCTCGACGCCTATGGCTGCTGGGGCACCCCCGTGCTGGCCCCCCTCGCGGGCACCGTGGCCATGGTCCAGACCGGCGTCGCCGACAGCCCGCCCTGGACGGCCAAGCAGCAGCACCAGAACCCGCTCCAGCCCCGCGGCAACTTCGTGGCCATCGAGGGCCCCGACGCGACCTTCCTCATCGTGGCCCACCTCCAGCACGGCTCGGTGGCCGTGGAGCCCGGCGAGGTGGTGGCCGAGGGCCAGCTGCTCGGGCGCTGCGGCAACTCGGGCAACACCAGCGAGCCCCACATCCACCTCCACCACCAGCGCCAGGACCCCCGGGAGTTCCCCCACGGCTTCGCCGAGGGCCTGCCGCTCTTCTTCCGCGACCACGACGGGCCCCCCCTGCCCACCGGCGGCATCACCCTCGACCCCGCCACGGGCCGTCCCCGGTCGCGGGGGCCGGTCGTCCGCCACCGGGGCGCCGGGGCCGCCGACTAGCGCGGCGGGGACTCAGCCCCGGGCGGCCCAGGTCTCGCGCACGGCGGCGGCCATGCGGGCGGGGGCGTCCGGTCCGGCGGCGGCGGGGCCCCGGGCCGCGGAGAGGTCGACCGGCTGGTGAGGGGGCAGGGCACGGAGGGCCCGGGCCAGGACCGCCGGGTCGAGCTGCTGGACATGCTCGGGCACGGGGCGGGCGGCATCGAGCAGGTTGGGCAGGGCGATGTGGGCCACGCCGGTGACGAGGCGCCGGGCGAGCCAGTGGGTGAGGGGGTGCACCCGGTGGGCGACGACCATCGGGATCTGGCGGGCGGCCAGCTCGAGGGTCACGGTGCCCGACTTGGTGAGGGCGCCCCGGGCATCGGCGACGGCGTCGAGGCTGTGGGCCACCGCGAGCCCGGGCGGCAGGGCCGCGGCCTGGGCCCGGGGCACGACCCAGGTGAAGCGGGCCCCGGGGGCGGCGGCCGCGAGGGCGGCGGTGGTGGCCTGGAAGGGGCCGAGGTGGCGGCGCAGCTCGGCCGGTCGGCTTCCGGGCAGGATGGCCCAGTGGTGGGGATCCACGGGGCCCCGGGGCGGCGGGTGGTCGGCGGCCGGGTGGCCCACGAAGGCGACCTGGCCCGGGCGGGCGTGGGCCGCGTAGAGGGGGGGCTCGAAGGCGAAGAGGCAGAGCAGCCGATCGGCCGCGGCGAGCACGCCGGGGGCCCGGCCCGGGCGCCAGGCCCAGAGCTGGGGGCTGCCGATGACCACCGTGGGAATGCCCTGCTGGCGGGCGTGGCGGGCGAGGGGCAGGCACAGATCCGGCGCGTCCACGAAGATCGCCAGGTCGATCCCCGGCGCGAGGGTGCGCCGGGCCGACCGCCGCAGCCGCCAGAGCTGGGGCAGCCGCGCGAGCACCTCGACCAGCCCCATGACCGAGGCGTCCTCGACCCGGGCCACGGCGGTGACCCCGGCAGCCCGGAGGGCGGGGCCGGCCACGCCGACGAAGCGGGTGGCGGGCCAGGCGGTGCGCAGGGCAGCGACAACGGCGGCCCCGAGGCGATCCCCGGAGGGCTCGCCCGCGACGATGCAGACCCGGGCGGGAGGGGAGGCCACGGGGGCGCCTATCCCGGACCCCTACTCGTCGCCCAGGGCCACGACCCGCAGGGTGTGGCAGGGCCCCAGCGCCCCGCCCCGGTCGGGGAAGAGCGGGCGCCGCCGGACGGCCTCCACCACCATGCGCGCCGTCTCGCGCTGGGAGACGTGGCGGGCGAAGGACGCGAGCAGGGCCGCCCGGGCCGTGTGGGGCCGCTCTCCGCTCCGCCGGTGGTAGTGGGTGACGCTGTGGGAGAGGGCGTCGAGATCGAGGTGGGCCGCGATGCTCTGGAGCCCTGTGGGGCCCCGGCGCAGCAGGGTCTGGGCGGCGTCGGCCACCCGGGGGCTGTGCATGGCGTGCTGGAGGGCGCCGATGACCCGGTCGAGGCGCCGGGCGGTCTCGGGGTCGAGCTGGGCGCTGGCGAGCCGGGCGACGGGGCCGTGGTGGCCAGAGACCAGCACCACCGTGTCGAGGCCCGACATCGGCGCCACCGCCGCGAGCACGGTGTCGGTGGCGACAGCGCTGCTGGCCACCCAGAGCACGGCCCGCAGCCCCGCCGCGGCCAGCCGGTCGACCGCCGTGCCCAGCGCGGCGGCGTCGCCCGTCCAGTGCAGCACCACCCGGCGCACCCCGGCCTGGACGAAGCGGGGGATCTGCGGCCCCTCCAGGGCCTCGGGCATGCCCTCGGGCACGGGGAGCGCGCCGTCGAGGCGGGCCGCGTGGAGGGCCGCGGCGCCGTCCCGGCGGAGGGTGCCCAGGGGAACCAAGCGCACGGGCTGGCCCAGCTCGGCCTCGAGCCAGGGCTGCAGCGGCGGCGGCGTGGTGCGGCCCGGCACCTCCCCGGCCTGCTCCAGCAGCGCCATCACGGCCGGGTAGAGCTGCTCCTGCTCGGCGAGGCTGTGGGCCTCGAGCTCGTCGAGCAGGGCGAGCAGGGCGTCTTCGTGGGGGCCGGCGTCCGGAGCGGCGCTGCGGGTGGCGTCGGTGATGGTCGCGACCTCGTCCGCCTCGAAGCGCATGTCGTGCAGGGCCTCCTCCCAGCCGGGCTCCTCCGGCGGCCGGCCCTCGGTGAGCGCCACGAGCGCCGGGAAGACCACGGTCTCCTCGCAGCGCATGTGGTCGTGCATGCCCCGCACGAGGTGGGACCAGGGCGCCATGATGCGCGGCGAGAGGCCGGCGGCGTGGAGGGCCCGGTCGAGGGCGATGAGGCGCCCCCGGAGCGCACGGTGGGCGGCCGAGGCCTGCGCCACCCCGTCCCGCACGCGGTCGGCAGGGGAGGGCGGCCGGGGGGCGGCAGCGGCGAGGGACATGGCGGGGCTCCCGGGGAGGGAGCGGTGCGAAGCAACGCCCGTGCCAGACCGGGGGACGCTGCGAGAGTGACCCAGGTCAGTCTGTTGTGGGGTCGCCGAGGGGGCCGCTTGGGGGGCCGGGGGCGGCCGCTGCCTGTGGCGGGAGGCCCGGTGCACTGGGGCCATTTCGCACACATGCCGCCCGGACCTCGGCGGCGAGGCGCACGGCGGCGAGCCCGGCGGCGCCGTCCACGAGGAAGGGGCGACCGGTGCGGACCATCGCGAGGAAGGCCGCGTGCTCGTGGTCGAGGGCGTCGCCGGCGGGCAGCGGCATGGGACGGGGCGGGCCCGGCGGGGCGCCCTGGCCCCAGCGGCGCTGGTGGAGCCGATCCTGGGCGAGGTCGGCGCTCCAGTAGACCCCCGGGGCGATGAGCTGGAGGCTGCGCACCCGGCCCGGGCTCACCCGCGAGGCGACGAAGGTGGCGACCCCGTGGTCGAGCTCCACCCGGGCCTCGGCGATGTCGACCGCCCCCCCGAGCACCCCGACCCCCGTGCCCCGCACCTCGGACCAGCCCGGGCCCAGCCAGGCCAGCGCGAGGTCGAGGTCGTGGACCATGAGGTCCCAGACCACGTCCACGTCGGGAAGGGCGCCGTCGGGCGGAGGGGCGAGGCGCCGGCCCTGGAAGAAGCGCGGGCGCTGGCCAGCGGCGGTGACCGCGGCCCGCAGCGCGCGCACGGCGGGGTGGAAGCGCTCGCTGTGGCCCACGGCCAGCCCCGGCAGGGCCGCGAGTGCCGCCGCCTCGGCCACGGTGCCGGCCAGCGGCTTCTCGACCAGGCAGGGCACCCCCCGGGCGAGCAGGGGACCGGCCACGGCGGCGTGGCTGGCGGTGGGGGTGGCCACGACGGCGAAGTCCGGCCGCAGCCCGGCCGGCGCGTGCAGGCCCTGGGCGGGGTCGTGCACGTGGAGCCGGAGCCCAGGCTGGGCCGCGAGCTTGCGGGCGTGGTGGCGGCCCATGCGCCCGTGGCCGATCAGCAGCCCCTCGAGGCGGGCGGCCACCCTCAGCTGTGGGGGGCGTCGGTGCCCGCGGAGCGGCAGATGCCCCGGGTCGAGCCCGAGATGAACTCGACCAGCTCGAGCACGGCGGGCACGTGGCCGCGGCTCTGGCGCAGATCTTCGAGGGCGATGCGCAGGGGCAGGCCCTGGTGGAAGAGCTCGCGGTAGGCGGCCTTGAGCGCCGTGACCGTCTCGGAGGCCATGCCCGCCCGGCGCAGCCCCACGATGTTCAGGCCGAAGATGCGCGCCCGGTCGCCCTGGGCGATGGTGAAGGGGGGCACGTCCTGGGAGACCATCGCGCCGCCGCCGACCATCGCGCAGCGCCCGACCCGGCCGTGCTGGTGGACCGCCGCGAGGCCGCCCATCACCACCCGGTCGCCGAGCTGGACGTGGCCGGCCAGGGCCACCGAGTTGGCCATCACCACGTCGCTGCCCACCACACAGTCGTGGGCCACGTGGCTGTAGGCCATGAAGAGGTTGCGGTCGCCGATGCGGGTCAGCCCGCCCCCCTCCACCGTGCCGCGGTTCGCCGTGGAGAACTCGCGGAACACGTTGTCTTCGCCGATCTCGAGACCGGTGGGCTCGCCCTGGTGCTTCTGGTCCTGGGGCGGGCCGCCGATGACGGCGTGGGGGTGGATGACCGTGCGGGCGCCGACCCGGGTGGGGCCCGAGACGACGGCGTGGGCGCCGACCTGGACGCCCTCGCCGAGAACGACGTCGGCGCCGATGATGGCGTAGGGCCCGACCGTGGCCGTGGGGTGGACCGTGGCCGCGGCGTCGACCACGGCGGTGGGGTGGATCTCGGCGGTCATCGTGGGTGCCCGTGCGCGGGAGGGGCCGCCCGGCGGCGGGGGCCGCTCAGCGGAAGAAGTTGAAGAACGTGCGCTTCCGCCGCTCGGCGTCCTGGGCGCGGCCCGCGATGCCGTCGATGAGCTGGCCGAAGTCACGGGTGACCTGGGCCCGGGGCGCCGTCTGGCGGAGCACGGCCCCCTTCTCGAGGGCGTGCTGCATATCCTGCCAGGCGTTGCTGACGTGCCCCACCACGGGCATCTGGATCTCGCGCTCCATCGTGCGGCGCGCCTCGTCGTCGAAGTCGAGGGCCCGGTTGACGACCGCCCGGGCGATGGGTGGCGGCAGGTCCATGGCCCGCAGCGCCTCCATGCGCCGGCGGGCGCCCGTGCGGGCGGCGATCTCGTCGGTCACGACGATGACGCGCTGGCTGGCGGTCGAGCAGGCCGTCAGCGAGACCTCGGTGATCTCGGAGCCACAGTCGACGACGACGTAGTGGTAGTTCGTCCGCAGCTTGTCGAGCAGGAAGACGACCTGCTCGGCGGTGATGGGATCGGTGGTCGCGACGTCGCCCTCGAGGCCCAGCAGCTGGAAGCCCGCGGCGTGCTTGGGCGGCGCCTCGACCCAGGTGCGGTTGTCGGCGACGGCGCCCCGGTGCACGAACCAGAGCACCGAGGGCTTCGGGGCGAGGTCGAGGCAGACGGCCGCGTCGCCCAGGTAGACGTGGAGGTCGACGAGAATGACGCGGCGGTCGGGGTGTCGGGCGGCCAGCTCGGCGCAGATGTTGGCGCTGACCTGGGTCGTGCCGACGCCGCCCTTGGCGCCCATCACGGCGATGATGTCGCCGTCGAGGCTCACGGTGTGCTCGCGCACCTCGAGCGCCTTGAGGGCCCGGCGCATGTCGGCGGGGCACTCGGGGGTGAGGACGAGGTCGACCACCCCCGTGCCGGCGAGGCTCTCGACGAGGGTGGCGGGGGCCTCGTCGGCGACGGCGATGAAGGAGGTGTCGGGGAACATCGCCTGGGTGCGGCGGACCAGCCCGATGACCTGGCCGGGACGCGCCCCCAGGTAGATGGCCACGACGTCGGGCTTGGCCTGCTGGCAGGCCTGCTCGAGGTAGGTCCAGTCCTGGAGGTAGCCGGCGTCGACCGTGAGGTCGGCCACGGAGCCGCGCAGCATGCGCGCGGTGGACTCCGACATTCCGGCAAGCATCAACCGTTTGGACAAGGCTGCTCTCCTTGTGGGGCGGCGCGGTCCGCCGACGGGGGCGCGCAGGACCGGCGCAGGCGGCGATCCCGGTGTGGCGACCCCGTTGTGGCGGCGGGGCCCCCGCGAGCGGTCGGCCCTGGCCCCTGAACTCCTGGGCTCAGTAGGCTATCGCCTCGATCACCGACGCGGGGCGTGGATCGCGGTGCCACGCCTCGAGCAGGTCAACGGCTGGGCTGCGTCCGGTCTTGACCCGGTCGCTGAGCGGCTGGAGCAGAGCGCGGTCCTGGGGCATGCAACGGGCGAGGCCGCCGTCGGCGATCTTGCACAGTTCCCCTGCCCAGTCGGCGATCTTGCGCGGGCCCAACATCCCGCCGAGGCCGTCCTTGCACGCGCTCGCAAAGCGCGAGCTGTGGTCGCCGTGCTGCTCGAGCTCGCCCACGAGGGCCAGGCCCGCCGCGAGGGCCTCGTCGTCGTAGAGCAGCCCCGTGAACAGCGCGCAGAAGGCCACGGCGAGCCGGTGGTCGACACAGTCCGCCCCGCGCACCTCGATGGTCCGCTTGATGCGCACCTCGGGGAAGACGCTGGTCATGTGGAGGTCCCAGTCGTCCATCGTGGGGAAGTGGCCGTCGAAGCCCTGCTCCATGTAGGTGCGGAAGCTGCGGCCCTCGGCGTGGACCCAGGCGTCGCCGCGCTTGTAGAACATCATGGGCACGTCGAGCCGGTAGTCGACCCAGCGGGCGTGGCTGTAGTCGGCGCGCAGCCCGGGGGGGAAGCCCGTGCGGTCCGGGTCGGTGCGGGTCCAGATGTGGCCCCGGTAGCTCATGAAGCCGGTGGGCTGGTTGCGGTAGAGCGGCGAGTTGCTGAACATCGCCGTCGTCAGCGGGGCCACGCCGCTGCAGAGGCGCACCTTGGCGCCGCAGTCCGCCTCGTCGGCGTAGTCGTAGTTGCACTGGACCGAGCTGGTGCCCTTCATCATGAACAGGGCCAGATCGCCCTTGCCGGGCAGGTACTCGCGCATGATGCGGTAGCGGCCCTTGGGCATCCAGGGCACGTCCTCGATGGCCGCCACGGGGGTGAGGCCCGCCTGGATCCAGCGCAGCTCGCGGCCCTCGGCCAGCGACAGCAGGAAGTCGCGGTTCTCGTCCAGCTCGGCGGCGAGCTGGCCCAGGGTGTGGTGGGGGGCGCCCGAGAGCTCGACCTGGCCGCCGGGCTCGAGGGTGATGTTGCTGCCGTCGGGACGCTGGAGCGCGATGAGGTGGCCCGCTTCGAGCTTGCGGGTCCAGCCGGGCTGGTGGGTCGCCATCTGCTCGAGGATCCAGCGGATGCCGTCCGGCTCGTCGTAGCCGACCGGGCGGCCGTCGGGACGGACCACGGCCCGCTCGAACTCGCCGCCGATGCGCCACCGCTCTCGGGGCGCGCCGTAGCTGTTGAAGGTCGTGAGCAGCAGCGCGCGCGAGAGGCGCACGGGCTCGGAACGCGTCGAGGTGGTGGTTTCCATGCGCGCCCGGTTATCCCCGGCGCTGGGTCCGAGACAGCGCGATCTGGTGCAGCCCCGCATGTGTGGACTGGCTGTCACCTTTGGCCCGGGCCGGCGTCGGGAGCCGGCGCCTGCGCCTGTGGGGCGCCGGTGGCTGCGGCACGCCAGACCGCCCGCCGCTGCCGGGCCTGCCCGTTATGATGGGCCCACCCGTCGGCCCCCCAGCCCTGGAGTCCCGATGTCTCGCCGCGCTGCCTCCCTCGCCCGCCCGGCCGCCGTGCTGGCCGGCCTGCTGCTCGGCGCCGGGGCCTGCGTCCCCCACCTCCAGACCCCCGCCGGCGCCGACGCGACCGCCGAAGAGGGCGGCACCGAGGTCGGCAGCAGCTACGAGCCCCCCGACAACCGCTGGGGCTCCTGCGAGCTGCCGCCGGCCGACCTGCGGCCCGAGGGCTTCGCCGAGGGCGAGGTCATGCCCGACCTGCGCATGCGCGACCAGTTCGGCGACGAGGTCTCGATGTGGCAGTTCTACGGCATGGTCGTGGCCGTCGACCTCAGCACGATGTGGTGCGGCCCGTGCAAGGAGCTCGCCACCCACGTCACCGAGACCTGGGAAGACTACGCTGACGAGTGCATGATCTACCTGACCGTGCTGCCCGAGACCGCCACGGGCACCCCCCCCGTCCCCTCGGACGCCGCCGAGTGGGCCCGGGCCTTCGACATCGAGGCGCCGGTGCTCGCCGACACGGATCAGGTCGGGTACGAGATGGTCCCCGATCGCCAGTGGCCGCGCATTCTCGTCGTCGGCCGCGACATGCGGGTCATCGAGGGCCAGGTCACGCCGGCCAAGGACGAGGCCATCCGCGCCGCCATCGAGAGTGCCCTGTAGCACGGCGTCTTGGTTGGTGTTCTGACCGCGCCCGGGGGCCGGTGGACGGGCGCGCTGGCCCGGGCCTCAGGGCAGCCGCTGGATGACGTGGAAGCCGGCCGCCGTCTCGGTCACGGGCGAGACCTCGCCGACCTTCAGCCTGAAGGCCACCTCGTCGAAGCTGTCCATCATCTGGCCC
>CAXQUZ010000580.1:0-5817 GCA_964226865.1 Myxococcota bacterium | reverse complement strand
CACGACGCTCTTCCGATCTGCCCATCTACGAGCCGGGTCTCGAGGCCATCCTCCGCCGGGCCACCCGCGAGGGCCGGCTGCGCTTCACCACCGACGGCGCGGCTGCCATCCAGGGCGCCGACGTGGTCTACATCGCCGTGGGCACACCGGGGCTGCCCGACGGCTCGGCCGACATCCGGGGCGTGCTCGCGGTGGCGGCCCTCGCGGGGCAGAACCTGCGGCGGCGCGCGGCGGTCATCATCAAGAGCACGGTGCCCGTGGGCACGGCCGACAAGGTGCGCGAGGCGGTGGGCGCCCACGCGGCCCACCCCTTCGACGTGGTGAGCAACCCCGAGTTCCTCAAGGAAGGCGCCGCCATCGACGACTTCCTGCGCCCCGATCGCATCGTGGTGGGCTGCCGGGAGCCCTGGGCCCACCAGCTCATGGACCACCTCTACGCGGGCCTCGTGCGCAGCGGCCGCCCCATCCTCCACATGGACAACCGCTCGGCCGAGCTGACGAAGTACGCCTCGAACGCGCTGCTGGCGACGAAGATCTCGTTCATCAACGAGCTGTCCCAGCTCTGCGAGCGCATCGGCGCCGACGTCGATCTGGTCCGCCGGGGCGTCGGCTCTGACACCCGCATCGGCCCGCGCTTCCTCTTCCCGGGGGTGGGCTACGGCGGCTCCTGCTTCCCCAAGGACGTCAAGGCCCTCATCGACTTCGCCGAGGACGCGGGCTGCTCGCTGCGCATCGCCCGGGCGGTCGAAGACGTCAACGCCGCCCAGAAGCGGGTGCTCGCCGACAAGGTGCGGGCGCGCTTCGGCGACGTCCTCTCCGGGCTGCGCTTCGCCGTCTGGGGCCTCGCCTTCAAGCCCCAGACCGACGACATGCGCGAGGCGCCGAGCCTCGTCATCATCGAGGCCCTGCTCGCGGCGGGCGCCAAGGTCGTCGGCTACGACCCGGAGGCCGCCACGACGGCACGGGCCGAGCTGGGCGACCGCATCACCTTCGCCACGAGCGCCTGGGATGCGGTGGAGGGCGCCGACGCCTTGCTGCTGGTCACCGAGTGGCTCGAGTTCCGGAACCCCGACCCGGTGCGGCTGCGGGAGGCCATGGCCCAGCCCGTGATCTTCGACGGCCGCAACATCTGGGACCCGGCCGAGCTCCGCCAGGCGGGCCTCGAGTACCACGGCATCGGTCGCCCCTGAGCCGGGCCGGGTGCCGGGGGAACGTCGCTGCTTGCTGCGGCGCTGCCCGCACCGGCGCGGCGCCGACGGGGGCTGCGCGACAGTCTGACGCCGTTGTGGGCCCCGGGTCGCGGGCTGCCGGGGCGCTGGGTTAGCCGGCCGCTTCATCGCTGGGGTCCGCCCCGAGGACGTGTCATGCCGGTTCCCGCCGACCGCATCCGCAACTTCGCCATCATCGCCCACATCGACCACGGCAAGTCCACGCTCGCCGATCGCCTGATGGAGGCCACGGGCCTCATCTCGGATCGGCAGAAGAAGGACCAGTACCTCGACCGCATGGAGCTGGAGCGCGAGCGGGGCATCACGATCAAGGCCCAGACCGTGGCCATTCCGTGGACCTCGCCGTCCGGCGACGAGTACATGCTCAACCTCATCGACACCCCCGGGCACGTCGACTTCACCTACGAGGTGAGCCGCTCGCTCGCCGCCTGTGAGGGCGCGCTGCTCGTCGTCGACGCGGCCCAGGGCGTCGAGGCCCAGACCCTCTCGAACGTCTACCTGGCCCTCGAGCAAGACCTCGAGATCATCCCCGTGCTCAACAAGATCGACCTGCCCAGCGCCGACCCCGACCGGGTGCTGCAGGAGATCGAGGACTCGGTGGGCCTCGACACCGAGAACGCCGTGATGTGCTCGGCGAAGACGGGCGAGGGCATCCAGGACGTGCTCCAGGCCATCGTCGAGTTCGTGCCGCCGCCGCCGGCCGACCGGGAGGCCCCGCTGCGGGCCCTCATCTTCGACACCTGGTTCGACACCTACGTCGGCGTCGTGGTGCTGGTGCGCGTGGTGGACGGGGTGCTGCGCAAGGGCGACCGCATCAAGCTCATGGCCACCGGCGCCAACTACGAGGTCACCCGCTGCGGTGTCTTCTCGCCCGACATCTCCGACCGCGGCGAGCTGGCGGCGGGCGAGTCCGGCTTCATCATCGCGGCCATCAAGTCCCTCCAGGACGCCCGGGTCGGCGACACCGTGACCCACAAGGACCGGGGCGCCGAGGAGGCCCTCGGGGGCTTCCAGGAAGTCAAGCCCATGGTCTACTCGGGCATCTTCCCCATCGAGTCGAAGGACCACGAGGCCCTCCGCTCGGCGCTCCAGAAGCTCCAGCTCAACGACAGCGCCTTCGAGTTCGAGCCCGAGGTCAGCGACGCGCTCGGCTTCGGCTTCCGCTGCGGCTACCTCGGCCTGCTCCACATGGAGATCGTCCAGGAGCGCCTCGAGCGCGAGTATGGCCTCGACCTCATCAACACCTCCCCGAGCGTGGTCTACAAGGTCAAGACCAAGGCCGGCGAAGAGCTGCAGATCACCTCGCCCAGCAAGCTGCCGCCGCTGCAAGACCTCGACAGCATCGCCGAGCCCATCGCCAAGGTGACCATCCACGTCCCCGACACCTACGTCGGTCCCGTGCTCAAGCTCTGCGAAGACCGCCGCGGCACCCAGACGGGCTTCGAGTACGCCGGCGTCAAGCGGCTGATGATCACCTACGAGCTGCCCTATGCCGAGGTCGTCTACGACTTCTTCGACAAGCTCAAGAGCTGCACCCGCGGCTATGCCTCGATGGACTACGAGGTCATCCGCTGGGAGCCGGACGATCTGATCCGCCTCGACATCCTGGTCAACGGCGAGAAGGTCGATGCCCTCAGTGCCATCGTCCACCGCTCCAACGGCTACCGGGTCGGCCAGGGCCTCACCCGCAAGCTCAAGGAGTTCATCCCGCGCCAGATGTGGGACGTGGCCGTCCAGGCCGCGGTGGGCTCGAAGGTGCTGTCGCGGGCGACGGTCAAGGCGCTGCGCAAGGACGTGACGGCCAAGTGCTACGGCGGCGACATCAGCCGCAAGCGCAAGCTGCTCGAGCGCCAGAAGGAAGGCAAGAAGCGCATGAAGCAGGTGGGCTCCGTCGAGATTCCCCAGGAGGCCTTCCTCGCTGTGCTCAAGGTCGGCGACGAGTGAGCCCCCGCTCCAGGCCGGGCGGGCGCCGCACGGCCCTGGTCCTGGTGGGGCTGCTGGTGGTGGTCCTGCTCGTGCGGCGTGTGGCCTTCACCACCGTGCGCCTGGCCACGGCCGGCATGGAGCCCACCCTCTCGGCCGGGGACGTGCTGCTGGTCGACCGGCTGCGCAGCCCGGTTGTCGGGGACGTCGTGCTGGTGACCTTTCCCGGCGAGTCCGTTCCCGCGGTCAAGAGGCTGGTGGCCGCCGGCGGGGCCGCGCTGCGCCTCGACGCGGCGGGCCTCGAGGTGGACGGGGAGGGGGCCCCCACCGGCGACACGGCCGCGGTCACGGTGATGCGCCAGGGCTGCCGTCCGGTCTCGCTCTCCGCCCCCGTCGAGCGCCGGGGCCGCCGCCGCTACCCGACCCTGCCCGGGGGCGCCGGGGCCGAGCTCAGGGTCCCGCCCGCACAGCTCTTCTTGCTGGGCGACAACCGGGCCGGATCCAGCGACAGCCGCCAGTGGGGCCCAGTCTCCGAGGATGCCGTCGAGGGGGTGGTTGTCGCGCGCCTCTGGTCCGCTTCGGCCTGCGACTGAGCGCCGGCGCGCCCGTTGGTCCCGTCGCCTGCGGTAGCATGCGGCCCCCGGAGAGCCCCACCATGTCCCTGCTGCGCCTCGCCCCCGCCCGTCCGTCTCGCCGCCGTCGCCGGCAGGGCCGCACGAACATCTTCACCATCCTCCTGCTGATGGTGCTGGGCGTGGTGATGTACTTCTCCTACACCTTCCTGCCCTACTACCTCGACTACATGAACATGCAGGAGGTGGTGAAGGCCTCGGCCCTGAGCTGGTACGCCAAGGAAGAAGAGGCCGCTGGCCGCGACCGCTTCCGCCAGGGGCTGGGCGAGAAGGGCGTCGACTACGTCTACATGGACGACTGCTCCTTCGCCGAGCAGGAGGGCCTCTTCGTGGTCGCCTGCGAGTGGCCCGTCGACGTCTACTACCCGGGAACCGACTACTACAAGACCCTCGAATTCTGGGTCACCGCCAGCGCCGACAAGCGCGGGGGCGTCGAGCTCGAGTCGGGCCACACCCCCTGAGCCCGCGCCCGGGCCGCTTCTCGTTGGCCGACTGCGGGGCGACCCGATAGGAGCGGCGGGTTGAAGGTGCGCGCGTCGCCGACCCTGGCTGGTGTTGCGTCCCTTCGGGTGTCGGCCCGCTTGCTGCTGCAGCGGCGCAGAGCCCCCTCCGGAGCGCTTGTCTCCGTGGGGCCTGCCGCTCTCGTGCTGCGGGCCCTTCCCCCGGACGCCGGCGCGCCGGCCCCGACGGGTGGCCCCTGTGGGCCGCTGTGGCGGCGCCATCGCCCGTCCCCCCATCGTCTTCATTCCCCTTCCCAGAGTGCGAGCCCGAAGGCTGGCTCGCCATCCCGACCGGGTCTGGTCCCCTGAGCGACCTGGGCGCCCCTGGCCTCGACGACGAGGCGCGCGCCGCCGTCCCTCCCCCACGACCCCGTCCGCTCCCAGCGAGGACACGATGCAGCGAGTTCCCATGACGCCCCGCGGCTACGCCCTTCTCTCGGCTGAGCTGAAGCAGAAGAAGGAGGTCGAGCGCCACCAGATCGTCAAGGACATCGAGGAGGCCCGCGCCCACGGCGACATCTCCGAGAACTCCGAGTTCGAGGACGCCAAGCACCGCCAGGCGCTCTGTGAGGGCCGCATCCGCGAGCTCGAGGGCAAGCTGGCCGCCTCCGAGGTCATCGACGTGGCCAAGATGGAGCCCTCCGACCGGATCGTCTTCGGCGTGACCGTCGAGCTCGAGGAGGAGGAGTCGGGAGAGACGGTGACCTACAAGATCGTGGGCACCGACGAGGCCGACGTGAAGGCGGGCCTTATCTCGGTCACCTCGCCCCTCGGCCGCGCTCTTGTGGGCCGGGAAGACGGGGATGAGGTGACGTTCAACGCGCCCGGCGGTAAGCGCGTGTACATCATCAACGCCGTCCACTACAAGTAAGGGGGCCGCGCGCCCATGCCCGCTCCGGCTTCGCCCACTGCTGCCGCCCCCGAGGCGTCCGACACCACCGTGCCGACGCCAGAGCGGCCTCTGCTCGTGCTGCCTCGTGCGCTCGGGCGCCTCGCTGCGGTCCAGCGCACCCTCGCCTGGGCTCTCGACCAGAGCCGGGCCTCGGCCCGCTGCCGCCACCTCGGTGCCGCCTGTGCGCGCCTGGTGCACGCGGTGCTCGACGAGGGCAACCTCGACGACAGCCTCGAGGCCCTGCTGCCCGATCTGCGCGACGACTTGCTCGATCTCGACGGGCGCCGCGGTCGCGAGCGCAGCACCGCCGTGCGCGGGCTGCTCGAGCGGCTCGTGCGCATCGTGCCCGCCGAGCTCGCCGTCGAGGGGGTGCCCCGACCGGCGCCCCCCGCGCCCGCCGCGCCGCCCGCTCCCGCCCCGGACGACGACCCGCCCGACGCCGACGGCACCACCGCCTCGGTCCGCGGGGGACGCCGCCGCAGCACCGACGGGGACGACGCGGACGACAGCCGCCGCCGCCCCCGCCGGGCCCGCCGCAGCGAGTCGGCCGAGGGGGAGGAGGACGAGCGTCCCCGCCGCCGCAGCCGCCGCAGCGAGGCGAGCGAAGGGGAGGAGGACGAGCGTCCCCGCCGCCGCAGCCG
>CAXQUZ010000579.1:0-2848 GCA_964226865.1 Myxococcota bacterium | reverse complement strand
CTGCCGATCGCGCGGGCCGGCAGGGGGGCGGGGAACGCCGGGGACCGCCGGGGAACGCTCGGGGAACGGCGGGGAACCCTCGGGGAGCGCGGGGTGCGCCGACGGGGCCGGGGGCGGGCCTGTGTGGCGGGCGCCGGGGACGTTAGCTGCAGGCCGCTGTCGGGGGAGTGGGGGCCGTGCGCGCCGCCTCGCCCCCCGCTTGGCCGCCCCGCCGGGCCGGCCCGGAGTGCCCGCCATGCCCCGCTACATGACCCGCCAGGGCTTCGACGCCATCAAGGCCGAGCTGCACGAGCTCTGGCATGTGGAGCGTCCCGAGATCGTCGACTCGGTCCACGAGGCCGCCTCTCTGGGCGACCGCTCCGAGAACGCCGCCTACATCTACGGCAAGAAGCGGCTGCGCCAGATCGACAGCCGCATGCGCTACCTCAAGCGCAAGATCGAGGGGGTGGTGGTGGTCGACCTCGACCAGCTCCCCGCCCACCCGGACGTGCGCTTCGGCTGCCGGGTCACCGTCGAGGACGACGAGGGCGAGACCCGGGTCTACCGGCTGGTCGACAAGGACGAGAGCGACGCCAAGGCCGGGCGCATCAGCGTCCAGTCCCCCATCGGCCGGGCCCTGCTCGGCAAGCGGGTCGAGGACTATGTCGAGGTGACCCTGCCCAAGGGCACCCTCGGCCTCGAGATCCTCGAGGTCTTCTACGGCGGCGGCGCCCCGTGAAGCGCGTCGCCTACCTGACCTCCCGCGACATGGTGCCCGGCGCCGTGGGCGCCCGGGACGACCTCTTCGAGCTCCAGCTCCAGCTCGACGCGATCCAGCCCGCCTGCCGCGACGCGGGCCTGGCCCTCGAGCTGCGCATCTGGGACGATCCGAGCCTGCTCTGGTCGGTCGAGAATGGTCTCTACGACGCGGTTGTCGTGGGCACCACCTGGGACTACCACCAGCGGGCCCCGGTCTTCTTCGCGACCCTCGACCGGCTGGGCGCCCACGTGCCCGTCTGCAACCCGCCGGGCATGGTCCGCTGGAACGGCAACAAGCGCTACCTCGCCCAGCTCGCGGGGGCCGGGGTGCCCGTGGTGCCCACCCTGTGGGTGGACCGGGTGGACGCGGCGGCGGCGGCCCGGGCCCACGCCCACTTCGACGCGGCGCGGCTCGTGGCCAAGCCCGTGGTCGGGGCGGGCGCCGTGCGCCAGGTCGTGCTCGAGGCCGGGGCGCCCCTGCCGCCGGTGGCCGAGCGGCCCCCGGGGGCGGCCATGATCCAGCCCTTCCTGCCCTCGGTCCAGTCCGAAGGCGAGCTGTCCTTCCTCTTCTTCGGCGGCCGCTACAGCCACGCCGTGCGCAAGCTGCCCCTGGCCGGCGACTACCGGGTCCAGTCCATCTACGGCGCCAGCGAGCTCGACTACCTGCCCCGCCAGGGCGAGTGCGAGCTGGCCCGGGCCGTGCTGGCGGCGGTGCCCGGGGTCGCGCCGGCGGCGCTGCTCCAGGCCCGGGTCGACCTCGTGCGCCACCCGGACGGGGCGCTGCGGGTGATGGAGCTGGAGCTCATCGAGCCCTACCTCTACCCGGTCCAGGGGCCCGGCATGGGCGCCCGCTTCGCCCGGGCGCTGGCGGGGCTGCTCGGGGCCTGAGCGGTCGCCGGGCTCAGCCCGCCTCGCCGGCCGCGACGGCGTCGAGCAGCCCGGCCGCGCCCCGGCGGCAGAGCGCGACCACCTCGGCGAAGCCCTGGGGGCCCCCGTAGTAGGGGTCGGGGGTGTCGCTGTCGGGGGGGCTCTCGGGGTCGAAGTCGCGGAAGAGGCGCAGCACCCCGCCGAAGCGGTCGGCCCCGGGCAGCCGCTGGAGCGCCCGCAGGTTGCTGCGGTCCATGGCCAGCACCACGTCGAAGCGGTCGAAGTCCTCGGGCTCGAAGCGGCGGGCGGCGCCCGCGAGCAGGATGCCCTGGGCCCGGGCGGCGGCCGTCGACCGCGCGTCCGGGGGCTCGCCGGCGTGCACGGCGCTGGTGCCGGCGCTGTCGACGGCGACCCGGCCCTCGAGGCCCCGCTCGTGGAGCAGGTGGCGCAGGGCGCCCTCGGCGGTGGGCGAGCGGCAGATGTTGCCGAGGCAGACGAAGCACACCCGCAGGGGGGTGCGGCGTGCGATGGTGGCGGGCAGCGCGGGGAGAGGGTCCATGCACACGGGATAGCCGGCCGGGCGCCGACCTCCCACTCCTCTCTCCCCCCTCCTCCCCCCCCTTGCTTCCCCCCGCGCCTGCGCCCGCGCCGTGCTGCAGAGGTTCCGCCCATGCCCCGTCGCCTCGTCCCGGGCACGACCGTCGACCGCTACCGCGTCGAGCTGGTGCTCGGCGAGGGCGGCATGGCCACCGTCTACCGGGTGCGCCACCAGACCCTCGACACGGTGCACGCGCTCAAGGTGCTCCACACGGCCAGCCCCGCCCTCCAGGCGCGCCTCGTGGAGGAGGGGCGGGTCCAGGCCAGCCTCCGCCACCCCAACATCGTCCCCGTGACGGATGTTCTCGAGGTGGACGGCGAGCCGGCCCTGCTCATGGAGTACATCTCGGCCGGGGTGCTGTCGGGGCTGCTGTCGCGGGGCCCCATCGCCGACATCGACGAGCTGCGCTGGCTCTTCGGCGGCATCCTCGCCGGGGTCGAGGCGGCCCACGAGCGCGGCCTCGTCCACCGCGACCTCAAGCCCGCCAATGTGCTGCTGGACTGGCCGGCGGTCGAGGACGGGCCCGCCGTGCCCCGGGTCACCGACTTCGGGCTGGCCAAGTCCCTCTTCGAGGGGCCGGGCGGCCCGCGGCGCACCCTCTCGGGGGTGGCGCTGGGCACCCCGGCCTACATGGCCCCCGAGCAG
>CAXQUZ010000578.1:0-10413 GCA_964226865.1 Myxococcota bacterium | reverse complement strand
CGTGAAGGCCACCGAGATGGGCGGGTGGGCGTGCACGACCGCGCCCACGTCGGGCCGCACGTCGTAGCAGGCGAGGTGCATCTTGAGCTCGGAGGTGGGGGGGCCAGCCCCCCGGAGCTTGCGGCCGCGCCGGTCCACCACGAGCAGGTCGTCGTCGGTCAGCAGCCCCTTGTGGCAGCCCGCGCGGGTGCAGAGCACGTCGCCGGAGGGCAGCAGGGCGCTGAGGTTGCCGTCCATGGCGACCAGCAGCCGCCGCTCGTAGCAGAGGTGGGCGATGCGGATCAGCTGCTTGCGGAGCTGGTGCTCGTGCACGGGCTCTCCTCGGGGCGGCCGGCGGAGGCGGGGCCGCGGGGGCATGTAGGCCGGCGGGCCCGGGGGCTCAAGGGGCGCTCAGTCGCTCGCGGCCGCGGCGTCGCGGGCGTCGTCCCGCTCGGCCTTGCGCTCGCGGCTCAGGAGCTGGGCGGTGGCGGCGGTCACGGGCATGGCCTCGTAGAGCACCCGGTACATCAGCTCGGTGATGGGCATCTCGACCCCCGAGCGCCGGGCCAGCTCGCGGGCGGTGGCCGTGGTGATGACCCCCTCGGCGACCTGGCCGAGCTCTTCGAGGATCTCGTCGAGGCTGCGGCCCTGGCCGAGGCCGAGGCCGACCCGGCGGTTGCGCGAGAGGTTGCCCGTGGCCGTGAGCACGAGGTCGCCCATGCCCGCGAGCCCGGCGAGGGTGAGGGGGTTGCCGCCCCGGGCGACCGCGAGGCGGGTGATCTCGGCGAGGCCGCGGGTGATGAGGGCGGCCCGGGCGTTGAGCCCCGCGCCCACCCCGTCGGCGACGCCGCAGGCGATGGCCACGATGTTCTTGAGGGCGCCCCCGAGCTCGGCACCGGCGATGTCGTCGGTGTGGTAGCAGCGGAAGGGGCCGCCGTGGAAGGCGTCGGCCACGGCGCTCGCGGCCACTTCCGAGCGGCTCGCGACGACCACGGCGGTGGGCTTGCCCTCGGCGACCTCCCGGGCGAAGCTCGGGCCCGCCAGAAAGCAGAGGTGGTCGTGGAGGTGGGGGGGCAGGGCCTCCTGCAGCACCTCGTCCATGGTCATCAGGCTGCCCTGCTCGATGCCCTTGCTGGCGCAGCAGACAACGGCGTCCGGTGCGATGTGGGGCGCCGCCGCGGCGGCCACGCTCCGGGTGGCCTGGCTGGGCACGACGCTCACGACCAGGCTGGCGCCGTCGAGCACCCGGTCGAGGGCCCCCGAGACGGTGAGGTTCTCGGGCAGGGCCACCCCCGGCAGGTACTGCTGGTTCTCGCGCGCCGCCTGGGTGGCCGCCGCCCGGTCGGCGCGGTGGTCCCACTGCCAGACGTCGTCGCCCGAGCGACAGAGCTGCAAGGCCAAGGCCGTGCCCCAGGATCCCGCACCCAACACCGCCACGCGCATGCCGACCTCCGCTGTGGCGGCAGCCTACCGCAGGTCGCCGCCGGCGGTCTCCCAGACCAGGGGGCTGTCGGCCGGCGGCAGGGCCTCCCGGGCGGCCTCGATGCCGCGCTGGGCGTCGAGAAAGGCCGTAGTTACGGTGTTGACGATCGCGTGCACCTCGGCCGGGGGCGTGTAGGGGGGGCTGCAGTCGTCGTAGCTGGGCAGCAGCTCGCAGGCGTTCGAGAAGCTGTAGTGGCCGGCGTCTTCGAGCACCCCGAGGCCCCGGGGGCCGCCGTAGTCCTCCCAGATGGGCCGCACCTGGGTGGGCACCGGGGTCAGGGTGTCGCGGCCGCCGCCCATGACCAGCGCGGGCACGGTGCCCTGGCCGAGGGTCGGCGCGAGCAGCTCGTGGGCGGCGGGGGTCCAGGCGACGGCGGCCCAGGCCCGCGGGTCGCGCAGGTCGGCCGGCGCCCGCTCGGGCTCGGCGGCGAAGAGGGCGGCCACGTCGGCGCAGAGCCAGCCCGGCGCACAGCTCTCTGCGGTCTCGGCCGTGAGCACCGCCGAGGCCACGGCCATGGCCGTGAAGCCCCCGAAGGAGTGGCCCACGACGGCATAGCCGGCGCTCTCGTCGACGCAGCCCTCGAGGGGGCCCCCGGGCGCCGCGGCCACGTCCACCAGCCAGTCGAAGGTGGCGGCGACATCGGCCGGGCGCCGCAGCGTGACCGCGCCCTTCTGGCTCGGGTCGTCGTCGAAGAAGGTGTTGAAGGTGTGGCTCGGGGCGACGACGATCCAGCCCCGGGCGGCGAGGTGCTCGGCGAAGAACCAGCTCTGGACGTTGATGCCGGCGTTGCCGTGGCTGAACACGACCACGGGGCGCGGGCCCGTGCCACAGGCGGCGGGGGCGTCGGCCACGATGTCGGCGGTGACGATGCCCGCGTAGACGGCGGGGTCGCCCGTGGCCCCGGGCTCGGTGGGGTACCAGGCCTGGACGTCGAGCGCGACGCCGTGGGCGGGGGTGAAGGCGCTCGCCGTGGTCGTGGCCTCCCAGGGCCCCGCCTGGTCGGGGGGCAGCCAGGCCGCGCTGTCGTCGGCGCCCGTGTCGGCCGGGGCCCCGTCGCCCTCCGTCCCGGCGCTGTCGCGGGCCTTGTCGTCCGGGGCACAGGCGGTGCCGAGGGCGAGGGCGAGCGCGAAGAGACCGGGGCCGCGGCCGCAGGCGCGCGCGGGGAAGCCGGGCAGGACAGGCAGAGCATCGAGGCGCATGGCAGACTCCAGGACCCTTGCCGAACGCCGGCGGGTGCCGCCACCAGCGGGACGCGGGCCCGGCCGCAGGGCCCACCACCGGAGCCTCCATGTCTGCCGACACCATCCGCCGCTTCTACACCGCCTTCCAGCAGCTCGACGGCGAGGCCATGGCCGCCTGCTACGCGCCCGGCGCCCGCTTCTCCGACCCGGTCTTCCCGGACCTGCGGGGCCCCGAGGTCGGCGCGATGTGGCGCATGCTCTGCAAGCGCGCGAAGGCCTTCTCCCTCGAGTTCTCCGAGGTGTCGGCCACGGGCGCCCAGGGCCAGGCCCACTGGGAGGCCCACTACGTCTTCTCGGCCACCGGGCGCACCGTCCACAACATCATCGACGCGCGCTTCGACTTCGACGAGGAGGGCCGGATCCTGCGCCACGTCGATCACTTCGACCTGTGGCGCTGGACCCGCCAGGCCCTCGGGCCCGCCGGGGTGCTCCTGGGCTGGTCGGGGCTGGTCCAGGGCAAGGTGCGGGCCCAGGCGGCCCAGGGCCTCGCGGACTGGATCGCGCGCCACCCGGCCGACTGAGCCCTGCCTGCGGTGGCTACCAGGCCGAGATGGGGCCCAGGTCCTTGACGGTGGTGAAGCCGCCCTGCTGGAGCATGGCGGCCGCCCGGGCCGAGCGACCGCCGGAGCGGCAGTAGACCACCACCGGCACGCTGGGATCGAGGGCGCTCATGGTGGCGGCGAGGCCGTCGACCGGCATGTTCTGGGCGCCGTCGATGTGGCCCGAGCGGTACTCGGCGGGGGTGCGGACGTCCACGAGCTGGGCGCCGTCGGCCACGAGCTGGCGGGCCGCGGTGCCGTCGACGCGGATGGAGTTGCCGTTGTCGGAACCGAAGAGCTGGCTGAAGAAGGACATGGTCGCCTCGGGGTGGGGAGGGGGCGCCGCGGGGAGGGGGCGGCGTCGCGCTGGGGTGGATTGCAGGGAGCGTGCCAATTGCGGGCTGCCCCCCCGGGGCGCCGGGCCGTGCCCACCAGGTGGCACCCATCTTGCTTGCAGGAGGGGTGTCCCGACCGGTCGCTGTGCCGGCTCGGCTCCCGATCGACCGCTCCGCGCCCCTGGAGGCCCCATGTCCGCATCCACGCTCCTCTTCCCCGTCGATCCCTCCGGCTGTGCCTTCGAGGTGGCGGCCCAGGTCGCGCCCCTGGCCAAGGATCTGTCGGCCTCGGTGGTGCTGCTCAACGTGGCCCAGCTCCCGCCGGGGGTCGAGGCCCGGGCCCCCATCCACGGCGACGCCGCTCTCGACGCCCTCGACCAGGAGTCCTGTGCGCTCATGGGCCAGCTCGCCGAGATCTTCTCGGATGCGGGGGTCGAGGCCCAGGCCCGCGTGCGCCACGGTGACGTGGTCGAGGCCATTCTCGAGGAGGCCAAGAGCCTCCAGCCCCGCTTCCTGGTGCTGGGCACCCACGGCCGCACGGGCCTCAAGCGGCTGGTCATGGGCAGCGTGGCCGAGTCGGTCATCCGCCACGCCGAGGTGCCGGTGCTCACCGTGCGCACGATGGCCCCGGACCTCCACCCGGGGCTGAGCGCGGTCGGCGCCCAGCTCGAGGCCGAGGCCATGGGCTGAGCGCCCGCCCTCTGTCTCAAGTGTTTCAGCCCGGTCGATTCATGTTTCGGCCGGGCTGAATCAGTCTTGGGGTGCGGGGGCGGCGAAGGGCCCGAGGGCGCCCACAAAGGAGCGGGTGTCGTCGGGCACGGCGCCGTGGGGCTGGCCGCGCCAGGCGGGATCGAAGGGCTGGGCCTCGCCGGACTCCGGCGGGTTCGGGTGCTGGACGGAGACGAGCAGCCAGCGCTGGCCCGGCTGGCCCGAGAGGGCGTGGCCACCGAGGGGGGCGGTCATGTGGAGCCCGGTGACCTCGGCGCCGAGCGGGGCGCGGTAGACGACGGCGGGCGCGTCGCCGGGGTGCCAGGCCCAGAGCAGGGCCTGGTCGTGGCGGTGGGTGTCTTCGCCGATGAAGAGGGTGTCGAGGGCGGGGTCGAAGACGATGTTGTCGGGGTTGGCGATGCCGTCGAGGCCGCAGCCGCCCCCGGAGCTGGGCGCGCCCACCAGGGCCGGGCGCAGGTCGACCATGACGTGGTCGCTCGGGATGGGGGCGCCGGTGCTGTCGGTCTGGCCCGGTGCGAGCTGGCCCTCGAAGATGCCCCCGCAGTCGTTCTTCTCGAACTTGACCGTGTCTTGGCTGACGGGCGCCCCGGCGAGCATGAAGCCCGAGATCTGGGACAGGGCGAGGTAGACCCGGTCGCGCTTCGGGTCGTGGGCCACCCCCTCGCCCTTGCGGAACTCGACCGAGGCGCCGGCCAGGGCCGCGGCCCGGCGGGTCTCGAGGCGGCTGGCGAGCAGGGCGGGCTGGGGCACGGCGGCGGTGGGGGCCGCCAGGGCGAGGCACTCGGCCACCCCGTTGGCGTCGGTGCGGGCCATGCCCGGCGGGCAGCGGCCGTCGGGGCCCGGGTCGGCGGCCGTGTAGAGATCGCTGAAGCCCACGGCACCCGGGGTCTCGACCCACGGCGCGATGTCGGCGTCGCGGGTGTGGCCCAGGGGCACCCAGCGGATGGGGCCGCCCGTGTTGTCGGCGGTCCACTGGGCCGCGTAGAGCGCGCCGCTGTCGAGCGCGCCGGGCTCGTCGGCCACGAAGAGGAACCAGCCGACGCCCATGTGGCCGTCATCCGAGAGGTAGACCGTGCGCTGATCGGGCAACACCAGGGCCATCTCGTGGCTGAAGCGGCCCATGGCGTAGTGCTTGCCGCCCGTGAGGGCGCCCGCTGGCCCGTCCGCACGCAGCTCCGGCACCCAGCCGTAGCGGTAGGGCCAGGTGTCGCGCAGGTCGGGGAAGGCCCCGGCGAGGCGGCCGTAGTAGCGGTCGGGCTTCAGGCTGCCGTCCTGCTGGGGCACGAGCAGCGCGCCGGTGGCCGGGTCCCACTGGCGGGCGTTGGGGTCGTACTCCTCGGAGCTCAGCATGCTGCCCCAGGGCGTGACCTGGCCCGCGCAGGGGTTGTAGATGCCGCCGATGCCGTCCAGCACGCCATCGTAGCGGGTCGCCGCCACCGTGGGCACCCCGTCCTCGAGCACGAGGCTGCTGCGGTAGGTGGCCCCGCGCGCGCACTCGAAGTGGGTCACGAGCTGGGTGCCGGCAGGGCCGGTCTGGAGCACGGCGTTGTAGTCGGACTCGTTGCACAGGCCCGTGAAGGGGTCGCGCCCGGGGCTGGCGCCCGGCCGTCCCTGGCCGTCCCGGAGGGTGCCGAAGGGCAGGGGACTGTCTCCCGGCTGGTCGCCGACATGCAACAGTTCATGAAACGTGAGCGGCTGGGCCACCCCGCCGACGGTGACGCTCGGGCTGGCGGCCATGCCCGGCGCGCGGGCGGGGACGGGCGAGAAGCGGGCCGGCGCGCCGAGGGCGCTGGTCGAGAGCAGGGCGAGGACCGCCAGGGTGGCGGGCAGCAGGGCGCGGGGCATCGGGACTCCGGGGGGCGGCGACCGTGGGGGCCGGCGCCGGCAGTGTGGCACGGGGGCGGGGGCCCGGGGCCGCCCGCTCAGCCGGCCGCCTCCTCGTCCCACTCTTCGAAGAAGTCGATCCGGCGCCGGTCGTTGCTGGCCTTGCGCGCCCGGGGGCGGGCCCACTCGCGCAGCGACTTGAGCCGGTCGTCCATGGTCACCGCCAGCGGAATCATCTCGCGGCAGGTGTCGAGCAGATCGGCCGTGGTCAGCGAGCGCCCCTCGGAGAAGGCGGCGAAGAGGGCGCCGACCACCACCTGCTCCAGCTCGGCCCCGCTGTAGCGGTCGGTCTCTTCGGAGACCTGCACGAGGTCGAAGAGGTCGGGGTCGCGGCCCCGCAGCCGCAGGTGGATCTCGAGGATGCTCAGGCGCTCGTGGTCGCTCGGCAGGTCGACGAAGAAGATCTCGTCGAAGCGGCCCTTCCGGAGCAGCTCGGGGGGCAGGCTGCGCACCTCGTTGGCCGTCGACACGACAAAGACGGGCTTCTTCTTCTCCTGCATCCAGGTGAGGAAGAAGCCGAAGCCCTGGCCGCCGGCGTCCTCGCGCCCGGCGAAGCCCTTCTCGATCTCGTCGATCCAGAGCACGGCGGGGGCGAGGGTCTCGGCGATGCGCACGGTCTCGCGCAGGCCCTGCTCTTCGCTGCCCCCGCTCTGGAACAGGGCCGCCACGTCGAGGCGCAGGAGCGGCAGCTGCCAGAGGTCGGCCACGGCCTTGGCCATGAGCGACTTTCCACAGCCCTGGACCCCGAGCAGGAAGACCCCCTTGGGCTCCGGCAGCCCGAAGTCGCGGGCCCGCCGGGAGAAGCCGGCCTGGCGCTGGCGCAGCCACTCCTTGAGGGCGTCCATGCCGCCCACGTCCCCGATGCGCTCGCTGGCCTCGTGGAACTCGAGGAAGCGGGAGCGCCGGATGACGCGCCGCTTCTCGCCGACGAGGGCGTGCAGGTCGGCGTCGGAGAAGGAGCCCCCCGACAGCAGGATGCGCGCGTAGAGCCGCTTGATCTCGTTTTCGGTGAGGCCCAGCGAGCCCCGCACGAAGCGGTCGAAGCGCTCGGCCGGCAGGTCGATCTTGCGCGCCTTGAGCAGCACCCGCAGCAGCCGGGCGATCTCGTCCCGGTCGGGCAGGGGCAGGTCGAGCACGACCAGGTCCTTGCGCAGCTCGGGGGGCACGGAGAGCTCGGAGCCCAGCAGCACGGCGGCCTGCTTGCGGGGGCCCACGGCGGCGGCGAGGTCGCGCAGGCGCCGCACCACCACCGGGTCGTCGAGAAAGGGGTGGAGGTCGATGAGCACGAAGAGCGCGGCCCCCGCGACCCCGCAGAGGGCGGCCAGGGCGGCAGCGGGGGCGGTGGTCTCGGGCACGATGCTGCCGTCGGGTCGGCGCAGGCCCTCGCTTGTCGACCAGCGCCAGCAGGGCAGCCCACGGGTCTCGGAGAGCTTGTCGAGAATGCGCTCTGCGCGGGCTTCTTCGTGGGTCAGCAGCATCAGCAGCGGGTAGCGTGCCCGGACCAGCAGCCCGAGCTCGTCGAGCACGGCACTCATCGCGGGCCCGCCAGCGCCGGGCGGCGGCAGGGCTCAGACATGGTCGGCGAACTCCTCGCGGTTGTGGTGGAAGACCGAGTAGCCCACGAGCATCGAGAAGGCGGCGATGACCCCGATGATGACGAAGGTGCGGGGGTCGGGCAGCTCGTGGTTGAGCAGCAGCTGGCGGTAGATGCCGACGAAGTGGGTCAGCGGGTTGAGCTCGCGGATGAGGGCGAGGCGCCGCGGGTAGGCGTCGGAGCCGTAGAACACCGGGGTGACGAACATCAGCAGCAGCAGGGCGGCCTTGATGACGTGGACCGTGTCGCGGAAGTAGACGTTGATGGCCGACAGCAGCATCGCGCCGCCGAGGGTGAAGGCGGACTGGAAGAGCAGCGGGATGGGCAGCAGCAGCGCGTGCCAGGTGATGCCGCGGGTCGAGAAGAGCAGCAGGAAGCTCAGCAGCACGCCCAGCCGGATGAGCTGGTTCAGCACGGCCGAGGCGACGACGTAGCCGGGCAGCGTGATGGCGTGGAAGTTGACCTTCTTGATGAGGTGGGCGTGGTCGGTGATGCTCGTCGTGCCCCGGGTGATGCCCTCCTGCATGCCGTGCCAGGTGACCATGCCGCAGAACAAGAAGAGGGCGTAGCTGGCCCACTCGGCCTCGCCCTCGGGGGTGTTGTCGCGGAAGCCCAGCACGACGTGGAACACGAAGGTGTAGGTCACCAGCTCGAGGAGGGGGGTGATGACCGTCCAGAAGAAGCCCACGCTGCTGCCGGCATAGCGCTGGCGCAGGTCGTTGACGACGAAGGCCCAGATCAGCCGCCGGTGCGCCCAGAGCGCGCGCAGGCCCCCGCTGGCGTGGCCGGGCTCGGTCTCGGGACCGATGCGGCGCACCACCGGCGTCGGCGGAAGCTCGCGCGGGGTGGAGGGCTGGGGCAGGGACATCTGGCGCAGGGTAGCCGATTCTCGGCCCGGGGGTCAGGCGCCGTGGGCGGCCCGGCCGGGGCTCAGGGCAGAAAGCGGCTGGCCACGTCGGGATCGGGCAGGCGGCAGGCGTCGACCCGGCCCCAGATCCGGTACCGGGACCGGGCGACCAAGGCGTAGGCCGCATCGCGGAGGATCCGGGGCACGACGCGGAAGACGGCCAGCCAGGACCAGGCGCCGGGCAGCTGGGCGCAGATGGCGAGCACGGCGGACGAGCGCGAGAGCACCTGCTCGCCGGTGGGGGTGCGCTGGACCAGGAGCACCGAGTCGAGGTCGGTGGGCAGCGCAGGGTGGCGCGCGCGGAGGGCGGCCGCCGTGGGCCCCTGGAGGGGCGCGTAGTGGAAGCGCCCCCGGGGGTCGTGGTCGAGCAGCCACTGCACCGAGGCGTCGCAGAAGCCGCAGGTGCCGTCGTAGAGCACGATGCGGTCGACGGTCTCGGGCAGCGCGGAGGGGGAGGGGAGGGCGGACATGGCTCCGGGCTAACCCGCTGGCGGGGCCGGGCCGCTCAGTCCGTGCGCAGGCCGCCGGCCTCGTGCTCGGCGTGGTGCTGGTCGGGCATCACCCGCAGGGGACGCATCATCTCCTGGAGGTAGGGCACGTGGGGCTGGAGCTCGTCGCTGGTCCAGCTCATGGCCTGCTGGACCTCGTGCACGGGGGGGACGAGGTTGACCGGGCTGAGGCGCCGGCGCAGCGGGAAGTAGAGGTTGGCGAAGGGCTTGTTGGCCCGGACGTTGGGGCGGACGACCTGCTGGAGGGGCATCCAGGCGAGCCCGGAGCGCGAGGGGGTGAAGCAGTCGAGGGCCAGCACGAAGGGGTTGCGCCGGCCGAGGCGGCCCTTCATGACCTCCCACCAGGCCGGCCGGGCCGGCACGTTGTTGACCAGCCCGCCCTCGGTCAGGCGGCTGATGCCGTGGCGGCCGTAGAGCTGGTCGAGGATGTGGCGGGTGCGGGGGTCGTCGCGCAGCACGTCGTAGTGGATGACGCCGGTGACCGCGGCGGAGAAGCCTGCAGCGTCGAGCACGTCGACGTCCATGGTCAGCTCGTCGGCGCCGAAGACCACCTCGCGGAGGGCGTCGGGGGTCTGGAGGAACTCCTTCCAGAGGCCGACCAGCCCCGCGAAGCGCTTGAGCCAGCCCGCCCGGAACACCACACCGGGGCGCACGGCCTCGTCGAGGTAGTGCTCGTAGTAGCCGAGGTCGTGGCGCAGGCCGTCGAGGGTGACGCCCGTGACCACGACCAGCAGGGGCACCTCCATGTCGCGGAAGGTGGCCTGGCGGCCGCCGGGCATCTCGAAGAGGCTGCCGAGGGCCGTGCGGAGGTAGAGCCGCAGCGAGGCGGGGATGCCGTAGCGGCTCTCCATCTCGAGCACCCGGAAGACCGTCTGCCAGGTGAGGCGCCGGGCCGCGGCGAGGGGCTTGGCGGCGTCGAAGACCTTGTGGCGGGCGCGGAAGGTCGAGATGATGGCGCCCATCGAGGTGCCGCAGACCAGCTCGGGCTGGAGGCCGGCCCGGTGGAGCAGCTGGTAGGCGCCCGCGTAGCCGTAGCCCGAGCCGCCGCCCCCGCCGCAGGCCACGACGAGCTGGCGGTGGGTGACCTCGGCCTCGAGGCTGTCGCGGTCGACCGGGAGCCGCTGGAGCAGGCGCTCTCGCCAGGAGCGGGTCTCGCGCATGATGCTCGGCAGCTGGCGCAGCGCCGCCCGCAGCCCGCCGCCGCGGCTCTTGA
>CAXQUZ010000577.1:0-23656 GCA_964226865.1 Myxococcota bacterium | reverse complement strand
CTCCGGCCCGAGCGGGTGCCGCTGATCGAGGACGGCGTGCTGACCGGTGCGCTCGTGTCGCCCCGCACCGGCGCCGAGACCGGCCGCCCCCACAACGGCGCCAGCGCCGACGAGCAGCCCGACTCGCTCGCGATGGCCCCGGGCCAGCTCGCCGAGGCCGACGTGCTGGGCGCCCTCGACACGGGCCTGTGGATCAGCAACCTCTGGTACCTCAACTTCTCCGATCGCAGCGCCTGCCGCCTCACGGGCATGACCCGCTTCGCCACCTTCTGGGTGGAGAAGGGCGAGATCGTCGCGCCGGTCAACGTGATGCGCTTCGACGACACGGTCGGCAGCATGCTGGGCGACGCGCTCGAGGCCCTGACGGATCGGGCCGAGCTGGTGCCCTCGGTCAGCACCTACTTCTCGCGCTCCACCTCGAGCACCCGGCTGCCCGGCGCCCTGGTCTCGCGCCTCGCCCTCACCCTCTGAGGGGGCGGTCGGTCCGAGAACGGCAAGGGGCCGGATCCACCGCGGGGGATGCCGGCCCGTTCTGCAGCTGCCTGTCCGGCTGCGCTCAGCCGATGAGCGCCATGGCGCCCTTGCCGTAGCCCTGGATGTCGACGACGAGATCGACCCGGGACTTGGAGCGGCGCATGAGCTTCTTGAGGTCCTTGGGCACGTCGCCGCCGTCCTGGTAGGTCGGGCCGAGCTGGATCATGCCGTCGAAGCCGTCGTGGAAGAAGCGAGAGACCACGTTGTAGACCTCCAGCGTGTTCTCCCAGATCTCCTGCTCGATCTTCTTGTCGGTCAGGCACTGCTTGGCCTTGTGGGGCGGGAAGAGCGACAGGGCGGCGCCGAAGTTCGCCGCCATGCCGAAGTCGGTGGCGCAGATGCCGACCGGCTCCTCGCTCTCGTTCACGTAGACGCCGAGGGTGTAGAGGTCTCGGGCGCCCGTGCGGATGCGGCTGCCCTTCGACACCTTGACCTCGCGGCCGAGGAGGAAGGTCAGCATGCGGCTCACCTCTTTGGTGTCCGGAACGTCAAAGCCGCGCTTCATGGTGTTGTCCTCTGCTCTGGGGGATGCGGTGCGGGCGGGGAGGGGGCTCAGCCGATGAAGCGGCCGAGGACCTCCGCGAAGGTGTCGGGCGTGAAGGGCTTGCTGATGAGGAAGTTCGCGCCAGCCACCCGGGCCCGCTCACGCATCTCGGCACTGCCCTGGGCGGTGACGAAGCAGAAGGGGGTCTTGAACTGCTTGCGCAGCTCGGTGAGGAAGCCCATGCCGTCGAGCTCGGGCATGTTCCAGTCGGAGAGGATGAGGTCGGGTGGCGAGACGAGGCACTTGTTCAGCGCGTCGCGGCCGTTGACGGCCTCGATGACCTCGAGGTTGTTGAACCCCGCCTGGCGGAGGGTGCGGCGGACAATCATGCGCATGGCGCGGGAGTCGTCGACGATGAGGACCTTCATGGCTGCTTCCTTGCTCGATGTCTGTTGCTTCTGGTGCCATTCAGCGGGGGAGTGGCTCCCGCGCTCTCGGGGGGCTGGGCTGCCCTCCTGACACAAGGATCGGAACGCCGAGCGCGGAGGGTGAGGGGGTGCCGACCGAGATCGGCAGAAAGGTCTTGCCGATCGTGGGGACCGGTGTTCCGGGAGCCCAGCGCAGGAGGCGGCGGCATGCATGCACGCGTCGAGGCCCTGGTGGGTCGCTTTCAAGATGTCTATGACCAGGGCATTGTCGGTATCGACCACGAGGTCTACGCGGCCGTCGGCCTCGACCCCCGCACCCCCGTCGTCTCGGGATCCGGGGATCCCGACGCCCGGCTCGCGGTCTTCGGGCGCGACCCCGGCCGCCACGAGCTGGTCCACCGCGAGCCCTTCATCGGCAAGGGGGGCCAGCTCGTCCGCAACGGCCTCCACGCCCGCCTCCACGGCGGTCCCTGCCCCGATCTGGACGCCAGCGTCGCCGTCGGCCGCCGCATCTTCTGGGCCAACACGGTGCCCTACAAGCCCAAGGGCAACAAGGCCTGGTCGGTGGGGGTCAAGCGCGCCTTCCTGCCGGTGGTCCGCACCCTGCTCGAAGAGGTCTGGCAGGGCGACCAGCTCATCACCCTCGGCAACGTGGCCTTCGACTGGTTCCGGCTGGCCGAGCCGGCCAACCGCGACCGCCTGCGCGACTTCTGGGCCCGGCCGGATCGCTACGAGGCGACCCTGAAGGTGCAGCTCGGCCACAAGGACATCACCCTGCACCCCCTGCCGCACCCCTCGCCGCTCAACGCCACCTGGTACAAGCGCTTCCCGTCGCTGCTCGACCGGCGCCTCGCCGCCCTGGACTGGCCCGCGGCGGGCTGAGGCCCCCGCTCAGCGCTCGCGGCTGTCGAGGGTCTTGCCGGTGGTCTTCACCTTCTCCACCTCGGACCCCACGGCCGCCTTCGACGCGGCCGGCCCGCTCTGGGCCACGCTGTACTCGGCGAGCAGCCACTCCACGACCGTGGACTCCAGGGAGGTGTCGCGGGTGAGCATCTTCGTGCCGTGGCCGGCCTTGTTGAGCATCTCGAGGCGCTTCTCGCCCTTGGCCCGGGCGTCGATCTTGTCGGCCGAGATCGCGGCGTAGCGGTCTTCGATGGAGGCCACCACGAGCAGCGGGCGGCTGCCATAGGTCTCGATCACGTCGAGGGCCGCGACGCCCTTGATCTTGAGGCCCGGCGAGAGCAGCACGACGTTCGAGATCTGGGGATCGGCGGCCGCCACCCGCATGCAGAGGTTCGCGCCCACCCCGGCGCCCGCGCAGGAGATGTCGGTCACCCCCTGGGCGCGCAGCCAGCCGACCGCCGCCTCGACGTCGGCGACCATCGGGGCGAAGTCCTCGCCGTTGAAGGCCGGGGGCACGGGCGAGGTGCCGTGGCCGCGCAGATCGGGGGCCACCGTGCGCATGCCGGAGCGCCCCAGCCGCTCGGCCATGAAGTTCCAGTCGCCGCCGTGGCGGCCCTCCATGTGGACGAGGACCACCCCGCGCGTGGCGCCGGCCGCGCCGTGGACCGTGGCGTGGAGCTCGACGCCGTCGGCGGTGGGGACGGTGATGTCCTCGGCGGCGAAGGCGGCGGTGGCGAGCAGCAGTGCGATCATGGGGGCTCTCGGGAGGCGGCGGAGCACGGGGCCAGGAGTGGCGGACGGCATCTTAGCCCGGTGGCCGGGCGGGGTGTTCCGGGAGCGGGTTGCACCGGCTTGCGCGCGGTCCCGCGCTGCGCCTCAGCGGGCCAGCAGGGCGGCGAGGGCGGCCAGGAGCCCCTCAAGGTCGAGACCGTAGGCCTCGGCCGCCTCGGCGAGGGTCTCGTCGAAGCGCACGGCACAGCCGCCACAGCCGGGCAGGTGGTGGGCGGCGAGCACCCCGGCCGTGCCCGGGTGGCGCGCGAGGGCCTGGGCGATGGTCATGTCGGCCGAGAAGGGCGCGGACCGGAGCCGGAGGGTGGCCGCGGCGGCGTCGAGGCGGCGATCCAGGGCCGTGCAGCGGGCGTCGAGGGCCTGGGACGCGGCGGTGGCGGTGGCGGCCGCGGGGACGAGGGCGGCCGCGGCGTGGGCCGGGTGGGCGGCCAGGGCGCGGCCGAGCACGGCCCGGAGGCGCTGGCGGAGCCACGGGCGCAGGCCCGGAGAGGGGAGGGGAGGCATGGGGCTCGGGGGCGCGGGGAGCGGACGCGGGCGGAAGCCTGCAGAAGAGTCCTTGACGGATCGGGAGGTGGGCAATAACTGTCGCCGGCGCCGGGGGGAGTCTTCCCGGCGGAATGCCGCGGCCCCGCCCGGCCGAGCGCTTGCTCGTCCTTGGGGAAGCGCTTCCGCCAGAGACACTGTCGGTGTGGTCTTTCACAGCGTTGTCGTCACTGGTCCGTTCCCCTGAGAGGAGCCACGGTCCGATGCCTGATGTCGAGTCTGCGCAGATGCCAGCTCTCGTCGATGAGCGCCACCTGCGCTTCATGGATGAGGCCATCATCGAAGCCCGCAAGGCCCCGCTCATCGGCGAGGTCCCCGTCGGCGCTGTTGTGGGCCACAACGGCGAGATCATCGCCCGCGCCCACAACCGTCGCAACATCGACAGCGACCCCACCGCCCACGCCGAGCTCATCGCGATGCGTGCTGCGGCGGCCGCCATCGGTGACTGGCGCCTCGAAGAGTGTGATGTCTACGTCACCCTCGAGCCCTGCCCCATGTGTGCAGGTGCCATGGTGCTGTCCCGGGTCAAGCAGTGCATCTTCGGGTGCCTCGACCCCAAGGCTGGCTTCATGGGCAGTCTGGCCGATCTCTCAGACGATGTCCGCCTCAACCACCGCTTTCCGGTGCTGAGCGGCGTCAGGGAACACGAGTGCAGCGACCTGCTGCGGTCCTTCTTTCGCGAGCTTCGCCAAAAGAAGAAGGCCGCCCGGCAGGCAGCGCGCTCGGCAGAGCCCCCAGCGTGAAGCTGTGTGGAGAGGTGTCCGAGTGGTCGAAGGAGGCAGACTCGAAATCTGTTGTCGGTTTTGCCGACCGCGGGTTCGAATCCCGCCCTCTCCGCTTTTTCTCTTCCCGCTTGGGATTCTGGTCCAGTTGACACCATCGCGTGTTACTGGGTGGCGCTCGCCGCCCAGCGCGGTGGGCTTGTGTGGATGGCTCTTGGAGAGATGACCGAGTGGCCGAAGGTGCACGACTGGAAATCGTGTGTGGGGCAACCCACCGAGGGTTCGAATCCCTCTCTCTCCGCCACCTCCATCCACACTCGCCCGCCCCCCTCCCCGGGGGTGATGGTGATGGTCGGGTCCCGATGACTGCGGGACTTGCGAACCCCGCCAGGTCCGGAAGGAAGCAACGGTAGTGGGTCTCGCGGGGTGTTGGATCACCCGGCCATCACCATCACCCTCGGGGTTTTCGGGTTCTTGGGCCCCCGGTGTCGGGCCCGTGGCCCGCGGGCGCCGGGACGGCTGCGCCCGGGGGATCGCTGCGCTACGTCGGGGCCCTGTGGCAGGCCCGCGGCGGGCGTGCTGGCCGACCGACTCCAGGGGCATCCATGAGCTACGTGGCCATCGCGAGAAAGTGGCGTCCGACGTCGTTCTCCGACATCGCGGGCCAGGGGCATGTCACCCGCACCCTCCAGAACGCCCTGCGGCTCGACCGGGTCCACCACGCCTTCCTCTTCACGGGAGCGCGCGGCGTGGGCAAGACGACGGCGGCCCGGGTGCTGGCGCGGGCGCTGAATTGCGAGCAGGGCCCGACGCCCGAGCCCTGCGGCCAGTGCACCTCGTGCACGGCCATCGGCGCGGGCAACAGCCCCGACGTCATCGAGATCGACGGCGCGAGCAACAACTCGGTCGACGACGTGCGCGAGCTGCGCGAGTCGGTGCGCTACCTGCCCCAGAGCGGCCGCAAGAAGGTCTACATCGTGGACGAGGTCCACATGCTCTCGCGCGGGGCCTTCAACGCCCTGCTCAAGACCCTCGAGGAGCCCCCGGGCCACGTCGTCTTCATCTTCGCGACCACCGAGCCCCACAAGATCCCCGACACCATCCTCTCGCGGATCCAGCGCTTCGACTTCAAGCGCATGCCCGTGCCGGTCGTTGCGGCGCGGCTGCGCGAGGTCTGTGATGGGGAGGGCTACGCCATTCCCGACGACGGCCTGCGCCTCATCGCCCGGGCGGGCGAGGGCTCGATGCGCGACGCCCAGTCGCTGCTCGACCGGGTCGTGAGCTTTGCCGGCGAGAACGCCTCCGCCGAGCAGGTCGCCGAGGTGCTCGGCCTCGTCGACCGCAACCTGCTCTACCGCATGCTCGAGGGCATGCTCCGGGGCGAGGCCGACGCCTGCCTCGAGGCCATCGACCAGGTCCACGGCTACGGCTACGACCTCTCGGAGTTCACGAGCGAGATGCTCGAGCTGCTGCGCAACGCCACCATGGTCGGCCTGTCGCCCAGCTCCCACCGCTACATCGACGTCTCGGAGGACGAGAAGGGACGGCTGGGCTCGCTGGCCGAGTCGGTGCCCTCGGACGTGCTGGTGCGCTCCTTCGAGGTGATGATGGACGTGCACGAGCGGGTCGCCCGGGCGCCCCGGCCGCGCATGGTGCTCGAGATGGCGGTGGCTCGGCTGGTGAGCATCCGGCCCGCCCGCCCCGTCGACCAGATCATCCAGCGCATCGGCGACCTGGAGCGGCGCCTCCGGGGCGCGGGGCCGCGGCCCCGGGGCCCGTCCGGGGGCGGCCCCTCTGGCGGCGGCCGGGGCCGCGGCGACGACGACCCCGAGCCTGCCCGGCGCATGTCGGGCGGTGGCGCCCAGGGAGCCCCCCGGGCCCGGCTGTCGGCCCCTCCGGCGCCCCGCGCCCAGGCGGGCCCCGAGGCCGTCGTGGGCCTCGCCGCTGCAGACGAGGCGGCCCCGGTCTCCCACCTCCACCTCGCCCCGGTCGCCGCCATGGTCGACCCCGAGGCCGACGAGGACGAGGTGCACGAGGCCGTGCCGGCCCCCGTGCGCCGCGACGCCGATCTCCCGACCCGCTTCGAGGCCTTCCAGGCCTGGATGCAGCAGGGCGGCCCCCGCTACGAGGTCTGGGCCTGGGACACCGTGCTCGAGGGCATCCAGGCGGGCGTCATGCGCCTCGCGACCCCCTCGCTCTTCAAGTGCCGCAACCTCCAGTCCCTGCCGGCGGACGACCGGGTGCTCGCGGCGGGCCTCGCGGCCTACCTGCCCGAGGTCGGCCGGGTCGAGGCCCGCCACGACGACAGCGGCGCCCTGCCGACCCGCCGCGAGCGGGCGGCGCTGGCCCGCCAGGCCCGCATCGACGCCCTGCGGGCCGAGGTCGAGCAAGACCCCGCCGTGACGACCCTCTGCGAGGTGTTGGGCGCCGAGATCCACAGCGTCGTGCCCGGCGACGAGCGTCCGCGCGTGCTGGGCCGGAGGGACCATGGCGCGGGTTGATCCGCTGCGGCGCTGCGTCGCCCAGCTCTCGCGCCTGCCGGGAATCGGCGAGCGCACGGCCAACCGCCTCGTCTACTGGCTCCTGCGCCAAGACGCCGACGTGGCCCTCGACATCGCCGAGGCCCTGCGGGCCCTCCACGCCGCGACCACCCGCTGCAGCCGCTGCTGCGACGTGGCCGTCTCGGACCCCTGCCCCCGCTGCGCCGATCCGCGCCGGGAAGACCACATCATCTGTGTGGTCGAGCGCCCCCAAGACATCGTCGCCATCGAGCGCTCCGGCGTCTTTCGGGGCCGCTTCCACGTGCTCGGGGGGGCCATCTCGCCCCTGGACGGGGTCGGGCCCGACGCCCTCCACCTCCGCGAGCTGCTGGCCCGGCTGGGCGACCCGGCGGTCACCGAGCTGCTCATCGCCACGGATCCCGACGTCGAGGGCGACGCCACGGCGCTCTACCTGGCGAGCCTCATCAAGCCGCTCGGCAAGCGGGTGACCCGGCTGGCCCACGGCGTCGCGGTGGGCACCGAGCTCGAGTACGCCGACCGCTCGAGCGTCGCCCGGGCCCTCGAGAACCGCCGCGAGCTCTGAGCGCAGCGCGGCCGTCCCGCTCTGGGGCCCGGCGCGCGCCGACCGACCCGGAGCGCGAGGCCGGGCCGCCGCGCCGCGCCGCGGTCCCCGAGAACGACGACGGCCCCCGGGGGCTGCCGGAGGGCCGTGCGACAGGGGCCGGAGGCTCAGCCCTCGGTCTTGCGACCGGTGAGCTGGGCCTTCACGAGGTCCCGGTTCATCTGGGCGATGACGTCGAGCGGGATGCCCTTCGGGCACGACAGGGAGCACTCGCCGTAGTTCGTGCAGTGCCCGAAGTCTTCCTTGTCCATCTGCGTGACCATGTTGATCACCCGCTCGTCGCGCTCGGGCTGGCCCTGGGGCAGCAGGCCGAGGTGGGTGATCTTCGCGCCCGTGAAGAGCATGGCCGCCGCGTTGGGGCAGGAGGCCACACAGGCGCCGCAGCCGATGCAGGTGGCGGCGTCGAAGGCGCGGTTGGCGCTCTCCTTGTTGACGGGCACCGAGTTGGCGTCGGGGGCCGCACCGGTGCGCACGCTGACGTAGCCGCCGGACTGGATGATCCGGTCGAAGGCCGAGCGGTCGACCACGAGGTCCTTGATGACCGGGAAGGCCTTGGCGCGGAAGGGCTCGACCGTGATGGTGTCGCCGTCCTTGAAGGAGCGCATGTGGAGCTGGCAGGTGGTGGTGCGATCTTCGTGGCCGTGGGGCTGGCCGTTGATCATGCAGCCACAGGCGCCGCAGATGCCCTCGCGGCAGTCGCTCTCGAAGGCGATGGGCTCCTTGCCCGCCGCCTCGAGGCGCTCGTTGACGACATCCAGCATCTCCAGGAAGGACATGTGGGGGTTGACGTCGTCGACCACGTGGGACTCGAAGGCGCCGGGGCTGTCGGGCCCGTTCTGGCGCCAGACGTTGAGCGTGATCTTCACTTGTAGCTCCGCTGCGTGGGGGGCACGTACTCGAACTCGAGGGCCTCCTTGTGGAGGTTGGGCCGGTTGCCGACGCCGGTGAACTCCCACGCCGAGACGTGGGTGAAGTTCTCGTCGTCGCGGCGCGCTTCGCCCTCTTCGGTCTGGTGTTCTTCGCGGAAGTGGCCGCCGCAGGACTCGTCGCGGGTGAGGGCGTCGAGCACCATGGTCTCCGCGAACTCGAGGAAGTCGGCGACGCGGCCGGCCTTCTCGAGGGACTGGTTCAGGCCGCTGTCGCTGCCGGGCACCGAGACGTTCTCCCAGAACTCCTCGCGCAGGGCGGGGATCCGGTCGAGGGCGGTCTGGAGGCCCTGGGCGTTGCGGGCCATGCCGCAGTGGTCCCAGATGAGCAGGCCGAGCTCGCGGTGGAAGGAGTCGGCCGAGCGCTTGCCGTTGACCGACAGCAGCTTGTTGAGCCGCGCCTTGACCTTCTCCTCGGCCTCGCCGAACTCCGACCAGTCCGTCGACTTGGCCCGGGCGCCCACCTGGCCGAGGTAGTGGCCGATGGTGTAGGGCAGCACGAAGTAGCCGTCGGCGAGGCCCTGCATGAGGGCGCTGGCGCCGAGCCGGTTGGCACCGTGGTCGGAGAAGTTGGCCTCACCGACGACGAAGAGCCCCGGCACGTTGCTCATCAGGTTGTAGTCGACCCACAGGCCGCCCATCGTGTAGTGGGAGGCGGGGTAGATGCGCATCGGCTCCTTGTAGGGAGACACGCCCGTGATGCGCTCGTACATCTCGAAGAGGTTGCCGTAGCGCTCGCGAATGGCGTCTTCGCCGTCGCGGTTGATGGCCGTCGAGAAGTCGAGATAGACGCCGCGGCCGTTGTAGGCCACGCCCCGGCCCTCGTCGCAGGCCTTCTTCGCGGCGCGGCTGGCCACGTCGCGGGGCACGAGGTTGCCGAAGGTCGGGTAGCGGCGCTCGAGGTAGTAGTCGCGCTCGCCCTCGGGGATGTCGTTGGGGTGGCGGCCACAGGCGCCCTTGCTCTGGTCCCAGGCATCCTTCGGATCCTTGGGCACCCACACCCGGCCGTCGTTGCGCAGCGACTCGCTCATCAGGGTGAGCTTCGACTGGTAGTCGCCCGAGACGGGGATGCAGGTGGGGTGGATCTGGGTGTAGCAGGGGTTCGCGAAGAGGGCGCCGCGCTTCGAGGCCCGCCAGGCGGCGGTCACGTTGCAGCCCATGGCGTTGGTCGACAGGAAGAAGGCGTTGCCGTAGCCGCCCGTCGCCAGCACCACCGCGTCGGCGGCGTAGCGCTTGAGGGCGCCGGTCCGCAGGTCGCGCACGATGATGCCGCGGGCGTGGCCGTCCTTGACCACGAGATCGAGCATCTCGGTGCGGGGGAACATCGTGATCTTGCCGGCCTGCACCATCTTGGCGTGGGCCTGGTAGGCGCCCAGCAGGAGCTGCTGGCCGGTCTGGCCGGCGGCGTAGAAGGTGCGCGAGACAAGGGCGCCGCCGAAGGAGCGGTTGGCCAGGTGGCCGGAGTACTCGCGGGCGAAGGGCACGCCCTGGGCCGCGGCCTGGTCGATGATGTTCACCGAGACCTGGCTGAGGCGGTAGACGTTGCGCTCACGGGAGCGGAAGTCGCCGCCCTTGACCGTGTCGTAGAACAGCCGGTAGACGCTGTCGCCGTCGTTCGGGTAGTTCTTGGCCGCGTTGATGCCACCCTGGGCGGCGATGCTGTGGGCGCGCCGGGGGCTGTCCTGGAAGCAGAAGTTGGCGACGTTGTAGCCGAGCTCGGCGAGGGTCGCGGCGGCGGAGGCGCCGGCGAGGCCGGTGCCCACGACGATGACGTTGTACTTCCGCTTGTTGGCCGGGTTGACGACCTTGATGTCGAACTTGTGGCGCTCCCAGGCCGTCTCAATGGGGCCGCCGGGGGCTCCGGACTCGAGCTTGATGGTCATTGTGAAGTTCCGGGGAGGGGGTTCAGCCGACGATGCCGAGGACGCAGGCCAGGGCGATGACGATGTTTCCGGCGCTCACGAGCCCGCCGAAGGTCCAGGCCGCCGTGCGAGCGAGGCCGTCGTAGCGGGGGTTGGAGAGGCCGAGGGTGCGGGCCATGGACCAGACGCCGTGGGCCAGGTGCATGCCGAGGAAGACCTGGGCAAGCATGTAGAAGCCGGCGACCAGCGGGTTGCTGAGGCCCACCGTGAGGTTGTGGTAGGCCGAGCAGGTGAGGTGGGTGCCCTCGTAGTGGCAGTGCTCAAAGCTCGGGTGGACCGCGCCGACGGTGAGGTGGAGGAGGTGGTAGACGACGAAGGCCAGCAGCACGAAGCCGCCGAACTTCATGGTGCGCACGGCGTAGGAGCCGCTGAGGAACTTGCGCTCCTTGTAGTCGACCGGACGGGCCGCCTTGGAGCGCATGGCCAGGGTGATGGCCGAGTACATGTGGGCGAGGATGGCGGTCAGGAGGGTGCTCCGGGCTCCCCAGAGCACCAGGGCGTTGCCCTGGAGGGACTCGGCGTAGCCGTTGAAGACCTCGGGCCCGAGGAAGACCTGGAGGTTGCCCGCCATGTGGGCGACCGTGAAGCCGAACAGCACGAGGCCGCTCAAGGCCATGACGATCTTGAGACCGATGTTGGATCCGAGGAAGCGCGTCAGCCAGCTCATCGAATTTGGTCCTGGATGGGTCGCAGCGCCCGGTGCGGACGGGCGCGCGAATGATTGCGCAGGAGTGCGGAAATGTGCTCTGGGTGCCTCTCTTGGAAGAGGCGCCACATGCTCGGCACGAGAGGGAGGTCTAGCGTTCTCCAGACGGCGAGGCAAGCGGGAAGGGTGAGGGCTGGGTGCCAAGTCCCCCCAGGGGGAGCGGGCGCCGGCGCTCAGGACGCGGTGGTCCAGCCTCCGAGCGTGCTGGCGGCCTTCATCAGGCTGCTGCCGAGCTGGGTGGTGGGTTCGGGGGGGCCGTCCCCCGCCAGCAGGGCGCGCAGCCGGGCGTTGCCCTGGGTCATCTGGTGGGTCAGGCTGGAGAGGAGGAGGCGGCGCAGGGCCGTGCCGCGCTCGTCGAGGGCGCGCACGGTCGCGCGGAAGGCGGCGCGATCGAGGACGGCGACTGTCACGGCATCCTCGGCGATGCAGGAGGCCGAGCGGCGGGCCCGATCGACCAGGCCCATCTGGCCGAGCAGGGTGGGCGCTGTGAGGGTGCCGATGTGGCGGGGCTGGCCGGAGAGGTCGGCCCGCTCGACCCGGATGCAGCCCTGGAGCAGGAACCACATGGCGTCGCTCGGCTCGCCCTCGCGACAGAGGGCCTCGCCCGGGGCCAGCTGGCGGGGGCTGCAGGACGCGAGCAGAGCGGCGACCACCGGCGCCTCGACGGCGACGTGGGGGTGGGCGGCGAGCAGCCGGGCCGCGCCGTCCGCGAGCAGGGCCGGGGGCAGGGACGGGGTGGCGGCGGTCACTGGACCCCCTCCAGCAGCGCCTTGAGGCGCAGGCGGGCCGGCGCGCGGTCGGCGGCACCGGCGGACTCGAGGTCGCTCCACAGCTCGCCCAGGGACTGGTTCATGAGCCGGATGCGGTGGGTGAGGGTGTGGACGAGGTGGTGCTCGATGGCGGCCACGACGGGGTTGTGGCGGCCCTCGCTGAGCAGGCGGGCGCCGACCACCAGGCACGCGCTGTCGCGGGTGGCCCGCACGGTGGCGTTGCGGGGCTGGTCGGGCGCGTAGAGGGCGGTCTCGCCGACCACGTCCCAGGGACCGGCCGTGCCCACCACCCGCTCCTCGCCGCCCGAGACCACCGAGGCTGTCAAGGCCCCGTAGACCACCAGCAGCGCCGCGTCGGCCAGCTCGCCCTGCTCGATGACCGTGCGGCCGGCCGGGTACTCGACCGGCGGCGAGCGCTCGAGCAGCCAGTCGACGTCGGCCTCGGGCACGCGGCGCCCGAGGTGGAGGCTGGCCAGTCCCGTCAGGTAGAGGCGGGCAGAGTCGACGGGATCGATGCGCACGGGAGTCCCCAGCGAGCGGGGTGGACGGTGGGGGAAGGTACCACACGCGGCGGTGCCGAGAGCGGCGGTGGCGTGATAGCTTCAGGGGGACGAAGGAGACCTGATATGAACTTCCGAAGTGCCCTGACCGTGCCTGCTCTCGTCGCTGCCCTCGCGGCCGCCGGCGGCTGCGGCGGCGACCCCAAAGACAGCGGTGTGGCCTGTGACGAGTCGGCCGTCGCCTCGGTCCAGGTGGTCGTGACGGCCTCCGACGACACGAGCAACTTCCTCGACGCTACGGTGACCTACGCCCACGAGGGCGGCGAGACCGGCACCTGCGAGAACCTCGAGGGCACGACCCTGGTCTGTGGCTGGGATCTCACCGGCGAGCTGGTGCTGACGGCCACGGCCGACGGCTACGTGCCCGGCACCAAGACGGTCAACGTCGAGAGTGATGGCTGCCACGCCATCACCACCAACGAGACCCTGCGCCTCGACCCGGCCTGAGCCGCCCCCCGGGCCGCCTCAGATGTCGAGGCGGTCTTCGAGCCGGCCGCAGCGCCAGACCTTGAAGCGGGTGTCTTCCCAGGCCACCGACACGTCGTCGAAGTTGGCGTCGAGCATGTCGCGCAGGGGCACCTGGGCCTGGACCACGAGCCAGAGGGTGCCCTTGGGCAGCAGCCGGCGCGGCGCGGTCTCGACGAGGTCGGTCAGCACCCGGTAGTCGCGGCCCTTGCCCGTGTGGATGGGCGGGTTGCTCACGATGAAGTCGTAGCGGCGGTAGGCCGGCGCGGCCCGCCAGCCGTCCCCCGTGGCGACCTTGGCCGTGCGGCCGGCCGGGGCGGGGGCCGCGGCGATGTTCTCGCGCGCGGCGGTGGTGGCCACGGCGTCGGCGTCGAGGAGCTGGAGCTCGAGCTCGGGCTGCTCCTCGGCGAGGGCCCGGGCGATGACGCCGATGCCACAGGCGAAGTCGAGCACCCGGGCCCCAGCCGGGATGGACGGCAGGGCCTCGATGAGGGCGGCGCTGGCCGGGTCGAGGCCGCCCTTGGCGAAGGTGCCCGGGTAGCTGGCCATCGGGGTGTCGCGGGTGGGGAAGGCGCTGTCGTCGGCGCTGTCGTCGGCGGCGGCGTCGGTGTCGCTGTCGACGGGCAGGGCGAGGATCTGCTCGCGGCGCCAGTCCGCGAGGGTGGGCTTGAGCAGCGCGTCGTCGTCGGGACGGATGCCGCGCCAGACCCGGCAGTGGCGGCGGCTCTCGACCGTCTCGACCGCGCCGAGCAGCCCCTTCATGCGCTTGCCGATGGACTTGATGCCCTCGTCATTGGCCCCGTAGACGTAGACGGGGGCGCCGGGCACGAGGGCGCTGCACACGGCGTGCAGGGCCATCTCGAGCTCGTCCTTGGACCGGGGCAGCCGCAGGCAGCCCGCCGCGAGGCCCGTGGCCGTGGGCCAGGCGCTCGCCTCGGTGCGGCCGGCGGCGCGGCGGTTCCAGGCGGTGACGGCGCAGCCGAGGGGCGAGAGCCGGTCGTCGACCCGGCCCGTGCGGTCGCCGGCGGCGAGCAGCGAGGCGGGGAGGTCGGCCTCGAGAACCCCGAGGATGACGTCAGTGGCGTCGTCGTCGCGGGTGTCGGGGCGGGTGATGAGGCGGGAGCGGTCGCGTGTGGACATGGTTCAGCCGTGCTTTGCGTGGCCCGGGCGGGTCGCTTCGAAGCGCGCGAGCTGCTCGGGGGTGGCCGGCTGCTGGTGCTTCGCCTTCCAGTCGCCGTAGGGCATGCCGTAGACGACCGTGCGGGCCTCGTCGAGGGACAGGGCCGGCGCTCCGTCCTCGGCCGCCGAGGCCGCCGCCAGCCACTTGGCCAGGCAGTTGCGGCAGAAGCCCGAGAGGTTCATCAGGTCGATGTTCTGCACATCGGTGCGGGCCTGGAGGTGGGCGACGAGGGCGCGGAAGGCCGCGGCCTGGGCCGCCTCGGAGGCCTGGGGCGCGGCAGTGGGGTCGGACATGAGAGCTCCCGGGACAGGGCGCCGCCCATATCCCCTCGCGCCCGGCTTGGCGTGGGGCCCGTCGCGGGCTCAGGCGGCGGGGCCGTCGGCTGCGGCAGGGGGGCCGGGCCACAGCGAGGTCCAGGGCCGGCGCAGGTCGAGGGCGCCGATGCGGTGCCAGACGAAGACCAGCAGCGCCGTGTAGGCCGTGACCATGGCCAGGGCCTTCCAGACGGCCCCCGGGAAGCTCTCGGGCCAGCCCATGACCGGCACGGGCAGGATGACGAGCAGCAGCGGGGCCGCGAGGGCCGTCGCGCCGGTGACCCCGGCGATCATGTTGCGGGCCGTCGTGCCCTCGAGCTCGGGGTCGGAGAGGCGCAGCAGGGCGAGGCCCGTCGGCAGGGTGCCCGTCATGGTGCCGAACATGACCAGGGCGTGGTCGAAGCTGTTGCGGGGCCAGGCCCGGCGCGCGAGCCAGAGGCAGCCGGCCCCCGTGATGAGCACGCCGACGGTGGCCAGGGCAAAGACGGGCAGGAGCTGGCTGCCCAGGGCGTCGAGGCGCACGGCCGCGATGGCGCCCGCGGCCGTCAGGTCGACGGCGAGGCCCCCCACCCGGGCGAGCAGCCGGTCGTCGACGAAGTCCCGCCGGGCGAAGCGGCGGGTCAGGCCCCGGGCCGACAGGGCGAAGACCAGGGCGAAGAGGTAGTGGAAGCCCCAGAGCATGGCGATCAGCTGGGGCTTCAGGTTGAGGTTGGCCGTGACCAGGTGGATGGTGGCCCAGGCGGCCAGGTAGACGAGCGCGATGACCGTCAGGGTCGCCGTCAGCGGCTCCATGCCCACCTGGAGGGGGGCCGGCTTCTTGCCGCTCGAGATGCTGAGCACCCCGTCGTCCGCCGGGGGCAGGGGCCGGTCGGGTCCGCCGCTGGCCGCCCCCTCCGGATCTCTGTCCCAGCCCCGGGCGCGCCCGATGTGGAAGAAGGCCACGCCGAAGATGCTGCACCAGAGGTAGCCGATGGTCGCCATGGTGAGGCCGACCTGGGCGCCCTGGACCATGCCCATCTGCTCCCAGGCCTTGCCGAGCGACAGCGCCTGGCCAGGCCCCTGGCTGAAGCCGAGGGGGAGCATCAGGCCGACCCCGGGGTGGAGCTGGGAGAGGGCGCCCGACCACAGCAGCACGAAGCAGAGGCCGATGATGGCCTGGATCATGGAGAAGACGGGGATGCCGAAGGCGATCGAGACCGACTCGCGGTTGGCCGCGACGGCGGCCCGCAGGCGCTGGAAGGGCCCGCCGGCCGGGCGGCTGCTGCGGTCCCGGGGCTTGCCCCGCTGGAGGCCCATCGTGATGAAGACGATGGCCAGGCCGTGGTAGACGAGGGTCTCGAGGACGTCGCCGTCGAGCGGGAGCACGGCCAGGCCGCCCTCGCCGAGCCCCAGCCCCACGAAGCCGGCCACGAGCACGGGAGGCACGGCCAGCCGCTGGATGAGGGGCACGCTGCGGAACAGCTGGCGCGCGCCGCCCAGCAGCATCAGCAACAGCAAGATGTCGACGACCCCAGTCCCCTGCCAATACGACACGCGGCCCTCCGGCTTCTGTCGGCGAGCCTACACAATCCGCGGGGCGCCGTGGGGGCAGCGCTACTCGATCAGGAAGCGGCCCGTGCCGAGGCGGAGCTGGTGGCTGCTCGGGCGGCGCTCGACCACATCGACGGCCCCGTCGATCTTCTGGCGGCTGAGCTGGCGGCGGGCCCGGTGGATGGCCACGTTGAGGTTCGTGCCCTTGAGGCGCAGCGCCGCGTTCACCTCGTCGGGGTAGCACCAGCCCTGCTCGGCGGGGTCGGTGATGCCGCGCTCCCGGTCGTTCTGGAACTGGCGGGCCAGGTAGAGCAGCACGTGGTTGTGGGAGTAGCTGCCCAGGTCGATGACCTCGTCCCGGTGGAGGGCGGTCAGCTCGACGCTCTCCTCGTGGGCGCTCACCTTGAAGCGGAGGGTGAGGTTGGACAGCACGGGGCGCACGGCACCGTGGACCGCCGTGCCCTCGAGCTCGTCGGGGAGGTGGAGCCGCCAGCGCTGGCCGGCGACCTCGATGACCTCGAGGTCGGAGACCGTGCGCACCTCGCCGTTGTGTTCGAGGCGCCAGCGGTCGTGGCCGTCGAGGAAGATCACGGCCTCGGGGGCCTCGGCGTGGGGCAGGGCCAGCATCTCGTGGTCGCTCGTGACCTCGTCTTCGGTCTCGAGAGAGAAGGCCGTGGCCGAGGGGGGCGCCGACGAGAGCAGCCGCCAGCGGTTGGTCGTGGTGCCGAAGGCCACCACTGCGCCCAGCGGCAGGTCGACATACTCGCGATCGGTGAGCTTGGCGCTCTCGATCCAGCTGCCGTTGGTGCTGCCCAGGTCGCGCACGGTCCAGCGCTCGTCGATCCACGCGAGCATCGCGTGGGTGCCCGAGACCTCGGGATCCGGGAGGCGGAGGTGGCAGACGCGGCTCCGGCCCACCAGGTGCTGGGAGCGGAGGGTGATGCGACGGCCGCTGCTGAGATGTTCGAAGACGCCCATGGCGGAACACTAATGCAGGCCGACCGGGACGGCCCGGACAGGAGTGGCCCTGTGAGGTCCGCGACGGGTCCGTGTCGGCTCTGTCCTGCGCGAGGTGCGGGGGCGCCCCAGGCCGGGCGCGGGGCCAGCCATCGGGGGCGTCCCGCACGGTGATGGGGGGCGTGGGCTCAGGCGTCCTGATCGTCGTGCACCGCTTGCTCGAGGCGCACGGTCATCACCGGGCAGCGTGCCCGGCGCAGCACCTGCTCGGCGACAGAGCCGACGACCAGCCGGCGCAGGCCTTCTCGCCCGTGGGTGGCCAGGATCACAAGATCGTAGTCCCAGGTCGCGGCCGGCACGACATCGGCGGGGCGCCCGACGAGCACCCGGGCGCGGCCACGGTTCTCCGGCTCGAGGGACTCCATCAGGGCCTCGAGCTGCTTGCGCTCGGCGGCCCGCTCGCCCGACCAGAGATCGTCCTGATCCATCGGGATGCGGGCGAGCTCGGGGGAGGCGTAGGCGACGTCGACGGTGGCCGAGAGGCGGGCGGCCCAGGGGGCGGCGGCGGCGACGACGGCGTGGGCGTGGTCCTTGAGATCGACGGCGACGAGCAGGCGCATGGCAGCTCCGGCAGGGGTGGGCGCCATGGAGTGCAATGCCCGTGCCATGCAGAAGTGCCGATGAACACGCCATCGTGGGGTGGGTTGGGCGCGGCCCTGGGCGAGGGGGCCCGGGCGGGTGGGCCGTCTCGCCCAGGGCCGAGACCGCAGCGGCGCCCGGCCTGGGGAGACCGGGCGCCGGGGGGGCACACTGGGGACGGGGCCCGATGCCGGACCGCGGGGGGGCCCGCGGCCGCGGGATCAGAGCAGGCCGGCCGCCTCGAGCACCTCGTACATCTTCTTGCCCATCTCGGCGGGGCTGCGCACGACGTGCACGCCGGCCGCTTCCATGGCCGCGTACTTGTCTTCGGCGCCGCCCTGGCCGCCCGAGATGATGGCGCCGGCGTGGCCCATGCGGCGTCCCGGAGGGGCCGTCGCACCGGCGATGAAGCCGACGATGGGCTTGGTCATGTTGTCCTTGGCCCAGGCGCAGGCGTCTTCCTCGGCGTTGCCACCGATCTCGCCGATCATGATGACGGCGTCGGTGTCGGGGTCGTCGTTGAAGAGCTTGAGGGCGTCGGTGTGGGTGGTGCCGATGATGGGGTCACCGCCGATGCCGATGCAGGTGCTCTGGCCCAGGCCCACGGCGGTCAGCTGGCCGACCGCCTCGTAGGTGAGGGTGCCGGACTTGCTGACGACGCCGATGCGGCCGGCCTGGTGGATGTGGCCGGGCATGATGCCGATCTTCGCCGCGCCGGGGGTGATGATGCCCGGGCAGTTCGGACCGATGAGGCGGACGTTCTTGTCCTGGATGTAGCGCCAGGCCTTGACCATGTCGTTGGCCGGGATGCCCTCGGTGATGCACACGATGAGGGCGATGCCGGCGTCGGCGGCCTCCATGATGGCGTCGGCCGCGAAGGGGGGCGGCACGAAGATCATCGAGACGTTGGCCGCCGTCACCTTCACCGCCTCAGCGACGGTGTTGAAGATCGGCACCTTGCCCTCGAACCACTGGCCACCCTTGCCCGGGGTCACGCCCCCGACGAAGTTGGTGCCGTATTCGATGCACATCTTGGTGTGGAAGGCGCCGGCGGAGCCGGTGATGCCCTGGGTGATGACCCGGGAGTTCTTGTCGACGAGTACAGCCATGAGGCCCTCCTACTTGCCAGCGACGGCGGTGACGGCCTTCTCGGCGGCGTCCGCGAGAGTGTCGGCGGGGATGATGGCGAGGCCGCTCTTCGCGAGCAGCTCCTTGCCCTGTTCGGCGTTGGTGCCGGCGAGGCGGACGACGAGGGGCACATTGAGGCCCGTCTCGGCGACCGCGGCGATGACGCCCTCGGCGATGACATCGCAGCGCATGATGCCGCCGAAGATGTTCACCATGATGCACTTCACGGAGGGGTCGCGGGTGATGATCTCGAGCGCGGCCTGGACCTGCTCCTTCTTCGCGCCGCCACCGACGTCGAGGAAGTTGGCCGGTTCGCCGCCGTAGAACTTGATGATGTCCATGGTGGACATCGCCAGGCCGGCGCCGTTGACCATGCAGCCGATGTTGCCGTCGAGCTTGATGAAGCTGAGGCCGAACTTGGCGGCCTCGACCTCGGCGGGGTCGTCCTCGCTCTCGTCGTACCAGGAGGTGATCTCCTTCTGGCGGAAGAGGGCGTTGTCGTCGATGGTGACCTTGGCGTCGAGGGCGACGACCTCACCGGCCTCGGAGACGACCATCGGGTTGATCTCGACCATGCTGGCGTCGGTGGCCAGGTAGGTCTCGTAGATGCCCTTGAAGAGCTTGGCGGCGCCGCGGGAGGCCTGCTTGCCGCTGAGGCCGAGCTCGTAGGCCATCTGGCGGCACTGCCAGTCGCCGAGGCCCGTGACCGGGTCGGCCCAGACCTTCTTGATGGCGCCGGGGTTGTGCTCCGCGACCTCTTCGATCTCGGTGCCGCCCTCGGTGGAGGCCATCAGGAGCAGGCGGCCGTTGCTGCGGTCGAGCAGCACGGCGACGTAGAGCTCCTGGGCGATGTCGGCGCCCGTGGTCACGAGCACGCACTTGACCTCGACGCCCTCGGCGCCGGTCTGCTTGGTGACGAGGGTGTTGCCGAGCATCATCTCGGCAGCAGCCTTCACGTCGTCGATGCTGCGGCAGAGCTGGACGCCGCCCTTGCCGGGCACGTCGGCCGCGCCCGCGAGCACGGCGCTGAGGGTGGCCTCGTCCGAGACCTCCTTGAAGCGGCCCTTGCCGCGGCCACCCGCGTGGACCTGGGCCTTGACGACCCAGAAGTCACCGCCGAGCTCCTCGGCGGCCTTGACCGCCTCGCCGACCGTCTTGGCCGCCGTGCCCTTGGGCACGGGCACACCGTGACGGCGCAGGAGCTCCTTCGCCTGGTATTCGTGGAGCTTCATGTGTGTGTTCCTCGTGGTGGTGGGGGGGCAGGCCCGCGCCGGGCGCGGCTGCCGAAGTGTCGAGGGAGGCGCGGGATGGCGCTCCCCGAGAACGCAACGCGCCCCTCCCGGCAGGAAAGCGGAAGGGGCGCGCGAGTCAGAGCCGACCGAGAGGGTCGCAGCGGAGCCTGGCGCGCCCGTGGGCGGCCTGGCTCAGCTCTTGAGGCTGCGGGGATCCTGGTTCTCGGCCTTGAAGCCACAGCGGTAGATGGCGACGCCCTTGCCACCGCGGAAGTGCAGGCGCTCGTCGACGATCTGGGCGGCGATGCCGGCGATGCGCGAGAGGCCGAAGAGCACGGTGTAGTAGTCGGAGTCGGTCAGGCCCGTGGCGTTGAGCAGGGTGCCCGAGACGGCGTCGACGTTGGGGTAGGGGTTGGAGACCTTGGGGTTCTCCTTGAGCACCTTCACGGCGCGCTCGCGCAGGGCGAGGGCGGTCTGGAAGAGCGGGTCGTCGCCGCAGATCTCCTTGCCGAGCTCGTACTGGATGGTGGCGCGGGGGTCCTCGGCGCGCAGCACGGCGTGGCCGAAGCCGAAGATGAGCTGCTTGTTGGCGAGGCGGTCGCGGACCATCTGCTCGATGGCGTCGGGGTCGGTGGTGCCGACCGAGCGCACGAAGTTGAGGCAGTCCTGGTTCGCACGGCCGTGGCGCGGGCCGTACAGGCCGGCCATGGCGGCGGCGAGGCTGGCGTAGATGTCGGCGAGGCCGGAGGCCACAGCCTTGCCCGTGAAGGTCGAGAGGTTGCCGCCGCCGTGGTCCATGTGGAGGACGTAGAAGGTGCGGAGCAGGGAGGTCAGCTTGGCGCTGTCGCCGCCCGGCACGCCCAGCATGTGGACGAAGTTCTCGATGAGGCCGAGCTCGGGCTTGGACGCGATCGGGGCGCCCCAGCCGCTGCGCTGGCGGAAGACGGTGGCGACCAGCTCGGGGGAGCGCGCGATGAGGTTCAGCGCGTCTTCCTTGTAGTCACCGGTCTTGCCGGTCATGCCCGTGAGCATGAGGCCGGTGATGAGCCACTCCATGGGGTGGCCGTCCTTGGGCAGCTTCGCGATGGCCTCGGCGACGCCGGCGGGCAGGGCGGCGCGGCCGGCGAGGTCGGCCTTGAACGCGGCGAGCTGGTCGTCGGTCGGGAGCTCCTTGTTGAAGAGCAGGTAGACCACGGCCTCGGGGTCGAGGAAGGCGAGCTCCTTCACGGAGTAGCCGACGTAGGAGACGCCTTCCTGGGGGTCGACGCGAGAGGTGCGGACCGTGCCGACGGGAAAGCCCCGCAGACCGGTGTTCAGGTGCTTGCGGGTGATCTGGAAGAGGACTTCGTTCTGCTCGTCCATGGTGCCGACCTCCGTGACATTTTTTGGAGTGCGGCTGTATCCGAAGCGGGCAGGCACTGCCATGACCGACCTGGTCGGTGGGCGTTCGGGGGCGTGGCTTGGGGCCCGGGCCGGGGCCCCCCGGTGCATGTGTCGGTTGTGTGGCGGGTGGCCGAGACGGGCTGGGGGGGACGATCGTGCGCCCCCGGTTCCCCTGACGACAGCGGCCCGCTCCGTGCGAACACAGAGCGGGCCGGGAGCGCGGCGCGGGGGCCGCCCAGGCGGACGGACCGTCCCTCAGAAGTCGGCGAGCTGGCAGCCGTCGTCGGAGTAGTGGGTGGGGTCGTGGCCGAAGACCCAGCAGCTGCCGTCGCCCCCGTCCTCGACCCGCGACTCGACCAGGAAGGTGGTGTTGCCGGCAGCGAGGGGCTCGAAGGCCGTCGTGCCGTCGGCAAGGGCCGCCACGTCGCCGTCGTAGACGAGGGTGATCGTGCCGTCGCTGTCGAAGGGATGGCAGTAGGGGCCGTAGCTCGCGTCGCCGTTCTGGTAGCCGTCGCGGCAGTCCTCGCCCGTCCAGCAGTCGCTCCCGGAGCAGGCGCCGCCCGTCTCGGCGAGGCCCAGCCACAGGCCGCCGGGGGCGCCCTCGAGGGCCACCGTCAGGGCGGACTCGCCCCAGGTGACCGTGATGAGGGGCTGCTCGGTGGCGTCCCCGCTGCCGGTGTCGGGATCGCCCAGGGGATCGCCGTCGTCGCTGCCCCAGTCGCCGTCTCGGATGGGCTGGGAGTAGGGGGACTCTGGCACCTCTTTGTCGCCCTCGGCCACGATGCAGCCGGCGAGCGGGGCGAGGGCCAGGAAGAGGGCGGCGGGGGCGCGCATGGGGACTCCAGAGAGGGGCCACGGGGGCATGCCCCCAGCTTAGCGCCCTTCGGGGGGACTGAAAGCCCCGGTTTTCGGGGGGTGGCGCCCCGGGGAGCCCCCGGAGGCCGGGCGCCGGGGGGGCGATCGGACTGGCGACATCCCGAGACAAGGCTCAAGGGCCCGCCCGGTGGCCCGAACAGGGGACACCGCGCCACGGGGCCGCCGCCCATGCGCCGGCTCCGGGACCGCTCGGGGCCGGCCCCCGGCGGCCGAGGCGCCCGGCCTGGGAGCAAGACCATGGACCAGTACCTCATCGTCAAGGGCATTCTCGCGGCCATCTCCGGGGCCGTGCTCGGCACCCTCGTCCAGGTGGGCAAGCAAGAGCTCGCTGCGCCCGGTGCCGCGGCACCCGAGCTCCAGGCCGCCCCGCTCCAGGCGCGGGCCGCCGTGCCCTCGGCCTGGGCCTCGCCCGCGGTCGCAGCGCCGGATCTGCTCGACGTGGCCCACGGCCTCAACCGTCTGTCTCGGGCCAGCGGCGCCCGCATGCTCGCCCGCGACTGTGGGGCGCCCCCCTGCATCTTCCACTTCAGCTGGACGGACGACCGGGATCTCCGCGCGGCGGCGGCCCTCGAGGCGGCCCTCGTGGACCAGGGCTGGGTGGTGCGCAGCCAGGCGACGGTGGTCGAGGCGCCCGGGGACGGCCGCTGGTTCAGCCACCTCGGCGTGGCGGTGTGGCCCCGCGCGGCCGCGCCGGCTGCGGCGGACGAGGCCGCGGCCCTGGACCGGGTGCGGGGCCTGCTGCGGGCCGCCGCCCGCTGACGACGGGGACGCCTGGCGCCGCGTGGAGGGCCGGTGGCGCGCCAGAAGACCGCGCGCCCGGAGGCTCTCAGCGCTCGGGACGGTCGAAGCAGACCTCGGCCCCGTCGCCGTCGCGGGGCATGCGCAGCCGCCCGAGGCGCCGGCTGCGGAGCTCGATGAGCTCGCTGCGGGGCTGGCGGCCGCGGGGCTCGACGGTCACCTGGAGCACGGTGTCGCCCGGCGCGAGGCGCACCCAGGCGTGCTCCTGGGGGCCCGTCTCGTCGGACCAGGTCGTCGCGAGCACCACCTCGGGGCCGCCGGTGGCGGTGTGGCCGCTGCTGTGGGGGCGGCCCCGGAGCACCCGGAGGCTGCGCTCGCCGGGCACCGGGTCGCGGCCCGCCAGCAGCGAGCAGGCGGCCTGGCCCCGGTCGACCTCGGTGCGCCGGGGATCGAGCACCCAGTGGTTGTCGAGGGTGGTCCAGCCGACGGCATCTTGGAGGGTGTCGGCCGCGTCGGCGTGGAGCCGGCGGATGGCCACCCCGTAGAGCACGCTGGCCTCGGCGGGCGCGACACCGGCCTGGGCCAGGGCCGCCTCGATGCCGACCGGGTCGTCGAGCATCTCCCGTGCCTCGGGGCGCCAGGGCGCGGTCGCGAGGTAGGTCATGGCAGCGGCGGCGGCGGGCAGGATGGCGCTCATGGCCCCAAGGTCGGCCGCACCGGGAGAGACTGAGGCAGAATCCTGTCAAGGGTCGTCGGAGGGCGGCCCGGGCCGGCAGCGAGGTCGGAGAGGAGGACGGGATGGCC
>CAXQUZ010000576.1:0-3744 GCA_964226865.1 Myxococcota bacterium | reverse complement strand
TCTTCCGATCTTGCAGAATTTGGTGGCCAGGTGATGAAAAACGTGGCGGGCTATGACGTCTCCCGTCTGGTCTGTGGTGCTTTCGGTATGCTGGGCCCTGTGGTAGACGCAACCTTCAAGGTTCTGCCTAAACCCGAGAAAGAAGCCAGCATCTGCATCGCGAGGACGGCGGAGGAGGCGCAGTTACTTTGTCAGCAGCTGCTGCAGCGGGTCTCAGGGCTGAGCGCCACCTGCTACGAGGCTGGCCGATTGACGCTGCGGTTCTCTGGCAGTCACCAGCTGACGCGCCCATGGGCAGGTAGATCGAGCCGTCTTCGGCGAGGGTCAGGGCGGCGGCGACGATGCGCTCCTGGGCCGCCCGCACCCGAGACCTGGGCACCGGGCCCATGATCTCCATCTCTTCGCGGATGTCTTCGGCGGCCCGCTTCGAGACGTTGGCCAGGAACATGTCCTGCATCTGGGCGTTGGCGCCCTTGAGGCCCAGCACGAGGTCATCGCGATCGACCTGCTTGAGCACGGTCTGGATGGCCATGGGCGTCAGCGCGACGAGGTCATCGAAGACGATCATGCGGCGACGGAGGGCGTCGGCGAGGTCGGCGTCTTCGTCCGAGACCATCTCGAGGATCATGCCGTTGTCGTTGCGGCTCATGCGACCCAGGATCCGCGCCGTGCGGTCGATGCCGCCGACGTCGAGGTGGTCGTCCTGCTTGCCGAGGGCCGCCCGGAGGGCCGAGATGACGTCGTCGGCCAGCTCGCCGGGGATGCGCTTGAGCCGGGCCATGCGCATGGTGATGCGGGCCTGGTCTTCATCTTCCAGGTACTTGAGCACCTTCGCGGCGTTCTCCTGGCCCATGAGGCACAGCGCAACCGCCTGGGTCTGGGGGTGCTCGTCCTTGATCATCGCCGCGACGCTCTGGGGCGGCCGCATGCTGATGAACTGCTCGAATTCGCGGTTCACCCGGCGGTTGATGACGGGCAGCAGCTCGTTGCGCCGGTGGTCGTCGAGCAGGTCGGGCAGCACCTTGACCACGCAGTCGGGGCCCGAGCGGGGCATGAGGCTGACCTCGTGGAGATCCCGCACGAAGTCGCCGATCACGCTCTCGATGATGGCGGACTCGACGTTCTCGATGCTGCCCATGGCCAGGCCCACCGCACGGACGTCGTCGTCGTCGAGCTGGCGGAGGAGGTTCCGGGCGACATCACGATCCAGGTACATCACCAGGATCGCGGCGCGCTGGGCGCCTGACAGGTCACTTGCTGCGGCGTCGTCGGCCATGGTGAGCAATGCTCCAGTGGGCGGTGCGCGGCCTCAGAGCCGGGGGGCGGATGCGGCGGGCCGCCACGCATAACCGGCGGCGGACCCGGCGTGGGACACGGGGGCGCGCGTCCGTCCGGGGGGCAGGAGAGGAACCGGGCTCAACCTTCGCGAATCCAGCGGCGGAGGACCTGGGCCGTGGCCTCACGCTCGAGATCGACCAGCCGGTTGAGGTCGGCGGCGTCGACGTTCTCGAAGTTGTCGACCATACTGCGCAGCCGCTCGGTCAGGTTGCGGCTGGCCTCTCGGCGGGTCTCGTCGTCGGCGTCGAGGGCCGCGAGCGCGCCCTCCACGCCCCCCATCTGGCCGTCGACCAGCGCGCCGGTGCCGTCCACGGCCCCCGGCTCGAGGGCGGGCGGCAGGGGCGGCTCGGCGGCCTTGGCGACCGCCGTGACCAGGGGCCGGATGACCAGGAAGAAGAAGAGCAGCACGGCCAGGCCGACCAGCAGCAGCGACTGGCTCGACTCGGTCAGCCAGCTGTTGCCGGTCTCATCGACCATGCCCTCGTCCTGGGCGGTCGCCGAGAAGGGCAGGTAGGTCACCGTGAGGCTGTCGTTGCGCGCGTCGGCGAAGCCCATGGCCGTGCGGGCGGTCTGCTCGATCTGCTTCTCGAGCTCGCCCACCTTGGTGGCCACGGCCTCTTCGGTCGGCGCCTCACCCTCGGGCGTGGTGAGGCTGGCGACCGCCAGCTTCCGGATGGCGTCGGAGTTCACCATGATGCCGACGCTGACGCGCTTGAGCGTGCCCGGCGCCCGGGTCTCCCGCTCCTCGACCCGGCTGGGCTCGAAGTTGGAGCGGATCTCGTTGATCGCGCGGTTCTGGGTGGCGCCGTTGCCCTCGCCGCCCTGCTCCGGCAGGTTCGAGCCCGTGCCAGGCACCCCCGTCGGCCGGGTGCTCTCGCTGGACTCTTCCCGGATGCTCTCCGAGATCATCGCCTTCTTCTCGTCGTCCACCGAGCGCCGGAACACGTCCTTGGCGGTGGTGTCGAGCTCGACGGTCACGCCGATGTCGATGTCGTTGGGCGAGCCCAGGACCCGGACGAGGGCCTTGGCGATGGCCGACTCGGTGCGCCGCTCTTCGGCCACCTGGAGGGCCATGAGCGTGGGCACACCGGCCAGCATGCCGTCTTCTTCTTCGCCGCCGGCGAGCACCTCACCGGACTGGTCGACCACCACGACGTTGGCGGGCTTCAGGCCGTTGACCGAGCCAGAGACCAGGGCCGTGATGCCCCGGGCCTCGGCGGCCGTGAGGGCCGCACCCGGGAGGAGGGTCACGAGCACGCTGGCCGAGGGCGGCCGCTGATCCCGGAGGAAGGGCGAGTCTTCGGGCAGGTCGAGGTGGACCCGGGCCTTCGCCACCTTGCCCAGCGAGGCGACGGTCTGCGAGAGCTCGCCCTCGAGGGCGCGCTGGTAGGCCCACTGCTCGCGCTGGGGCGAGGTGCCGAGCTCGATGGACTCGAGCGACTCGAAGCCGATGACCTTGCCCGCGCCGGCGCTGGTGAGGCGGGCCCGCCCCTCGTCTTCGGGACGAACCATCAAGGTCCGGCCGTCGTTGCCGACCTGGTAGGCGATGCCCTGCTCGTCGAGCGCGTCCGCCACCACCTGGATGTCGGCAGGGTTTGCCGAGGTGAAGATGGGATCGAAGCCCTCGTTGGCGCTCCACCACGAGACCGTTCCGAGCGCCAGAAAGGCCAGCACCACAGCCGCAGAGAGGATGCGCTGCTGCCCCGGCTGGAGGCTCTCGTAGTATTTGCGGAGCTGTTCGAGGATTCCGGACACGCCGACTCCAAGGCACTGCCGAGCGGACCCCGGCAGGGACTCTCTTTAGAGCAGATATGCAACGAGATGTCACGCGCCCAGAGCGGTCGCCCCAGGGTCGTGACGTCGAGAGGCTCAGATCTGGAGGTTCTGGACCTTGTCGAAGGCCTCGACGGCGGCGTCGCGGGTCGAGACCATCAGCCGCAGCATGATGTCGGCCTCTTCGAGCGCGATCATGGTGCTGTGGACGTCGACGTCCTCGCCCGAAGCGAGCCGGGAGAGGCGCACGTCGGCAGCGTTCTGGTGGTCGCTCACCTGGGCGATGGCGGCCTCGAGTCGATCCTCGAAGCGCACACCGGCGGCGCCGGCAGCGGCCGCGGCGGGCTCCTGGATGGGCGCGACCCCGGCCGTGGCGCCGGGGATGAGGGCAGAGAGCTGGTCGATCGACATCATCACCGTCCGATGGCCAGGGCCGCGTCCGCGAGGTCGCGGGTGGTCTTGACCACATTGGTGTTGGCCTCGTAGAGACGGGACGAGGTCATCATGTCGACCATCTCTTCGAGGATGTTCACGTTGGGGTAGCGCACGTAGCCCTCGCCGTCCGCGTCGGGATGGCTCGGGTCGAAGACGAGCACCGGCGGCGCATCCGACTCGACGACGTCGACGACGTCG
>CAXQUZ010000575.1:0-2584 GCA_964226865.1 Myxococcota bacterium | reverse complement strand
CAAGCACAAGACGGCATACGCGATAGCATGCGGTGACTGGAGTTCAGACGTGTGCTCTTCCGATCTGGGTCAAGCAGGTCGACGCCGAAGGCCAGCTCATCGTCGACGACGAGGGCGAGCCGGTGCTCAAGCAGCTCTTCTCGGTCGACACGGGCACCGTGCTCACCATCAACACCACCACCAAGCAGCTCCTCAACGAGGACAGCTCTGAAGTGCTCTGCGACATCTCGTCGGCGCTCACCCCCCAGAAGCTCGAGTTCATCCGGGCGGGTGGCAGCTACGCCGTCGTCTTCGGCAAGAAGCTGCAGACCACCGCCGCTCGCATCCTCGGTGTCGAGGCGCCCGCCGTCTACGCCGCCTCGAAGGAGATCTCCCACGAGGGCCAGGGCCTCACCGCCGTCGAGAAGATCTTCAACCAGAACGCCGTGGGCGTCACCCCGGGCAAGGTGCTCCACGCCGGCTCCGACGTGCGCGTGAAGGTCAACATCGTGGGCTCGCAGGACACCACGGGCCTGATGACCTCCCAGGAGCTCGAGATGATGGCCGCCACGGTCATCGCCCCCACGGTCGACGGCGCCTACCAGTCGGGCTGCCACACGGCCTCGGTCTGGAACGCCAAGGCCCGGCGCAACATCCCGAAGCTCATGGGCTTCATGAACAAGTTCGGGCTCATCACCGGCCGCGACCCCAAGGGCGTCTACAAGCCGATGACCGACGTCATCCACAAGGTGCTCAACGACATCACGGTCGACGACCAGGCGGTCATCATCGGCGGCGACTCCCACACCCGCATGTCGAAGGGCGTGGCCTTCGGTGCCGACTCGGGCACCGTGGCGCTGGCACTGGCCACCGGTGAGGCCACCATGCCGATCCCCCAGTCGGTCAAGGTCACCTTCAAGGGCGCGCTGAAGGACCACATGGACTTCCGCGACGTGGTCCACGCCACCCAGGCCCAGATGCTCAAGCACTTCAACGGCGAGAACGTCTTCCAGGGGCGGGTCATCGAGGTCCACATCGGCACCCTGCTGAGCGACCAGGCCTTCACCTTCACCGACTGGACCGCCGAGATGAAGGCCAAGGCCTCCATCTGCATCTCCGAGCCCGACACCCTCATCGAGTCGCTGGAGATCGCCAAGGGCCGCATCCAGATCATGATCGACAAGGGCATGGACAACGACAAGGGCGTGCTCGCGGGCCTCGTGGCCAAGGCCAGCCAGCGCATCGACGAGCTGCGCACCGGCAGCCGTCCCGCGCTGCTCCCCGACGCCAACGCGAAGTACGCCGCGGAGTTCACGGTCGACCTCGACCAGATCGTCGAGCCCATGATCGCCGACCCCGATGTCCACAACGACGACCCCTCGCGGCGCTACACCCACGACACGATTCGTCCCATCTCCTTCTACGGCGGCACCAAGCAGGTCGACCTGGGCTTCGTGGGCTCCTGCATGGTGCACAAGGGCGACATGAAGGTCATCGCCCAGATGCTGCGCAACATCGAGAAGGCCGAGGGCACGGTCGCCTTCAAGGCCCCCCTCGTCGTGGCCCCGCCCACCTACAACATCGTCGGTGAGCTCAAGGCCGAGGGCGACTGGGACATCCTCCAGAAGTACGCCGGCTTCGAGTTCGACGACGCTGCACCCAAGGAGCAGGCCCGCACGAAGTACCGCAACACGATGTACCTCGAGCGCCCGGGCTGCAACCTGTGCATGGGCAACCAGGAGAAGGCCGAGAAGGGCGACACGGTCATGGCCACGTCGACCCGGCTGTTCCAGGGCCGCGTGGTGGCCGACGCCGCCGAGAAGAAGGGCGAGTCGCTGCTGGCGAGCACCCCCGTGGTGGTGCTGTCGACCATCCTGGGCCGCACGCCGAGCATCGAGGAGTACACGGCGGCGGTCGAGGGCATCAAGCTCACGAGCTACGCGCCTCCCGCCCGGTGAGTGGTTCGGGGGGAGGGATGCTGCCCTCCCCCCGGCGGTCCCGGTGGCTCGGCCCCACGGGCCCCTCCCGCCGCAGCGGCGCGACACTCCCGTCGAGCCGACCCAGCCGCACGAGCCCCCGGGCGCTCCGGAGGTCCTTGTGGAAGGTCGCCAGGTTTCCCCAGGGCGCGCAGTCGGTGATGTCGCCCGCCGAGGCGGCGTAGCGGGCCGGTGCGCCCACGGTGCTGAGCGCCCGGGGCAGCTCCGCCACCTTCTCCGTGTCGGCGTGGTCGGTCAGGGTGAGCGCCAGCGGCAGCAGGCGGGCGAAGTCCTGCGCCGCGGGGGAGTCGTCGAGCGTGGCGTGGAGGATCTCGTCGCCGACGACGAGCGGGATGCGGGTCACGGTGGCCACCCGGGGGGGGGGGCGCGGCGGGGGCGCCGGCGTCCGAGGGGAGCGCGCAGGACAAGCTGGCGACAAAGGCGAGCGCACGGGCGAGCGAGCGGGTCATGCCGCCGCCCTGCGGTCGCGGGATGCCTGCGCCCCGTGCGCGGGACGCGGCAGCGGTGCTCACAGAGAGGCCGAAGTTCCTTGATCGCCGGGGGCGAACGGGTGATCCGTCTCTCCACTCGGGAGGAACGATGGGCCGTCCGTACTCGCTGGACCTTCG
>CAXQUZ010000574.1:0-3469 GCA_964226865.1 Myxococcota bacterium | reverse complement strand
TGGCCGGCCCCCTCTCCGGGGTCGCCGGCCCGCCGAAGTCCCGACCACCTGCCCCCCCTCGGCGGGGGCCGGGGCGCCGGTGGGTGCCAGAGCGGCCGCGCATCCTGTAGAGTCCCCCGCATCCCCGGGGCCACGCCCGGAGAGAGAGACCCCCCAGCTCACAGAGGCGCGACCATGGCGGACGACAACAGCCGGCTCGGAGAGCTGCTCGTCAAGGAGCAGCTCATCACCCCCCTCCAGCTCCGCAAGGCGATGGACACCCAGCGGGGGTCGGGCGGCCGACTGGGCCACGAGCTCACGAAGCTCGGCTACATCGACGAGAACGAGCTGACCAGCTTCCTCTCCAAGCAGTACGGCGTGCCCAGCGTGAACCTGGGCGACATCGAGCTCGACCCGGACGTGCTCAAGCTCATCTCGAAAGAGGTCGTGACCCGCCACCAGGTCATCCCGGTCAACCGCTCGGGCAACACGCTCATCGTCGCGATGGCCGACCCGAGCAACATCTTCGCGATCGACGACCTCAAGTTCATCACGAAGTTCAACATCGAGGTGGTCGTCGCGAGCGAGCAGGCCATCGCCGACGCCATCGAGCAGTACTACACGTCGACCGTCTCCTTCGACGAAGTGATGATGGACTTCGACGCCGAGGGCGACGAGTTCGAGTTCGACGACGACGAAGAAGAGGACATCAACGTCCTCGACCTCGAGAAGAGCGCCGGTGACGCCCCGGTCGTCAAGCTCGTCAACCTCATCCTGCTCGACGCCATCCGGAAGAACGCCTCTGACATCCACGTCGAGCCCTACGAGAAGTCGATGCGCATCCGCTACCGCATCGACGGCGTGCTCTACGAGGTCATGAAGCCGCCCATGAAGCTGAAGAACGCGATCATCTCGCGCTTCAAGATCATGAGCAACCTCGACATCGCCGAGCGCCGCCTCCCCCAGGACGGCCGCATCAAGATGAAGCTGGGCCGCGGCAAGGAGATGGACTTCCGCGTCAGCGTGCTCCCCGTGCTCTGGGGCGAGAAGGTCGTCCTCCGGCTGCTCGACAAGTCGAACCTCCAGCTCGACATGACGAAGCTGGGCTTCGAGGCCAAGGTGCTCGCCGAGTACAAGGCCAACATCCAGAAGCCCTACGGCATGATCCTGATCACCGGGCCCACCGGTTCGGGCAAGACCACGACGCTCTACTCGACCCTCTCCGAGCTGAACAAGAGCACGACCAACATCTGTACCGCCGAGGATCCCGTCGAGTTCAACCTCTTCGGCATCAACCAGGTCCAGATGCACGACGACATCGGCCTCAACTTCGCGAGCGCCCTGCGGTCCTTCCTCCGCCAGGACCCCGACATCATCATGGTCGGCGAGATCCGCGACTTCGAGACGGCCGAGATCGCGGTCAAGGCCGCCCTCACGGGCCACCTCGTGCTGTCGACCCTCCACACCAACGACGCCCCGAGCTCGGTCAGCCGCATGCTCAACATGGGCATCGAGCCCTTCCTCGTGGCCAGCTCGGTCAACCTGATCGGTGCCCAGCGCCTCTGCCGAAAGATCTGCAAGGAGTGCCGCGAGCCCATCGAGGTGCCCGAGCAGGTGCTCATCGACCTCGGGGTCTCGCCCAACGACCTCAAGGACTTCACGGTCTACCGGGGCGCGGGCTGCGGTGCGTGCAACAACACCGGCTACAAGGGCCGCATCGCCGTCTACGAGATCATGTTCTTCAACGACGAGATCGCCGAGTTCATCCTCAACGGCGCCTCGACCCTCGAGCTCAAGCGCGAGGCCATCCGCCAGGGCATGCGCACCCTGCGCATGTCGGCCTTGAAGAAGCTCGGTGAGGGCATGACCACCATCGACGAGGTCGTGCGCACGACCAGCGCCGACTGAGCGCACCCTCCGCCACCCCCGGCGGCCGCTGCCTTGTGTGGCGCCGAGAGGGGGTGGTAGCCTGTCGCGGGCGGCGCCTCGGCGGCCGCTGCCCTCCCCCCGGTGCGCCCGGTGCCCGGGCCCCGCGTCTGTCACTGCGAGTCGATCATGGCTGTGTTCGCGTACGAAGGCCGCACCACCTCGGGCGAGGTGCGCAAGGGCGAGATCGAGGCCGCCGACGCAGACGCGGCGCGCAACCTGCTGCGCCAGCGCCAGATCGCGGCCACCTCGGTGAAGCCCAAGGGCGGCCTCGGCTCGGTCGAGATCAACCTGAAGATGCCGGACTTCCTCAAGCCCGGCGTGACCAACAAGGACCTCGTCATCTTCGTGCGCCAGTTCGCCACGATGATCGACTCGGGTCTGCCGTTGGTCCAGTGCCTCGACATCCAGTCCAAGCAGGCCCCCAACGAGACCTTCCGCGGCCAGCTCGCGGTCATCAAGGAACAGGTCGAGAGCGGGGCCACCTTCGCCGACGCCCTCAAGCAGTACCCCAACACCTTCGACGAGCTGTTCCGGAACATGGTGGCGGCCGGCGAGGTGGGCGGCATCCTCGACACCATCCTCAACCGCCTCGCGGCCTACCTCGAGAAGGCCGAGAAGCTCAAGCGCCAGATCAAGGGCGCGATGATGTACCCCGTCATCGTGCTCGTGGTCGCGGGCATCGTCGTCACGCTGCTGCTGCTCAAGGTCGTCCCGACCTTCGAAGAGATGTTCGCCGAGTTCGGCCAGGCCCTGCCGGCCCCCACCGAGTTCGTCATCAACCTCTCGAACTGGCTCCAGTCGAACTTCATCTTCCTCGCTGTGGGCGGCACGGGCATCTTCTTCGGCGTGCGCTGGTTCTACCGGACGGCCCGGGGCGAGCTGCTCATCGACGGCCTCATGCTCAAGGCGCCGGTCTTCGGCGACCTGTTGATCAAGGTGGCCGTGGCCCGCTTCTGCCGCACCCTCGGCACCATGATCGCCTCGGGTGTGCCCATCCTCGAGGCCCTCGACATCTGTGCCCGCACGGCGGGCAACAAGGTCATCGAGAACGCCGTGCTCAAGGTGCGAGAGGCCATCTCCGAAGGCCGCACCATCGCCGACCCGCTCTCCGAGACCAAGCTCTTCCCCGAGATGGTCTGCCAGATGATCAGCGTCGGTGAGGCCACGGGCGCCCTCGACGTCATGCTCAACAAGGTCGCCGACTTCTACGAGGACGAGGTCGACCAGGCGGTCGAGAACATGACCAGCATGATGGAGCCCCTGATCATCCTGTTCCTGGGTGTGGTCATCGGTGGTCTGGTCATCGCAATGTACATGCCCATCTTCTCGATGGCATCGGGCATTTGAGCCCGGCGCCGGAGGCGGGTCAGCCCGCGGGCATCCAGGTCGACCCCGCCTCCCGGCCCCTGGCCATCTACATCCTGCTCCGCCTGCTGCTGGGCCTGGCCCTGCTGGCGTTGGCGGTGGCCGTGCTGGTCGACCGGCCGGGCGACCTCGAGGCGCTGAGCCCGAAGCTGTCCCTCGCCGCCGGCATGTTCCTGAGATCGGAAGAGCGTCGTGT
>CAXQUZ010000573.1:0-4582 GCA_964226865.1 Myxococcota bacterium | reverse complement strand
TGGAGCTTCCGATTGTCGGAGAGGTTGACGTTGTTGGGGATCTTCTCGTCGCTGATGGACATGGGTGCTCCTCGATGGCGCTCAGGTGCGGTTGAAGTCGAACTCGGCGGACTCGGGCTGGCCGTAGAGGGTCAGCGCTCCCCGTGCGCCGACCGCGTTGGGCCGCTGGAAGATCCAGTTCTGCCAGGCTGAGAGTCGGCCATAGACTTTGGTCTCGCAGGTCTCGGAGCCGCCGAAGCGCAGGTTCTGCTCCATGCCGGTGAGGGCGTCGGGCGAGAGGCTCACCCGCTCCTCGATGGCGATGCGGACCTCGTCCTCGTAGTCGATGTCGTCGAGGCTCACGGTGACCACACCGTGGGTCTCGAAGGCATCCTCCGCGTCGATGGTCTCGCCCAGGGTGGCGCGCAGGGCCGTGACGCGCTCGGGCTCGCCGGGGTAGCGGGCCTCGAGGCGGGTCATGCCGTTGGCCATCGGGAAGGGACCAAAGCTGGCTTCGCTGAGCTGGACGGTGTTCTCACCGTCGTCGTCCAGGAACATGTAGGAACGGTCGGCGGCGAGGGTCAGCTCGAAGAGGGTGCCCACGAAGCAGTGGCCCTCCTCGATGAGCGCGAACATGGACTTGGCCATGTTGTCGAGCTTGCGCAGGACACGGGCCTGGGTGGCCACGACCTCGCCGTAGAAGAAGTCGCTGCTCTCGGCGGCGTTGCTGTGGAGCCAGTCCTCGTGGGAGAGCACGGCGGCGGCGTCGCCGGCGGTGCGGAGGAGGATGAGGCCCACGTCGAGGTGGTTGAGGCGCAGCCGGAGCAGGGCGTCCTCGAGCTCGCGGAAGGCCCGGAGGCCCCAGGTGTCGGCCGAGCGGCTCGGGTCGTCGGTGGGGCCGTGCATGGTGAGGGTGGCCACCCGGCCGTCGATCTGGACCGAGACGCTCGGGTAGGACCAGCCGTCGTCGGCGTCGGTGCGGTCGAGCTTGGGCAGGGCCACCGGGGCGCCAGACTTCGGGTGGGCGGCGGCCACCTCGCTGGCGAGGGCGGCGAGGGTCTCCTGCATGCCCGACTCCCACTTGGAGCGGGGGAAGGAGCCGTCGATGAGCCGGAACTTCTTCGCGTCGCGGGCCCGGAAGCCCTCGGCCTTGGTGCAGAACACGTCGGAGACGTCGCGGCGGATCTTGCGCTTGTCGGTGAGACGGGTCAGGCCGCCCGTGCCGGGAAGCACGCCGAGCAGGGGCACCTCGGGGAGAGAGACGGCCGCGTTGCCGTCGTCGATGAGGTAGATCTTCTCGCAGGCGAGGGCCAGCTCGTAGCCACCGCCCGAGGCCGTGCCGTTGAGGGCCGCCACGTAGACCTGGCCGCCCGAGGCGCTCGACTCCTCGATGGTGCAGCGGGTCTCGTTGGTGAACTTGCAGAAGTTCACCTTGAAGGCGTGGGGGGCCATGCCCAGCATGCGGATGTTCGCGCCGGCGCAGAAGATCTTGTCGTAGGCGCCCGTGACCTGGACGACCTTGACCTCGGGGTGCTCGAAGCGGAGCCGGGTCACGGCGTCGTTGAGCTCGATGTCGACGCCGAGGTCGTAGCTGTTGAGCTTGAGCTCGTACTGGCCCGCCCAGAGGGGGTGGTCTTCTTTGATGTGCATCACCAAGGTGGCGACGGGACCGTCGATCTTCAGGTCCCAGTGGACGTAGTCGTCCGGGTGGGTCTCGAAGTTGACGGCCGGGTAGTCGAAGTACTTGCCCATGTCCCAGTCTCCCTGGTGGTGCGAGGGCCCCGGGGCCGTGCGGCGGACCGGCGGGGCTGCAGACTCTCGAAGCGTGAAGCGGAGGCGGGCGCACCGGGTGAAGGCGCCGAGGATGACCCACGGGAGGGGCCTGCCCGCCATGAGATGGCAGTATAGTGCGCTGGGTCACCAAAACAAGGGGGTCGAGGCGCACTATACTGCATGCCGGTGGCCCGATCGGGGCCGCGGCCGCCCCCAGTGTGCACTGTTGTGCGCACGAGGGGCCAGACAGGGCCCCGCTGCTGCACTATGCTGCACAACCCGCCTGCCCCTCCGTGTGTCCATGCAGCTCCTGGCCCACATCGGCGCCCGGCTCCGCCGCCGCCGCAACGACCTCGGCCTCACCCAGGCCCGCCTCGCCAAGGAGGCCGGGGTCAGCCCCCGCTTCCTCGTCCAGCTCGAGAAGGGCGAGGGCAACATCAGCGTCGCCCGCCTCGCCGAGGTCTGCACCGTGCTGGGCCTGCCGCTGGCCACGCTCTTCCGGGGCCTCGGCCCCGGCGGCCCCGACAAGGTCGCCCTCGTGGGGCTGCGCGGGGCCGGCAAGTCGACCATCGGCGCCGCGCTGGCGGCACGCCTGGGCTGGGACTTCGTCGAGCTCGACGCACGGGTCAGCGAGGAAGCCGGCATGCGGCTCGGTGAGCTCTTCGAGATCCAGGGCGAAGCCCACTACCGAACCCTCGAAGACCGCGTTCTTCAGGACGTTCTCAACACGAGCGGGCCCATGGTCATCGCGACCGGCGGCAGCCTCGTGACCAGCCCGGGCCCGTGGCGGCTGCTGCGCGAGCGGGCCCGCACGGCCTGGCTCCAGGCGCCCCCCGGCGACCACCTCGAGCGGGTGATGGCCCAGGGCGACCTGCGTCCGATGCGGGGCCGGCCCAACGCCCTGGCCGAGCTGCAGGCCATCCTCGAGGAGCGGGCGCCGCTCTATGGCGAGGCGGATGTGTGGGTCGACACCCAGGCCCTGGGCATCGAGGGCGCCGTCGAGCGGCTGCTGCGCTGGCTCCCGGGCCGCTGAGACCCGGGCCCGGGCCAGCGAGGGGGGAGAGTGGTCGCATGCCCATCCTCGAGCTCCATCGCCCCCAGCCCCTCTCCCGCCGCGAGCGCACCCTCCTCCCCGGAGGCTGCAAGCTCGTGACCGACGAGCCCGGTGTGCTGGTGCGGGCCGACCTGCCCCTGCCCCTGCCCTCTCTGCTCCAGCTCTCGGCCGCCATGGGCCGGGCCGTGCCCGACGCCCGGCTGGTGGTCAAGGAGGACGCGGGCCAGAGCCGCTACGCCGTGCCGCCGACCCCCGAGGCGGCGCCCCGCCAGACCACCGCGGCCCAGCGGGCGGTCGTCCCGAAGACGCGCCCCGTCGACGATCACGGCCTCGACGAGGACGATCCCGACAACCCCTGGTCGGCGCTGGACGCGGCGCCGCTCACGGCCGCCCGCTTCGCCACGGTGGCCGACGGCTTCGCGGGCCACAGCCTCGACAGCGTGGGCCGCGACCGCACCCGGGGGCTGCTGCGGGCCACCGATCCGCTGGAGCTCGCGCTCGGCTGCCGCATCGCCCGCGAGACGGGCTGGCGCTCGGCCGTGCAGTCCGCCAAGCGCTGCCTGCGCCACGCCGACAGCCGGGTGCGCCTCGAGGCGGTCCAGGCGGTGGGGGCCCTCGGCGGGCCGGCGCTCGAGGTGGCCGTGCGGCCGCTGCTCCAGGACGCGAACCCCGAGATCCGGGCCGCCGCCGCCGCCGCGGTCGAGGGCTGGGCATGACCAGCGCCGCGGCCGCGGCCCGCCGGCGCCCGCCCCACGCGGTGATCTTCGACCTCGACGGCACCCTCGTCGACAGCCTGCCGGGCATCCACGCCGCGACGGCCGCCGTGCTGGCCGATCACGGGCTCGGAGACCCCGGCGCCCCCGCGGTCGCCCGCATGATCGGTGAGGGCGCCACGGCCCTGCTCCAGCGCGCCTTCGCCCACCACGGCGCCCCGCTGCCCGACGGCGCCCTCGCCGCCTGGCACGCCCACTACGACCGCCTCGGGCCCGCTGGCACCACCCCCCGCCCGGGGGCCGCAGACCTGCTCCAGGTGCTCCACGTCTCGGGGCTGCGCCTCGTGCTCTGCACCAACAAGCCCCAGGCCCCCACCGAGGCCCTCGTCGACCACCTCGGCTGGCGGGGGCGCTTCGTGGCCCTCATCGGCGCCCGCCCCGGCCTCGCCCCGAAGCCCGATCCCGCCCCGGTCCACGCCGCCCTCGCGGCCGCCGGCTGCGCACCGGAGGCGGCCGTCTTCGTGGGCGACAGCCCGGCCGATGCCGGCGCCGCCCGGGCCGCCGGGGTGCCCCTGGTGCTGATCGGGGGCGGCTACTCCCGGGCGCCCCTCGCGGGCCTCGGGGCCGGGGCCGTCATCGACACCCTCGCCCAGCTGCCGCCCGTGCTGGGCGCGCTCTTCCCGCGGGAACCAATCGCCGCGGGGTGAGCAGGGGCCGCGGCCGGCGCCACCCCTGGGGCAGGAGGTGCCATGTTCCTGCGCCACGCGACCCTCGCCGCCCCCGCTCCCCGCGACCGCGCCGCCGCCCTCGGCCTCACGGCCCTGGTGGCCCTGGCCCTCGGCGGGCTGGCCCTGGTGGCGCCGCCGGTGGACAGCCCGGAGCCAGAGCCCGAAGACACCGTGGAGATGGTCATCTTCGAGGCGTTGCCCCCGGCCCCTGCCGGCGGTGGAGGCGCCCCGGCCACGGCCCCCCGTGCGGCACCGGCCCCCGCGCGGGCCCGCGCCGCCGCCCCCGCGCCGACCCCCGATCGGAAGAGCGGCGTGGCGGGACAGAGTGTCTTAAG
>CAXQUZ010000572.1:0-5396 GCA_964226865.1 Myxococcota bacterium | reverse complement strand
GGTGACTGGAGTTCAGACGTGTGCTCTTCCGATCTGGCGAACCAGGCCGAGTGGGGGTCATAGGCCGTGCCCAGGGCGCCGAGGTAGACCTCGAGAACATCACTGGTCTCGGTCTCTTCGACATCGCGACGCAGCCGCTCGAAGCGCTTGCGCAGCTTCTCATCCGCCTCGGCCTCGCTCAGTCCCTGGAGCACCAGCCGCAGCCGCTGCTCGGTGACCCGCTCGGTCCAGAGGCGCTTCTGCTCGGCGTCGTCGACCGCCCAGGCGGCCTCCGAGCGATCGGCCTGGATCTCGACGTCGCGGAAGGGCAGCCCGCCCTCGGTGTCGAGCAGGGCCCGGGCGTGGTCGCAGTAGGCGAAGACCCGCTGGCGGTAGGTCTCGTGGATCTGGAAGGCCGGGTCGAGGTCGGCCGGGATCATCGACATGGCGTCGTCGAGCTTGTCTTGCAGGCGCGAGATCTCGGCGATGTCTTGGGCCTGGAAGAAGACCCGCGAGGGGTCGAGGGCCCGCAGGTACTGCTTCATCCACTCCTGGCTGGTCGCGTCGTCGAGGCGCTGGCCGCTGTAGTGGAAGTGGTCGAGGCTGTAGGCGACCAGTCCGGCGACGACCTCGTGGGGCTGGGTCGGGGTGGGGGCCTCCCGGCCGGCGGCGGTGCCGCTGAGCAGCAGCAGGGGCAGGAGGCTGAGCCGACGAAGCCGGGAGAGGGCAGAGGTCATGGGGCCGGATTCCTTGCAGGCGGGGGCAGGGGACGGGCGGTGGCGGCGCACGGGCCCGGAGCGGGCGGTCGCGCGGGGAGGGGAGGCGGAACGGTGCCCGCCGGTGGGTCGGACCGGTCGGGGACCGGCTGGACCCGCATCCACACCATATCCGAGCCCCGGCGCCACACCCGCGGCGGCGGCACTCAGAGGATGCGCCGGCCGGAACCCCCGAGGCGGCTCCGGGCCTCCGCCTGCTTGCGGCGCAATTCGCTGCGGGTGAGGGTGCCGTCGGCGAAGGCGGCCTCGAGGCGGGCCAGCTCGGCGGTGAGCGCCGCCGCAGGGTCGGCGGGATCGGCCGGCCCGGGCCCCGCGGAGGCCTCCGGCGGCACCGTTGCGCGGGCGGAGCGGGCGGCGGTCTCTCGGGAATTGGCAGCGGTCTCTGGCGGGCCGGCGGCGCCCTCTCGCACGCTGGCGACCCCCTCCTGGAGCCCGGTGGCCACCTCGGCGGCGGTCGCCCGCAGCTGGTCGAGCTTGCCCTGGAGGCCGCCCTCCTCGCGCCAGGTCTCGCGCTGGACCCGGGCGGTGCCGCGGGCGAGGTTGCCGAGTCGGTCGATGAAGCCCATGGGGTGTTCCTCGGGACGGGGGTCAGCCAGCCGGGGCCGGCGCGTCGTCGGTGGTCGGGGGGGGCGCGTCGGGCGCGGGTGGCGCGTCGGGGGGCAGGGGCAGCAGCCCGCCGTCCGCCTCGATCTGGGCGGCCGCGGCGGCGGCCTCGTCCTCCATGAACACCACCTGGACGGCGTCCACCCTCCGGGCCTCGGCGATGGCCGCCTCGATGCCCACCACGGCGAGAGCAAGCACGAAGCAGGCCCCGAGAAAGACCATGGGGTGGACGCTCCGGATGCCCCGGCGCTCGGCGGCGCCGATGTGGGAGAACATGCGGCCCGGCGTCGGGGTGGGCGGGAGCTGGCCCGGCCGGCGGGGGCCCTTCTGGCCGTGGATGTCGGCGTGGGGGCGGGAGAAGAGATCGGGAGGCCGCGTGCGCATGGCCCCAGTGTAGCGGGCCCCGGGGGCCGGCGGCAGCGTTCCGGGGGGTGAGACGGGCGTGGGAGGCCGGGGGCTCCGGGAGCGATTACCTGCGGGGCGCCGCCACCACCGGCGGGATGGAGCGAGGCCACCATGAAGCACCGGAGCTGCTCGTGCGCCGTCCCCATCCCGTGGGTCCCCCGCGTCCCGTCGACCCCCCGCCGCCCGCCGACCCCCCGGTGGCGGGTCGCCCTGTCGTCCCCCGTGCCCCCCTGCCGGCCCGCGTGAGCCTCGTGCTGCGGCTGCTGGTCGTCGGGGTGGCCCTGGTCTCGTCCCTGTTGCTCGCCCGCTGAGCGCCCGGAGCCCCCATGTCGGTCCCCCCTTCCCCTGCTGGCCCGCCGCCGGAGGCCCGCCCCGTCACCGTGCTCAAGTTCGGGGGCACGAGCGTGGCCACCGCGGCGGGCTGGGCGATGATCGCCCGGGCGGCCCGCGAGGTCGTCGCGCGGGGCGGCCGCCCGGTGCTGGTCTGCTCGGCCCTCGCCCGGGTCTCCGACCGCCTCAGCCAGGCGCTGGACACCATCGAAGACATCGATGTGGACGGTGTTGTCGCGGAGATTCGCGGCTGGCACGAGGCCCTCGCCACCGCCGGCGGCACGGCCCTGCCGGCGCCCACCGTGGCCCTCTTCGCCGAGCTCGGCCGCCTCTTCCAGGGCCTCCAGCTCGTGGGAGAGGTGAGCCCCCGCAGCCGGGCCCGGGTCATGGCCTATGGCGAGCTGCTGAGCACCCGCCTCGGCGTGGCCCTGCTCGCGGCCCAGGGGCTCGCGGTCCGCTGGGAAGACGCCCGGGAGGCCCTCGTGGCCGCCGCGCCCGGTGCCGGCCTGGGCCCCGCGCGCCGCATGCTCTCGGCCCACTGCGAGGGCGGCGCCGATCCGGCCCTCCAGGCCCGCTTTGCCACGGCCCCCGTGGTGCTCACCCAGGGCTTCATCGCCCGCGACCCGATCACCGGCGACACGGTGCTGCTCGGCCGGGGGGGCTCCGACACCTCGGCGGCCCTCTTCGCGGCCCGGCTGGGGGCGGCGGCCTGCGAGATCTGGACGGACGTGCCGGGCATGTTCACGGGCAACCCCCGGGTCCACCCGACGGCGCGGCTGCTCGAGGCCCTCGACTACGCCGAGGCGCTCGAGATCGCGAGCACGGGCGCCAAGGTGCTCCACCCCCGGGCCATCGCCCCCGTGCGCGCGGCGGGCATCCCCCTGCGGGTGCGCTCGACCCTCCAGCCCGATCTGCCGGGCACGGTGGTCGAGCCCCAGACGGCGGCCGGCCCGCTGGTGAAGGCCGTGTCGTCTCGCGGGGGCATCGTGCTCGTGAGCATGGAGACCCTCGGCATGTGGCAGCAGGTGGGCTTCCTGGCCCGGGCCTTCCAGTGCTTCGCCGCGGCCGGCCTCTCGGTCGACCTCGTGGCCACCTCCGAGACCAACGTCACGGTCAGCCTGGACCCGAGCGCAAACGCCCTCGACGAGGCCGTTCTCATCGGCCTCAAGCGCGAGCTGGACGGCTTCTGTGAGGCCCGCATCCTGCGCAACTGCACCAGCGTGAGCCTGGTCGGCCGGGGCATCCGCTCGATCCTCCACCGGCTGTCGGGGGCCTTCGAGCTCTTCGAGGAGCAGCGGGTCCACCTCCTCAGCCAGGCGGCCAACGACCTCAACCTCACCGTGGTGGTCGACAACGCCCAGGCCGCGCGCCTCGAGGCCCAGCTCCACGCCCTCGTGCTCCAGGAGCTCGACGGGGTGCCCGGGGTGGGGCCCTCCTGGTCCGAGATCCAGGAGCGCAGCGGCGGCGCCGCCAGCGGGGGCCGGGCCGTGCGCCCCGAGCAGTGGTGGGAGCGCAAGAAAGACACGCTGCTCGCCCTGGCCGCCGCCGAGGGCACCCCCCGCTACGTCTACGATGGCGCCACGGTCGACGCCGCCGCGGCCGGGCTGATGGGCCTCGAGAACGCCGGCCAGGTGCTCTATGCCATCAAGGCCAACGCACACCCGGCCCTGCTGCGGCGCATCGTCGACGCGGGCCTGGGCCTCGAGTGCGTCTCGCCGGGCGAGGTGGCCCGGGCGCGCGGGGTGCTCGACGCCGCCGGCAGCGAGGCCCCCCTGCTCTTCACGCCCAACTTCGCCCCCCGGGGCGAGTACGCGGCGGCCTACACCCACGGCGCCACGGTCACCCTCGACAACCTCCACCCCCTGCGGGCCTGGCCCGAGGTCTTCGCGGGCCGGGCGGTCTTCGTGCGCCTCGACCCGGGCGCCGGCGCCGGCCACCACGCGAAGGTGCGCACGGCGGGCACCCGCTCCAAGTTCGGCGTGGCCCTCCACGAGCTCGACGAGCTGCTCGCCCTCTGCGCGGCCCACGGGGTCGAGATCACGGGCCTCCACGCCCACGTCGGCAGCGGCGTGCGCGATCCGGGGGCCTGGCTGCGCACCGGGCGCTTCCTGGCCGACGTGGCCCGGGGCATCCCCACCGTGCGCACCCTCGACCTCGGCGGGGGCCTGGGCGTGCCCGTCAAGCCGGGCCAGCGACCGCTCGATCTCGCCCAGCTCGACAGTGTTCTCGCCGAGGTCCAGGCTCTGGCCCCCCGGTGCGCCCTCTGGCTCGAGCCTGGCCGCTACCTCGTGGCCGAGGCGGGGGTGCTGCTGGCGGCGGTGACCCAGCGGAAGCGCAAGGGACCCCTGCACTATGTGGGGGTCGACGCGGGCATGAACACGCTGCTGCGGCCGGCGCTCTACGGGGCCTGGCACGAGATCCGCAACCTCAGCCGGCTGGGCAGCGCCGAGGCCCCCGAGGACGTCGACGTGGTCGGGCCCATCTGCGAGACCGGCGACGTGCTCGGCCGCAGCCGCCGCATCGTGCCGGCCCGGGAGGGCGACGTGCTGCTCATCGGCAACGCGGGCGCCTACGGCCGGGCGATGGCCTCCCACTACAACCTGCGGGCGCCGGCCGAAGAGACCGTGCTGGACTGAGGGGCGCGCCGGCCGGGGGCCTCAGCTCTCGGCGCGGGCCCGGCTGCGGCGCAGCACCTTGCTCTTGAGCTGACCGCAGCCCGCGTCGATGTCGATGCCGCGCCGCACCCGCACGCTGGCCGGGGTGCCCATGCTGCGCAGGGTCTCGACGAAGGCGTCGACGGCCTCGGGGCTGCTGGGGGTGCCCGTGAAGCCGTCCGTGGGGTTGAGCGGGATGACGTTGACGTGGCAGAGCAGGCCGCGCAGCAGCCGGCCCAGCCGGGCGGCCTCGGCTTGGGAGTCGGTCTGGCCGCCGATGAGGGCCCACTCGAAGGTGACGCGGCGGTGGGTCTTCTCGACGTACTCGCGGCAGGCGGCGACCAGCTCTTCGACCGGCCAGCGGCGGTTGATGGGCATCAGCTCGCCCCGCCGGTCGTTCTCGGTGGCGTGGAGGCTGATGGCGAGGGTGGCCTGGAGGCCCTCGTCGGCGAAGCGCCGGATGGCGGGCACGAGGCCCACGGTCGAGACGGTGATGTGGCGGGCGCCGATGCCGAGCTCGCGGTTGATGCGGTGCATCGCGCCGACGGCGGCATCGTAGTTGTGGAAGGGCTCGCCCAGGCCCATCATCACGACGTTGCTGAGGCGGGCGCCCTCGGCCTCGAGCAGGCCTGGCGCTTCGACCGCGAGC
>CAXQUZ010000571.1:0-12105 GCA_964226865.1 Myxococcota bacterium | reverse complement strand
CTGGACGTGGTCCGGCGGGAGGGTGCGGATCGCCCCCTGGGTGCCCACGGGCATGAAGACCGGGGTCTCCACCCGGCCGCGCGTGAGCTCCAAGGTGCAGGCGCGCGCGCCCGAAGTGGGGGAGGTGCCATCGACGGAGAAAGGGAATTCGTACACGGGGGCGCACCAGCAGGGCATTGACATCGGGCTGCATTGCCCGACGCGGACTCCGCCCCTACTATGCTCGGAAGCTGCCCGGGGCCCGGTCCCCCCAGGAGTCCTCGCCAGACTGGCGCAGAAGCTCCCTCCCAGACCGCGCCCCGCCCCTTCGCCTTCCCGTCGCCCTCGGGCGACCGACGCCCCCTCCGGGACTGCGATGTCCGCACCCTCGAACCGGCCCTCTCCCTTCCGGCCCGGCACCTACCTCTCCGAGCACTACGTGGTCGAAGGGCTGGTCCGCCTGGCAGAGGGGCGGATGTTCTACATCGTGAACAACGACCGTCCCGACCGGGCCCGGCGGTTCTGCTGGGAGTGCGGCAACGACGACACCCCCCAGGATGCCGACCGCTGCGTGGCCTGCGGGGCCGACATGGCCATCCGGCGCTTCCTCGTGTCGGTGCGCTGGGACGGCGAGGGCTTCCACGCCTACACCGACTACTTCGACAAGCGCATCAACCACGACGGCTTCGCCTCGCCGGTCGACATGTTCTTCCAGGACGGCGTGCTCTGCAGCGTCGTGCTCTGGAACGGCGAGAACCTGCTGCTCAACGAGGCCTCGCCCATCGAGCTCTACCCGCTGGTCAAGATGGCCCTGCGGGCGACCGGCATCCTCGCCTTCCTCCACCACAGCGGCGTCGCCCTGGCCCGGCTGAGCCCGGCCAACTTCCTCGTGCGCGAGGACGGCGAGATCGTGCTCTACGATCCCGATGTGCAGGAGGTCTTCGAGGGCCCCGTCCCCCATGAGGACCGGGCGGCCGACATCACGATGCTGGCGACCCTCCTCCACCGCCTCGTCGCCCCGGGCCACGTCGCCCTGGTGCAGATCCTCGAGCGCGCCATGGAGGGGGCCTTCCCCGACGCCTCGTCCTTCGGCAAGGCCATCGACGAGGGCACGGCCGCGATCCCCGCCGACACCCCGACCCCGCCCATCGCGGCGATGACCGACGTGGGCCTGCTCCGCAGCCTCAACGAAGACAACTGGGGCTGGATCGAGGTGGGGCCGGGCATGGAGCTCCACGTCGTCGCCGACGGCATGGGCGGCCACGACAGCGGCGAGGTGGCGAGCGCCATGGCGGTGGCCACGATCTGCCGCGAGGCCCGCATCCGGCTGCGCGAGAAGCCCGAGGCCACCCGCGAAGAGCTCGAGAACGTGCTCGAAGAGTCCTTCCAGCTCGGCAACAACGGCATCAAGCAGCACTCCGAGCGCATGCAGAACGACATGGGCACCACGATGGTGGCGGCCCTGGTCAAGGACCACAAGCTCGCCTACGTCGCGAACGTGGGCGACTCCCGGGGCTACCTGCTGCGCGACCAGGTGCTCCACCAGGTCACCCGCGACCACTCGCTGGTGGCCCGCATGGTCGAGCAGAACCGGCTGACGGCCGAAGAGGCCCGCACCCACCCCCACTCGAACATCCTGCTGCGCACGGTCGGCACCGAGATGAACGTCGACATCGACATCTTCAGTGTCGACCTCGAGCCTGGTGACCAGCTCATGCTCTGCTCCGACGGCCTCTGGGGCGAGGTCGAAGACGAAGACATCGAAGAGCTGATGAACCAGGCCGAGACCCCCCGCGATGCCGCGTGGGATCTCGTGCGCGCGGCCCACCACGGCGGCGGGCGCGACAACGTGACGGTGGTGATCTACACGGTCCCGACCGAGGCCTGAGCGGCGCGGGCCGGGGCCGCGCTGCGGTCCGGGCCCGGGAAGGGCAGCACGATGCCCCGGGCGCTCGGCGACGCGGCCGCCGGTTCGGTGGGGTCGCCCGTCCGCACGGTGAGCGCCGGTGCGCCGGCGGCCGGCAGGAAGACCCGGAAGCAGGCGCCGCCGAGGTGGGCGCTGCGGCTGACGTGGATGCGGCCGCCGTGGGCCGCGACGATGCGCTGGGTGAGGGCGAGGCCCGTGCCGACGCCCTCCTGGGCGGCCGAGAGCTGGACGAAGGGCGCGAAGATGCGGGCGCGGTCGCCCTCGGGCACCCCCTCGCCGTTGTCTTCGACCTCGAGCCAGGTCTCGTCGCCGAGGCGGCCGCCGATCACCCGGACGGGGGGACCGTGCGGGTTGCCGTACTTGAGGGCGTTCTCGATGAGGTTCTGGGCCACCTGGGCGAGCAGGGGCGCGCTGCCCCGGGCCTCGGGCAGGGGGCCCCGCAGCTCGACGAGGGCGCCCCGGGACTCGATCTCGGCCTTGAGCTGGTCGATGGCCTGGCTGACCGGTGTGTGGAGGGCCACGGGGGCCGTGTCGACGAGGGTCTTGCCGGCCCGGGAGAGGGCCAGCAGCTCGCGCACCATCTGCTCCATGCGCACGGTGGCGGCGAGGGCGTCGGAGACGGCGGCGCGGGTGTCGTCGCCCGGCGCGTCCTCGGCGGCACACTCCAGCGAGAGGCGCAGGGCGGTCAGCGGCGAGCGCAGGTCGTGGCTGACGGCGGCGTTGAAGGCGTCGAGGGCGTCGTTCTGCTCGAGCAGGGAGGCGTTGGCGGCGGCGAGCTGGCGGTTGCGCAGGTGGAGGGTGCGGGACAGGCCGAGCACCGACCCCGGGCCCTGGGCGGCCGTGCCGAGGGCGACGAGGGCGGCCCAGGCGAGCATGCTCGCGCCCACGAGGGGCAGGGCCTCGGCGGCGGGGCTCCCGGCGATGCCCAGGGCGACGGCGGCCTGGGCGAGGCCGAGCGCGGGCACGAGGCCGAGGGCGACCGGACGATCGCGCAGCGCGAGCAGCGGGGCGGCGGCAGCGGTGGCCAGGGCCGCGGCGGGCAGCCCCGTGGGGAGCACGGCGAGCACGGCGAGGGTGGCCGCCTCGACCCCGAGCAGGGCGCGGCGGCGGCGGCGGGCGCGCAGGCCGGTCGTCCAGAGGCTGGCGAGGCCCAGGCTGGCTGCGGCACAGATGCCGGTGCCGGCGATGACCGTCGTGGCCGGCGGAGCCCCGCGCCAGGCGGCGAGACCCAGCAGCAGGGCGCCCAGGGACAGGCCGCCCACCTGGAGCAGCAGGCCGGCGGGCACGGAGGGGGCCGGGGAGGAGAGGGGGAGTTCGGGCACGGGAGAGCCTCACGTCTGCCCCCGGTGACGGATCCAGCCCGCCGGGGGCTTACCCGTGGGACGTCGGCACTTGTCAGTGGAGCGAACGGGTTACGTCCATGGTTGGCGCCCGGTGCACAGCGCCGCTGCTGGTGCGCGCCGCCTCCCTGCTGGCCCCCTTGTCTGGCCCCTGACGTGTGAGGAGTGCTTCGTGAACGAGGTCTACCCCCCGCATCCAGACCATGAAGCCCTGCGCTGCCTCAGCCCGGTCGAGCGGCGCTGGTACAGCGTGGCCGACCGCGTGAACCGCCGCATGAAGTGGGCCGCCGTGCTGTGGATCCGCACGGTGGGCTGCGCCATCGTGTGGTTCTGTGCCTGCAACCGTCTGCGGGTCGAGGGCCGCGAGCACCTCGGCCGCTTCGACGAAGACTCCCGGGCGCTGGTGGTCGCGAACCACCGCTCCTTCTGGGACTTCTACGTCTTTGCCTACGTCGCCCTGCGCCAGAGCCGCATGGGCGGCCGGCTGTTCTTCCCCGTGCGCTCCAAGTTCTTCTACACCCGGGCCGTCGGCGGCTGGATCAACGCGCTCATCACGATGATGGCGATGTTCCCGCCCATCCTGCCCCCGAAGAAGGGCCGCTCCTGGAACCGCTACGCCATCGACCGGCTGCGGCGCGAGCTCGAGGTCCCGGGCACCTGGGTGGGCATCCACCCCGAGGGCACCCGCAACCGCGATCCCGACCCCTACACCTTCCTGCGCGCCAACATCGGCGCGGGCCAGATCGCGCTGAGCATGGAGGGGGTGCGCATCGTGCCCGCCTTCATCATGGGCATGACCAACAACCTCGCCCGCGAGATCTGGTGGAACTGGACCAACCCCGAAGACCACCTCATCACGGTCTGCATCGGGGAAGACGTCGACCTCAGCGACCTGCGGGCCGAGTCGCCGCGGCTGAGCGTCTACAAGCGCGCCGCCGACCGCTGCAGGGAGGCCGTGCGCGGGGTCGCCGCCTCCCACCGCGACCGGGCGCGGCGCAGCGGCACGAACACCGAGCCGGTGGTCGCGGAGGCCTGAGATGGTTGACGGAGAGGGCTCCCTCGGCGCCGTGTCCTCCGGTCGTCTGGGGCCGGACTGGGCCCAGAACCTGCCGCCCTGGCGCTATGGGCTCTACCGCCTGACCCGGGCGAAGATGACCGCCCTCAACCCGCTCTTCCTGCGGATCCGGGCCACGGGCACCGAGACCATTCCTCGGACGGGGCCCTTTCTGTTGTTGCCGAACCACACGGCATTCTGGGACCCCTTCTTCGTCACCTACCCCCTCGGCCGCCCCGCCCACTACATGGCCTCGGCCCAGGCCCTCAAGGCGCCGCTGCTGGGGCCCTGGCTGCGTGCCCTCGGCGCCTTCCCCAAGGTCAAGTACGTCAAGGACCGCGACTCGATGCGGGCCATGTCGGATCTCTACGCCGCGGGCCAGGTGGTCACCATCTTCCCCGAGGGGCGCCGCTCTTGGGACGGCCACACCCTGCCCCTGCTGCCGGGCATCGGCCGCACGGTCAAGCGCATGGGCGCCCGGGTGGTCGTGGCCCGCATGCAGTCGAGCTACCTCTTCCACCCGCGCTGGGCGAAGTGGCCCCGGGCCGTGCCCAACTGCATCGCCTACGACCCGCCCGTGACCTACCCCGACGCCATGTCGGCCGAGGAGATCACCGCCGACATCCAGGCCCGCATGCAGGTCGCGCCGGCCCTGCCCCCGGGCGCTTGGACCCGCGGCTGGCGCATGGCCGAGGGGCTGACCAACCTGCTGTGGGCCTGCCCCCGCTGCTTCACCCTCGGCGGCCTCGACGTGGCGGGGCGCGACCGCAACGAGCTCCACTGCCGCTGCTGCGGGATGAACTGGACCCTCGACGTCGCCACCCGGCTGCTGCCCGCCGACGGCGGCGAGGTGTTCACGGCGGGCGAGGCCTGGCGGCGGGTGGTCGCCCACTTCGGCGACCAGCCCGTCCAGATCCCGCGCCGCCACGCCGCGGCCGGCGTCGTGCTCTACAACGCCCGGGGGCGCATCACGGCCTTCCCCCGGGGGGCCGCGCCGGTGGTGGCGGCCACGGGGCCCATCCAGCTCACCGAGACCCGGCTCAGCGTGCACGCGGGCACCACCGAGATCTGGGGGGTCGACCTCGCCGACCTGCGCACGGTCAGCGTCGAGCTCGGCAACCGGGTCCAGCTCCGCACCGAGACCGGCCTCTTCCAGCTCGACACCCAGGGCGACAGCGTCCTCAAGTGGGGCCACTTCATCAAGCGCTGGCGCGACCCGAACGATCCCATCGAGGCCGGCTGAAGCTCAGCCCGGCTTGCGCAGCAGCAGCGCGGGGAACCGGGTGATGACCGGCGCCGGGCCGTCCTCGGTGATGGGCAGGTCTCGCAGGCCCTCGACCGGCTCGGGGCAGGGGGCGTCGGCGGCGGTCCAGGCCCGGGCCTCGAGGCGGCCCCCGGCGGCGTGGTGGAGGGCGCGCAGCGCGGCGTGGCCCGGGCGTCCGAGCCAGCGCGCGCCCAGATCCGCCCGGAGCAGGGCATGGAGGGGCAGCAGGGTGGCCGACAGGCCACAGCTCTCGGCGACGGCGCGCAGGTGGCCGAAGTGGATGCTCACCTCGGGGTGGTCGAGGTGGGTGGTCTCGGTGGGGTGCTCGTCGACGCTGCCGAACTCGGTGACGAAGGCCAGGCCGCCCGGGGCGAGCACCTGGGCCGTGCGCTCGATGAGCTGCCAGGCGCCCAGGTTGTGGCGGGCCCCCAGGGGCAGGGGCGCGAGACCGTGGCGCCGGACTCGGTCGAGAACGGCTTGTTGTTGGTCGTTCTCGACGGTGTCGCCGAGGGGGATGGCCGGCAGATCGGCGACCACCTCGTTGCAGACGAGCAGGTCGGCGGAGGCGGGGGGCAGGGGCAGCGCCGTGGCGTCGGCCCGCAGCGCCCGCGAGCCCGGGCAGCGCGCAGCCTGGGCGGCGAGCAGCCCGGGGCTGCGGTCGATGCGCAGGTAGTCGGCCGGGGGACCGCCCGCGGCGACGGCGGCGGCCCAGAGGTCGTGGGCGAGCTGGCCCGTGCCCGGCCCCACCTCGACCACCCGGGCCCCGGAGATGCGCCCGCCCGCGGCCACGAGGGCGTCGTGCAGCCGGGCGCCGTAGGGCTGCATGCCCAGGGCCGGGTGGGGGCGCGCGAAGGCGTGGGCGACCGTCGTCTCGCGGTCGTCGAAGTGGCCGGCGCTCTCGGTCACGGCGTCGTGCCAGGCGCCGAGGCTGGTGCCGCCCTGGGCGTCGGTGGCGTGGGCGTCGCGGTGGTTCGCGGGGCGGGGCGGGCCCCAGCGCCGCCGGGGGGCCGGCGAGCGGGGCGAGAGGGGCGCCGGGTAGAGCTGGAGGGCCTGGACGGCCGGGTCGGTGAGGCGCGCGGCGAGGCGGCGGGCGCTGCGGTCCGAGATCCGGGCCGCCACGGCCGCCTGGCCCAGGGTGCGGGCGCCGTTGAGGGCGCGCCAGAGCCGCAGCTCGTCGGCGGCCAGCGGCAGAGCGCGGTAGGGCGGTCCGCCGGGGCCGGGGCGGAGGGGCGCGGGCACCCACAGGGCCGGCCGCGCCGGCAGCAGCAGGGTCCACCACGAGGGCACGGCCACGAGGTCGAGCACGTCGCCGGCGAAGGGGGCCCCGCGCAGGGGGCGGCCCGTCGCACCGTCCCAGGGGAGCTGGCGGCCCCCGCCGAGGGGCACGGTCAGGGGCGGGCGCGGGTCGCTCACAGCGGCAGCACGCCCTGCACGGCCTCGAGCATGCGCACGCGCCGGCGGGTGGTGGGGTGCTGGCCGTCGAGCAGCTTTGCGGTCTGCTCGAGCACGGTCGAGATGGGCCAGAGCATCACGTAGGGGTCGCTGGTGCGCTCGCCGCCGCGGTGCTCGGGCTTCCACCCGCACATGACCCCGCCGCGGCCGGCGATCGCCGTGTGCACGGCCGAGTAGGCGAGGCGCCCGGCGATGATGCGGTCGCGACAGCTCGGGTTGCCGCCCCGGACCACGTGGCCGAGGATGATGGCGCGAATGGCGACCCCGGGGGCGTCCTCGTCGATGGTGGTCTGGAGCTGGTCGACGAGCTCCTGGGTGGGCACCTCGACCCCCTCGGCCTTGATGATGAGCACCCGCCGCTTGCCCCGGGCGGCCGAGAACGAGCGCCGGATCATGCCCCGCAGCTCTTCGACGAGCTGGTCGGCCTGCTTGCCCTGCTCGCGGAAGATGACGGCGTCCGCCGCCGCCGCGATGGCCGTGTTCATGGCGAGGTAGCCGCACTCCCGTCCCATCACCTCGACCACGAAGACCCGCCGGTGGGAGCGGGCGGTGTCGCTGATGCGGTCGCAGGCCTCGACGATCGTGTTCAGGGCGGTGTCGACCCCGATGGCGGTGCTCGTGCAGGCGATGTCGTTGTCGATGCTGGCGGGGATGCCGACGGTGTTGATGCCGTGCTCCTCGTGCAGCTTCATCGCGCCGGTGAGGGAGCCGTTGCCGCCGATGACGATCAGCCCCGAGACCCCGTGCAGGTTGCGGGCGGCCTGGGCGCGGCCCTCGGGGGTGAGGACGCGGTCGGACCGGGCGCTGCCGAGCAGGGTGCCGCCCTGGTGCCAGTGGTCGTCGACCCGGCTGGGCTCGAGGGGAAGGAAGCGGCCGTCGATGAGCCCGTCGTAGCCGTTCTCGACGCCGAGCAGGCGCCAGCCCTCGGCCCGGGCGACCTTGGTGGCCGTGCCGATGGCGGTGTTCATGCCGGGGGCGTCGCCGCCGGAGGTGAGGAGGGCGAGGGTGCGCACGGGGGCTCCGGGGCCGGCGGGCCGTGGGGCCGGCGACAGGGGGAGGGGGAAGTGTAGCGGGGGGCGGCAGCCCGGGGTGGGCCGGATATCCGGGTGGAGAGCCAGGAGACGACATGCAGCGGACGCAGGGCAGGGGACGGGCAGGGGCGGCCGGGGGCGGCGGCCGGCGGTGGGGCGCGGGGCTGCTCGGGGCCGGGGCCCTCGGAGCGGCCGTGCTCGGGGCGGGGGCGCTCGGGGGCTGCGACAGCCTGCGGGCCCTCGCCGTGCGCAACTACCCCCAGGACTACAGCGCCGAGGCCGGCGCCCCCATCGCGGCCCGGGCAGCGGGTCCGGCGGGCACGGCCGGCACCTTCGACGGTCCAGACCTCGACCGGGCGCGCCTCGCCACCCCGGTGGTGCTCCAGCCGCTCATCACCGGGCTCTCCGCCCCCACGGATGTGCAGTTCCCGCCGGGGCGCAGCGACGTGGCGGTGGTGCTCGAGAAGGCCGGCAAGGCACGGGTCTTCGCGCTGGGAGCCGAGGTCCGCGAGCTGGGCACCCTGCTCGACCTGCCCGTGCCCACCCGCTCGGAGCAGGGGCTGCTGGGCCTGGCCTTCCACCCCCGCTTCGGTCCCGAGGGGGGCGAGCTCTTCGTCAACCACATCGTCGAGGCCACCGACACGACGCCCGCCGCCGAGCGCACCCGGGTGAGCCGGATCGCCGTGACCATCGCGGGGGATCGCTGGACGGCCGGCCCGCCGCGCACCGTGCTCGAGCTGGACCAACCCTATGCAAACCACAATGCCGGCCAGCTCGCCTTCGGTCCGGACGGCATGCTCTACGTCGGCTTCGGGGACGGCGGCTGGCGCGACGACCCTCACGGCGAGGGCCAGGACGCGTCGGGCTGGCTCGGCAGCATGCTGCGCATCGATGTCTCCAAGCATGATGAAGATGGCCGCGGCTACGGTGTTCCCGCCGACAACCCCCTGCGTGGGCAGCCCGGTGTGCCCCCCGAGACCTTCGCCACCGGGCTGCGGAACCCCTGGCGCTACAGCTTCGCGCCGGACGGCCGCCTCATCGTGGCGGACGTGGGCCAGAACCTCTGGGAAGAGGTGGACGTGGTCGGTCCGGGCGCGAACCTGGGCTGGAACCTCATGGAGGGACGCCACTGCTTCCCGCCCGAGCGCGCCTGTGACGAGACGGGCCTCACGGCGCCCTTCTGGGAGTACGGCCACGGCGAGGACGGCGCCAGCGTGACCGGCGGCTACGTCTACACGGGCACGGCCATCCCCGCGCTCCAGGGCCACTACGTGCTGGGCGACTTCGTCAGCGGGCGGATCTGGGCCCTGCCCCTGCCCGAGGGGGACGGTGGCGCGGCGCCCCCGGTGGCGGCCAAGGCCCTGGGCCACTGGCGCATCCTGATCTCGACCTTCGGCCGGGACGGGGACGGAGAGCTCGTGGTCGCCGACTACGGCAGCGGCACGGTCTACCGGCTCGTCCCCGGTCCCTGAGCGCCTTGCGGGTGCGGGCGGGGCGGCTACGGGCTACATTGCACACAGTTTGAATACGCCCCCAGGGGCCCAGGAGCGACCCATGCGCATCTTCATCACCGGAGCGACCGGCTTCATCGGCCGCGCCCTCTGCCTGCGGGCCCAGCGCGACGGCCACGAGGTGGTCGCCTGGAGCCGCTCGCCGGCCCGGGCCCAGGCCGAGCTCGGCGAGGGCCCCACGGTGGCCGGCGGCGACGACGCGGCGCTGGTGCGGGCCATCGACGGCTGCGACGCGGTCGTCCACCTCGCGGGCGAGAAGGTGCTGCCCGGGCGCTGGACGGCCCGCCGCAAGGCCGAGCTGGTGCGCTCCCGCGTGGCCTTCACCCACCGCATCACGGCGGCCATCGACGCCTGTGGGCGCCCCCCGGGGGTCTTCCTCTGCGCGAGCGCCGTGGGCTTCTACGGCGACGGCGGCGACGTCGTTCTCACCGAGAGCAGCCCCCAGGGCAGCGGCTTCCTCGCCGAGCTCTGCGGCCGCTGGGAGGCCGCCGCCCGCACGGCCACCCGGGCCCGGCCCCGGGTCGCCCATCTCCGCATCGGCATCGTGCTGGGGCGGGGCGGCGGGGCCCTGGCCTCGATGCTGCCCATCGCCAAGGCGGGCGGCTTCGGGCCCATGGGCGGCGGCCAGCAGTACATGCCCTGGATCCACCTCGACGACGTGGTCGAGGCCATCCTGCTCGGGCTGCGGCACGAGGGCTTCGCCGGGCCGGTGAACCTCGTGGGGCCCGACCCCGTGCCCCAGGGCGAGTTCGCCCGGGCCCTCGGCCGGGCCCTGGGGCGGCCCGCGGTCCTGCCCGCCCCGGCCTTCGCGATGCAGGCCCTGCTCGGGGAGGCGGCGGCGGCCCTGCTCGAGGGCCAGCGGGTCTACCCGGCCCGGCTGCGCGAGCTGGGCTTCGCCCATGCCTTCCCCACCCTCGACGGCGCCCTGGCCGACGTGGTCCGGCCCGCCCCTGGGGTGGAGCTGCGCCCTTTTGACGGCATGCTGGGCATGGACGCGGGGCTGCCCTACCTCCGCGACCGCCGCCCGGCCCACGAGCTGCGGGCCACCCTGCGGGTGCCCGTGCCCCTCCCCGAGGCCTGGCGCTTCTTCTCCAACCCGGCCAACCTCGCGCCCCTCTCGCCTCCTGGCTTCGGCATGCAGCTCGACCCCGACGCCACCCTGGCCACCGGTGCCCGCTTCACCCACCGCATCCGCCTCGGCCCCCTGACCGTGCCCTGGCACGGCCGCTTCGTGGCCGTCGAGCCCGACCAGACCCGCTTTGTCGACGTCCAGGACGGCGGGCCCTGGGCCTGCTTCTGGCACGAACACCGGCTCGAGGCCGACGGGCCCGACCACACCCTGCTCCACGACCGGGTGCTGCTGCGGGCGCCGGCGGGGCTGCTCGGCCGTGTGGTGTTCGCGCTGGCCCTGAAGTCCCAACTCCACGACCTCTTCGGCTATCGCGGGGCGGCCCTGCGCCGGCGCTTCGGCGCCCCTGTGGCCCAGCAGGCGGTCGCATGAGCACCGTGCCCGGCGGCGCGCCCGAGACCCGGCTGCGGGCCCTGAATGATGCGCCCGAGAACATCGACGGCCGCTATGTTCTCTACTGGTGCACGGCCCAGCGCCGCACCCGCCACAACCCCGCCCTCGGCCACGCCGCGGCGGTGGCGGCGGCCCACGGGCTGCCCCTCGTCGTGCTCGAGCCGCTGCGGGTCGGCTACCGCCACGCCAGCGACCGCTTCCACGCCTTCGTGCTCCAGGGCATGGCCGACAACCGGGCGGCCCTCGCGGCCAAGAACGTCCTCCACCACGCCTATGTCGAGCCCAGCCCCGGCGCGGGCAAGGGGCTGCTCGCGGCCTGGGCGGCCGGGGCGCGGCTGGTGGTGGCCGACGACTGGCCGGGCTTCTTCCACCCGCGCATGCTCGCGGCGGCGGCCCGCATCGACCGGGCCCTCGTGGCGGTCGACGGCTGCGGGCTGCTGCCCCTGTCGGCGACCCCCAAGGCCCACGCCCGGGCCCACGACTTCCGGCGCTTCCTCCAGAAGACCCTCGGCCCCCACCTCGAGGCCCTGCCCGACGCCGATCCCCTCGCCGGCCACGCCCTGCCCGCCCTCGACCCGGCCGACGCGCCGGCGGGGCTCTGGGAGCGGTGGCCCCAGGCCGACGACGCCCTGCTCGCGGCCGCTCCCGAGTCCCTCGCGGCCCTGCCCATCGACCACGAGGTCGGGGTGGTCGGGCTCCGGGGCGGGGCCACGGCGGCCTGGGCCCAGTGGGAGCGCTTCGCCGCCGATGGCCTCGACCGCTACGGCCAAGACCGCAACCACCCCGACAGCGACGGCGCCTCGCGGCTGAGCCCCTGGCTCCACTTCGGCCACATCTCGGTCTTCGGCATCCTGGCCGCGCTCGCGGCCCGCGAGGGCTGGGGCCCGGACGACACGGCCGCCAAGGCCACGGGCAAGCGCGAGGGCTGGTGGGGCATGTCGCCCGGCGCCGAGTCCTTCCTCGACGAGCTGGTCACCTGGCGCGAGCTCGGCCACCACTTCCTGCGGCACACCCCCGATGCCGAC
>CAXQUZ010000570.1:0-4713 GCA_964226865.1 Myxococcota bacterium | reverse complement strand
CGCTCTTCCGATCTGAATACTCGGGCAAGCCCAGGTTGGCTGCGCCGGTGTAAATGACGTCGTCGTATAGCAGGCCGCGGAAATCCCGTTGGTCGCGCACATATCCGATGACGGTGGCGGTATAATCGTTCAGTGGGCGAAAGATATTTTGGTCGCGGTTGGTCCAGGGGGTTACCCAGTTTTTAACGGTTACCGAATAAAAGCGCGGGTCTTCCATGGCGGTGTAGGCCGCGGCCACGGCATCGCCCTCGGCAATATCGGCGGCCATGCGGTTGAGCACCGGCTCGGTGGCCGGCGCACCCACTAGGCGGTCGTGCATACGTTTGGCTTGTTCGTATTCACCGGCGCTAGCGACGGCAGATAAACAACCAAGCAAGGTGGCAGCGATCAAACTCGGCGCTTTAAGCAACCGGGTGCGAGTCAGCTTCCCTGACTGGGTAACGGAAACGTTCATTGTAGAAATAAGCTCTGTGCGTATCTTGGCTCCGCCCTGAATAGCACTCAGTTTTTACGTAGATTGTTTTGACTGGCTGTTTAAAACAAAACGACCATGGTTATTAACCGTGGCAAATGGCCATGGCAAATAACTATGGCAAATAACTATGGCAAACCAAAAACAGAACCGGGATGGGCGACGGGGGGGAGGTGCGGGGCATCGGGGCCCGCATATGCAGTTGGCGCCCGGCCGGCCGGCGGTGGAGCGTCCGCCCGGCGCCCGCGGCTCAGGCGGCCGTGTCGACCCGGCGGGCGGCGACGGTGATGCTGCCCTCGGCGCCGGGGGTGGCCCAGGAGGCCTCGGGCTGGAGACCGGCCCGGATGAGCGCCAGGGCGAGGGTCTGCTTCTCGAACCACTGGCGACGGTCGAGCTCGCTCCAGGTGGGCGAGGTGGGGCCGTCGACCCGGTGGATGGGGTGGTCGAGCACCGAGGTGGAGACGATGACCAGCCCGTCGGGGGCCAGCAGGCCGCGCAGCGCGCGCAGGGTGGCCATCGGGTCGTTGTCGAGGCCCAGATCGCCGTCCCACTGGACCACCTCGAAGGTCTCGGCGAGCTCGCCCGGGGCCCCGCAGACGGCGGAAGGGTCGGCCTCGACCACGTCCACGTCGAGGCGCGCCCGGCTCCAGGCCGCCCGGGTGGCGTCGCCCTCGATGCCCTTGGCGACGAAGCCGCGCCAGGAGGCCGCCGCGAGCAGATCGCCCCAGCCGCTGTGGAGCTGGAGCAGGCGGGGGCCCGCCGCGCCGGCCTCGGTCCACTCCAGGCCGAGGCCGAGGCTGCGCAGCCGGGTCAGTCCCTCTTCGTGGGCCGAGATGCGGGCATGCACCTCTGCCGCCGAGGGCGCCGGATCTGCGGCGTCCTCGCCGCGGGGCACGGGCCGGGGCGCCGGCTCCAGCACCCGCACCAGCTCGCAGTCGCTGCAGCGCACCCACTGGCGCACGGGGGCGACCCGGCCCTCGAGGAGGTGGCGGCGCGAGAGGTTGCCGGCCCAGACGGCCGTGGCCTCGCCGCTGCCACAGAGCGGGCAGTCCACGGTCTCGTAGCGCCCGATCCAGGTCGTCTGGGCGGCCTGCTCGTCGTGGCGCTGGAGCTCGGCCAGCTCGCCGTGCTGCTGGACGAGCTGGCGCAGGGTGGCGGCGCTCAGCTCGGGCTTGCCCAGCATGCCGGCCGCCTCGGCGGCGACGTGCTGGACGCGGGGATCACGCGGACTCTGCTGCAGGGCGCGCTCGGCGAGGTCGGCGGCCGCTTCTGGGTGGGTGAGCAGCAACCCCTCGGCATCGGCGAGCAGTGTCGCCCGGTCCGCAGGGTCGGGGGCGGGCAGCGGGTTTGTGGACCTGCCCTCCTGTCGGTCCCGCGGCCGGGGTCTTGAGGGCCGTGTGGCGCCCGGGCGGCCCCCCCCTGGGCGGAGCGGGGCCGCGGCGCCGGGGCTCAGCCGCCAGGAACGAGGACGTAGGCCGTGAACCGGTCGAGTGTGACCTCCTTGTCGATGACCTGGGCGTTGAGCTCGAAGTCGATCGGGAAGGTCTGGTCGCCCTCCTCGGCCGCGACGACGCCCTGGAAGTCGATCTGGAAGTCGAGGGTCTCGCCGCTCGGCACGTCGGTGTACTCGGGGGGCGTGATGGAGCGCACGAGGCCCTCCGGGTCGTCCACCACCTCGAGCCAGACCCGGTCGAAGACCACGTCGGCGACGAGGCCGTCGATGGCCTCGACCACCGTCTCGCGGAAGTCGGCCGAGCTGCCGGACCACACGACCGCGGCGGGCTCGGTGGTGCCGTCGCCGTCCATGTCGCCATAGGAGCCCGTGCCCGCGGCGATGGCCTCCATCTGGGGGTAGCCGCCGCCCGTGCCCGAGACCGAGATGCCGATGGTCTTGGCACCCAGCTCGTTGAGGGCGGCAAGGGTGGCGCTCATGCCCGCGGCGGCGGGGCAGGAGGTCGTGGGCACCCGGTCGCCCGCGTCCGGGTCGCGCATGGGCGCGTCGGTCGAGTAGATGAAGATGGGCAGCACCGACTCGCGGAAGCCGAAGCCGCCGAGCTCGCCCGTGTCGGGCACGGTGCTGTCGTAGACGCCGGGCAGGGTGCCGTTGAAGGCGTCGCCGACCTGGGCGATGAAGGGGTAGACGTCGTCGGACGTGTCGTAGCCGCCGTCGCAGGCCTGGTCGAAGCCCCGGCCCGTGGCGCCCTGGTAGAGGGCCTCGATGCTCGACTCGGTGATGTCGTCGCCCGAGTGGATCTGGATGTTCGACAGCTTGGACTGGACGGCGCCGAGGTCGGAGGTCTGCTGCTGCTCCAGGCGGAAGGGGGTGTCGACCCCGCTGCCCATGTCGGAGAAGTTGTAGTCCTCGTAGGTGGCGACGCCGAAGGTCACGTCCGGGATGACGGCGCCCACGTCGGCGGCGATGCCGCTGAACTCGCTGGCCATCGAGTTGGCGAGGCCCGACATCGAGCCCGTCGTGTCGAGCAGGAAGGCGATGTCGGCGACGCGGTACTCGGCGATGAGGCTCACGTCGAGGGGCACGTCGTCGCCCTCGGTCACCTCGACGCAGTAGGCATCCTCGAGGCCCGCGCCCTGCTGGGTGGCGTTGCGGATGCCGGCGGGGTCGTTGCTCTCGACGTAGAGGGCGCCGCCGAAGGTGCGGGCCAGCAGCGGCGCGAAGCGCACCTGGACCTCGGCCTCCTCGCCGGGGGCGAGGGTGAAGGGCAGCTCGGGGGCCGCCTCGATCTGGTAGCTCTCGCCCACCTCGTAGAGCGAGGACACGAGCAGATCGGCCGTGCCCTCGTTGCGGAGGGTGTGGGTGACCGTGTCGCGACAGAGCACGGCGATGCTGCCGAAGTCGTGGGCCGCGGGCTCGATGACGAGGCGCGGGCTGCCGCTGGTGCCGATGAGCTCGGCGCTCACGGTCGGGTCGTCCGGGTCGTCCGACTCGACAAAGGCCCGGCCGAGGTCTTCGTCGGTGACCGGCGCATAGGCGATCTCGACGGCCACCGAGCCGCCCTCGGGCACGGTGAAGGGCAGCTCGGTCAGCACCGTGAAGGCGTTGGACTGCTCGATGCGGATGCCCGAGACGTTGAGGGCGGCGTCGCCCTGGTTGCCGATGGTGAGGGTCTCGACCTGGGTCTCGCCATAGGGCACGCCGGACCAGACGACCTGGTCGGGGGCCAGCTTGATGTCGGGCGCGGCGGTGACGAAGCCGGTCTTCGACAGCTCGTTGTCGGAGGACTGGCAGCCTGCGTTGGGGGCGCACAGCAGCAGCCCCAGCAGGGTCAGGGCGGCGTGGTCTCTCGGGTCGGGCATCTTGCTCCCCAGCGGTGTCGAATCCCGTGCGGCCACCCCATCCACGGCGACCGCCCCAACGGTAGCGGGGCGGATGCACGCCCGCCACGGAGGCCCGGTCTTCTCGCAACTTCTCGGCGGGCGGGGCGGCATCCCCCCCCACTCATGCACCCCCCGGGGGCGGCCCGTCGCTCAGCCCAGCTTGATGCTGCCCTCGGCGATGACCACGAGCACGTCGTCGGTGGCGACCACCAGCGAGGGGGGCGGGTTGACCTGGCTGCGGGGGCTGTCGCCGTGGCGCTCCCACGAGACGAGGATGGCGCCGTGGTCGGCCTTGAGGGACTGGTGCAGCTCGCCGATGGTCGCGCCGTCGAGCCGCCCGGGCACCCGCACCTTGTGGAAGGCGTTGCCCTCGGCGGTCGTGAGGATGTCGTTGAGCACGGTCGACAGCCCCCGGTTGCGGCCCATCGAGCCGATGATGACGCCGGCATACCAGTCCCGGACGACCACCTCCTCGACGTTGGCCATCTTGAGCAGGCTGGCGTGCTCGCTGTTGACGAGCTCGGCGCAGCAGAAGATCCCCGGGTTCATGCGCTCGATGGTGAGGGCCGCGAGAACGGTCCGCGCGTCGCGATCCTGGTCGCTGCGCTGGTCGCCGTTGTCGGTGAGCAGGATGGCCGAGGCGGCCCGGTCGATGCCGACGGCCTGGAGCACCTCGACCCGGGTGTAGTCGCCCCGGTGGTGGTAGATGAGCTCGGGCCGCACCCCGGCGGTGGGCAGATCCTCCGGCCGGCCCTCGTGCTCGGTGACGATGACCACGGGGCGCATGCGCTGGGCCGTGAAGAGCTCCTGGAGCATGGTCGCGCCGGCGGGGTTCCAGCCGCACACCACGATGTGGTCGGTCAGCTCGTCGAGCTCCATGTCGCCTCCTCCGAGAGATCGGAAGA
>CAXQUZ010000569.1:0-7868 GCA_964226865.1 Myxococcota bacterium | reverse complement strand
CCCGCGCCCCGCGCCCCGCGATCCCCCAGTGTCTCCCTGGATGGTCGCGGGGCGCCTGCTTGCGTGGCCCCCCGCCAGGGATAGCGCCGGGCATGCTCTGGCTCCTCCTCGCCTGCTCGCCCGATCCCACCCCGCCGCCGGCCGCCCCGCCGCCCCCCGACCCCGTCACCGCCCGGGTCGACGATGCCCACGCGCGGCTCGCCGCCACCCCCGGCGGCCAGCTGCTGCGCGCCGCCATCGACGCCCACGGCGGCCTCGCCCGCTGGCTCGCGGTCGACACCCTCGACTTCGGCTTCCGCTACGAGGCCCCAGGCGACCCGCCCCGGGTGATCCACACCCGCAGCCAGGTCGACGTGCGCCGCAGCCGGGTGCGCCAGGAAGAGCACGGGGGCCCGCTGGTCTTCGGCTTCGACGGCCAGCGCCACTGGAGCGCGGTCGAGGCGCCCGACTTCCCCGTGTCGACCGCGTTCTGGGCGCTGACCCCCCACTACTTCGTGGGCATGCCCTTCGTGCTCGCCGACCCGGGCACCCGCCACGAGCGGCTCTCGGGCCAGACCCTCGACGGGGCACCGGTCGACGCGGTCAAGGTCACCTTCGACCCCGGCACGGGCGAGGCCCCCGACGACCACTACGTGCTGCTGCTCGACCCCGAGACCCACCACATGCGGGCCCTGCGCTACATCGTGAGCTGGCCCGGGCGCTACGAGCCGGGCGAGCACTCCCCCGAGAAGCTGCTGCACTACCGCGACCCCGTCACGGTCGGGGGCCTGCGCTTCGCGACCCACTACGACGGGGTCACCTTCGACCCGGCCACCCAGACCGCCGGGGCGCCCGCCAGCACGGTCACGGTCCACGACATCGCCCTCACCGGGCCCCTTCCGGACGCCGCCTTCGCCGGGCCCTGAGCCCCTCGGGTCGCCGGCGCACGGGCCCGCGCGAGCCACCGCGCCCCCGACAGGTGGGCATCAGGGAGGGGTGGCCCCAACGGGTTAGGCCTGCGGACCATCCCCGAGCCTGTGCCCTCTGGAGCCCCATGTCCTGCCCGCCCCCCTCCCGCCTGCTCCTGTTGGCCGGCCTCGCCGGCTGTGCGGCCGACACCACCGACAAGACCGGTGCCGCGGGGGAGGGCGCCGACACCACCGACGGGACCGACGGCTCCGACGGGGAGGATGGCACCGACGGAACCGACGGCGGCGACGGGACCGACGGCGGCGACCACCCCCTCGACGCCAGCGGCCTCTTCGACTGCACCACCACCGACCTGCCCTGCAGCCTCGACGAGGTCGACCCCGCGGTGCTGGCGCGCACCGAGGAGCTGGCGACCCGGATCGCCGACGACTTCGCGGCCGGCGTCTACGCCCCCGAGGTGCGGGCCTGGCTCGAGGCCGAGCCCGACGTGATCGACGTGCTGGGCGGCGTCTCCGACGAGGACGTGGCGATCATGTTCCTGGTCGAGGGGGGGCTCTACGACTTCGTCCCGACCCCCTGGGGCCAGCCCACCGACGGCATCAGCCCCGCGCCCGCCCGGGTGCCCACGGCGGTCGTGCGCGAGGGGGTGGCCGAGAAGCGGGCCGCCATCATCTCGCCCTACATCGACGACTTCGGCAGCTTCGACGACTCCTACGCCATCGCCCCCCTCTTCGCCGAGACCCCCGACTACCGCGGCACCACGACCATCCACCGCAACATGGGCGGCACCACCGAGGTCGTGCTCGACGACTTCGACGACCTCACCGACACCGACCTCTGGCACCTCTCCTCCCACGGCGCCATCGTCTGCCGCGACAGCCTCGGGGGCTGCGTCGGCATCATGTACGCCGGCGAGTACGAGGCCGTGCGGGGCGAGCACTTCCGGCCCATCACGAGCACGACCCAGTCCACCCGCGCCACCCGCATCCCGATCTCCGCCTGGGCTTCGTGGGCCCAGATTGACGGCACCGTGCTCTTTCTCAGCATCTGCCAGGCTGGCCTCGACAGCGCGGCCATGGGCGCTCTCCGCGCCGCCGGGGCCGAGGTGCTCGCCTGGACCGACGTGGTCCAGGCACCGGTCGCCCAGAACGCCGCCGTGCGCTTCTACGAAGAGACCCTGACGAACGGCCGGCGCACCGACGCCGCCTACCAGACCGTCATCGACGCGGGCCTCGGCCAGGGCCCCTTCGTCGACAACGAGGGCTTCTTCCGCGACCCCCACCTCATCCACACCGCCACCCTCGGCGCCGGCAAGCGGCTGCGCGAGATCGTCGAGTTCACCGACGACGAGCACGTGCGCGTCGAAGAGAGCCTCGACCTCAAGGTGCTCGACCCCCAGGGCGACGGCGAGCCGGACCGGGTCGAGCTCGACCTGCGCACCTTCGGCCTCGACGACGAGGACGGCGGCTTCGAGGTCGAGATCACCCTCGACGGCGCACCGGTCGACACCCTCACCACCTGGGGCGACGGCAGCCTCGAGCGCCCCCACGTCCACACCCTCCACCGCGAGGTGTTGCTGCCCATCGACACCCTGCCCGGCCAGCTCCACACCCTGCGGGCCGAGCTGGCCCTGCCCGAGGGCGGCACCAGCTTCCACGAGATCGACGTCACCTTCGGCGCTCCGAAGGTGGTCTTCGACAGCCGCGTGCACGTCCTCTCGCCCAGTGCGGGCCTCGACGTCACCCAGACCGTCCAGGCTGAGGTCGACCTCGAGTGGGACGCGGACGAAGAGGTCTGGACGGGCGAAGGCACCCTCGCCTACGTCGACTACGTGCCCTTTGTCGACAGCGTCGAGATCCCGCCCGAGTGCTCCATCAGCGGGGTGCCCGGCACGAGCCGCTTCGAGGTCAAGTCCCTCGCGCTCTCCCCCGAAGACCTCGCCAACGGCGTCGTTCCCGACACCATGCGGGTCTGGGCCGACCAGCTCATGGCCACCATGACCCTCACCTGCTACGGCGTCGACACGGCCATTCCCGACACGACCTGGTACGGCAACTTCCTGGCGGCCCGCTACGAAGACGGCAGCTTCAACGAGACGCCGCCCTTCATCAACCTGACCAGCTTCGTCGCTGGCGAGGGCGAGGTGGTCGGCACCTGGTCGGGCAGCGGCGGCTCGACGAGCTCCGACATGACGCTCACCACCGCCTCGACCCTGCGCCTCGAGCTGCCGGGCCGCACCGACTGAAGTCTGACCCGGGCCGGGCTCCGGGCGCGCCGGGCCCCGCGCGCTCGACGACAGCGGCGCCGGTGCTAGGCTGGGGCCGCACGCCCCACCCGGAGCCCCCATGTCGTCCGACGCCGCCCGTTCCAGCCTCGCCGGCACCACCCTCTTCATCACCGGTGCCAGCCGCGGCATCGGCAAGGCCATCGCCCTGCGGGCCGCCCGAGACGGCGCAAACATCGTCATCGCCGCCAAGACGGCGACCCCCCACCCCAAGCTCTCGGGCACCATCTACACCGCCGCCGAAGAGCTCGAGGCGGCCGGCGGCCAGGCCCTGCCCGTGGTGGTCGACGTGCGCTCCGAGGAGGCCGTCCAGGCCGCCGTCGACGCCGCGGTGGCCCGCTTCGGCGGCATCGACATCCTCGTCAACAACGCCAGCGCCATCTCGCTCACGGGCACCCTCGAGACCCCGCTCAAGCGCTTCGACCTCATGCACCAGGTCAACACCCGGGGCACCTGGCTCACGAGCAAGCTCTGCCTGCCCCACCTCGTGAAGAGCGACCACGCCCACATCCTCAACATCTCGCCCCCCCTGAACCTCGACCCCTTCTGGTTCGGGGCCCACGTTGCCTACACGATGGCCAAGTACGGCATGAGCATGTGTGTGTTGGGCATGGCCGAGGAGTTCAAGGGCCGGGTCGGGGTCAACGCCCTGTGGCCGCGCACCGCCATCGCGACCGCCGCGGTCCAGAACATGCTGGGGGGGGACGCCGTGGTCGCCATGAGCCGCACCCCCGAGATCATGGCCGACGCGGCCCACGCCATGCTCTGCCGCGACCCGCAGCGTTTCACGGGGAACTTCGCCATCGACGACGACGTGCTCCGGGAGGAGGGAGTCACCGACTTCGAGCAGTACGCCGTCACTCCCGGCGGCCCCCTCGCCCCCGACTTCTTCCTCTAGGGTCACGGGCATGTCGCGGGATGTCACGGAGTGTCCCGCTCCCGCGCCCGTCCCCCCGCCTGTCGTACGATGCCCGTGTTGCCCAGGGGCGTGACTGCGCCCCTCCGCCGCGCCCCCCGCACCGACCGCGCCCCCCGGCCGGCTCCGCATGCGCCCGCCGTGAAGGCGGACGGTGACCCCACGGCCCCGCACGGCGGCGGCCCGACCCTGGCGAGCCATGAACCGCGCCCCCCAGAACAACGCCCCGGCCCACCCGGCCCTGCCCACCGACCTCAGCCTCCTCGCCTCGCGGGCGGGTGTGGTCGCGTCGGTGCTCGGCGTGGCCATCATCGCCGCCCTGGCCTCGCTCGGCAGCTGGTAGGCCCGGCCGCCGTCGCGCGGGGCTCCGCGGCGCAGACCCCAGCGGTGCAGACCCCAGCGGCTCAGGCCGCCGGCTTCTTCGGCCCCACGCGGCTGTGGAGAACGGCCTCGACCACGATGTTCCCGTCGCTGTCGCGCAGCACGACCGGCACGTCGAAGTCGGCCTTCTCGCTCGACGACGGCACCGGGCAGTCGCTCGTGCCCGTGATGGTGCCCCGGGCCTTCTTCACGTACTTGAGGTCCATGCCGGCCACGATGAAGCGGCCGTCGTCGGGCAGGCTGTAGGCCAGGGCCACGTTGCCCGTGAGCTCGGCGAGGTTGGCCAGGGCGACGGCATGGACCGAGCGCAGGTGGTTGCGCAGGGCGGGCCGGTCGCGCATCTCGACCCGGGCGAAGCCGGGCCGCAGCTCGACGACGTGGGCGCGGATGTTGCCCGTGTAGGGGGCCGCCAGCCCGATGGCGCGGCTGAAGATGCGGCTGCCGCCGGGCAACCCCTGGAGCCGGTCCCAGGCGTCGCGGACGAAGTTGCCGTGGGCTTCGGCGTTGGGCAGCAGTCCCATCCAGACCTCCCGCAGGGCGACAGGGCGCCCGCTCTGCCCGCGACCTAACGCCCCGGCCCCGCCGCGGGGGGAGGGGGACGGCGCCGGGGTCAGGCCCCGCAGCCCGTGCTGGCGATCATGACCGGGGCCGCGCCGGCCGCCGCACGCCAGACCGCGGTGGTGCTGCCCTCGTAGTAGCCGTTGGTGACCACCACCTCGAGGGTGCCGTCGAGGTCGAGGTCGGTGACGCCCACGAGGGTGCCGCGGAGGTGGTCGAGGGGGCTCTCGCCGCTCATCTGCTCCTTGTGGTGGAAGAGGGGCAGGGTCTCGACCTCGCCTTCGGTGCCCGGCTTGACGCGGCGAATGCCCACCACACTGTAGCTGAGGCCCTTCTCATCGATGGGCCAGGTGCCCGGGTGGCTGTCGATGGCGAAGAGCACCTCGTCGGTGCCGTCGCCCTCGAGGTCGACCCGGGCCAGCGCCGTCAGGATGGGCTTCGGGATGCCGAAGGCCGCGCCGATGAGCTCGCGGTAGCGGGCGTTGTCGTTGGGCAGCACGGTCCAGTCGCGCCCGAGGGGCAGGGGCGGAAGGGTGGGGCCGACCGGCACCACCCCGAGCTGGTCCTGGCAGGGTCCGGCGCCCTCGCCGAGGGCCGTGGCCTTCACCATGGCCCGGGGCAGGGCGATCGGGCCCGTCGCTGGCGCCGCGACCCCCACGGCCCCCAGGCTCGCGGGGCACTGGTCGCCGTCGGTGCTCTCGCCGTCGACGAGGCAGGCCACCACGACCTTGTCGTGGACCACCGCGAGGGTGGCCTTCGGGTCGAGGCCCGGCGCCGGGGCGGGCGCAGGCGCAGGCGCAGGGGCAGGGGCGGGCGCGGCGGGGCTCGGGGCCGGGCCCGCGGCGCTGTTGGTGCAGCCCAGCGCGAGCCCGGCGAGCACGACCCCGACGGCAGACAGGGCGGAGGCGGACCCCGGGGCGGACCCAGGGGCAGCGCCAGCGGCGGAGCGCAGCGGGCACGCGGGACGGCGGACGGAGCGGAAAGCCATGGCGACCTCGGCACGGGAGGCCCAGAGCGTAGTGCAGGCGGCCGCCCAGCTCACCCGTCCCCCCGCAGGCCCGCGATGTTCCCCTCCCAGTCCTGGCCGTCGAAGGCCCGCGCCGGCAGCGTCGCCGCCCAGGCCCGATCCGCCGGGTCGAGGCAGTGCACGTTGACCGAGTGGCCCGTGGGATGGGAGCGGGGGACGTAGAAGCTGTGGATGCCGCAGCGGCGGCAGAAGAGGTGGCGCGCCGTGCGGGTCTGGAAGCGGTACTCGGCGAGGGCCCCGGGATCGGTCTCGAGGCGCAGGGCACCGGCGGGCACGATGAGGTGGGCGTAGCCCTTCATGGTGCAGATGCTGCAGTTGCAGTGCACGACCGCGGCGCCCGGGGGCACGGCGACGACGAAGCGCACGGCCCGGCAGTGGCAGCCACCAGCGACCGTGCGGGCAGGGGACGGGGCGGACGGGGAAGACACGGGACCTCCAGCGGCACGGCCGGGGGCTATCCTGGCCCCGCCGGCACGGGACCGCCCGCGCCGCGAGAGAGGCCATGCCCCCGACCGCTCCGCCCGCCCCCGCCGAGAGGCCCCGCCCCGCCGCCCTCCGCGGACCCGGGCGCGCGCTGGTGTTGGGCCTGGGCCTGGGCGGCTGTGGCGGTGCAGCGCCGCCCACGCCCCCGCTCGCGGGCGCCGGCATCGTGCTCAGCCCGGGCCAGGACGGCGCCCCCACCGGGGCCCGGGCCGGCACCCACCGGCTCGCGCTCCAGACCGTGGGCCTGCGCCGGGACGGCCGGTGGTCGGGGCCGCCGGCCGAGCGCTGGACCGTCGACCGGGGCAGCCTCGCCCAGGCCTGGACCCTGCGCGCGCGCCCGGCCGGCACGGGGCCCCTCGCCCTCGTGCTGCGCATCCCCGGGGCCCGCCTCCGCGAGACCGCCGGGGTGGTCGAGATCCGCGCCCCCGACGGCCACCGCTGGTCGTGGGGGCCGGTCGCCGCGTGGGACGCGACGGGCCGCCCCCTGCCCCTCCGGCTCGCGCTGCCCACCGGGGCCTCTGACCCCCAAGATGCCCGCATCGAGCTCATCTTGGACGACACCGACGCCCGGTGGCCCCTCGAGGTCGACCCGGTGCTGCGCACGGCGGCCTGGTCGGCGGCGGTCACCCACGAGGCCCTCGCCGGGCTGGGAGATCTCGACGGCGACGGCTTCCCCGAGGTGGGGGTCTCGGCCCGGGGCAGCACCTCGGGCATGCCCGGCCAGGTGCTGCTCTACCCGGGCGGCACGGCCGGACCGGGCCGGCCCCTGGCGCTCTCGACCACGGGCCGCAGCTGGCGCTTCGGCCGGGCCCTGGCCGGCGCAGGCGACCTCGACGGCGACGGCCTGGACGAGCTCGTCGTGGGCGAGGACGAGCAGGTGCTGGTCTACGCGGGCACGGCGGGCCTCTTCGGCACGAGCGGCGCCCCGGCGCCCACGGCCCTGGCCGAGCCCACCGGCGCCGGCAGCACCGACTTCGGCGAGGCGGTGGCCGGCGCGGGCGACGTCGACGGCGACGGCCACGACGACCTGCTCGTGGGGGCCCCGGCGGCCCTCGTGGGCGGCACCAGCGCCGGCCAGGCCTGGCTCTTCCTCGGCAGCGCGACGGGCCCCGACCCCAGCCCGGCCGCCCGCCTCGACGGCAGCTCCGGCGCCCGCTTCGGCGGCTCGGTTCTGAGGTCCCGAGTCTCGCCAGTCGTAAGGTCGCTGGCGGTGTACGGCAACAGCTTGACCGCAGCCTGACCACGAGGCAGGACTGCTTCGAAGTGACGACGCATCGAACTGAAGTATGTCGTGCGTCCCCCGTCCGGCG
>CAXQUZ010000568.1:0-7693 GCA_964226865.1 Myxococcota bacterium | reverse complement strand
GCTCTGGGAGCGCACCACCCAGGACGCCTCGAGCGGCAACACCGGCTCGGCGGTCTTCGACTTCGAGGGCGACGGGGTGGCCGACGTGGTCTACGCCGACGAGACCCGGCTGTGGGTCTTCGACGGGGTCAGCGGCGCCGTGAAGCTCGAGTCCACGGAGCACGGCAACGCCACCTGGACGGAGTACTCGATCGTCGCCGACGTCGACGCCGACGGCCAGGCCGAGATCGTGGTGCCCAACACCGGCAGCCACCTCGGCTTCTACGTCTTCGGCGACGCCGACAACTCGTGGAAGGAGGGGCGGCGCATCTGGAACCAGCACGCCTACCACATCACCAACGTCAACGACGACGGCAGCATCCCCACCCACCCCGACCTGAACTGGCTCAGCTACAACAACTTCCGCTCGGGCGACGTGACCGCCGGCCAGGACGGCGAGTACCCCGACCTGCTCGTCGAGGTGCCGAAGGTCTGCCTGGACGACTGCGACGAGGGCACCCTGGTCGTCTACGTCCAGGTCGGCAACCGGGGCTACCTCGACGCCGAGGCGGGCACGACGCTCATCGTGTGGGGCGAGCTGGACGACGGCACGGTGGTCGAGCTCGACCGCCGCGACATCGAGACACCGCTGCTGGGCGGGGTGGTCGAGGACGCCATCCGCTTCGACATCGGCGTGGGCGCCTTCAACCCCGTGCGCCTCTGGGCGACGGTGGACGGCGGGAACGACGCCGAGGACGGCATCTACGACGAGTGTGACGAGACCAATAACGAGGCCGTGTGGCTCGAGAACCTCTGCCTCGCGCGCTGAGCAGCCCCCGGGCGGTGGCCGCCGTGGTCGCCGCCGAGGCCCTGCTCGTGCTGGTCGACATCGCCCGCGGGCCCTGGACGGTGGTCGGCTTCGAGGAGGGCCGCAACGCCCGGGCCGCCCTCCAGCTCGCCTGCGGCCACGCCGACCGGCTGCTCGCGCTCCAGTATCGGGACTTCTGCGGCGGCTGCACCGCGGAGGCGGTGGTGGGCGCCCCCCTGCTGCGGCTGCTGGGGCCCACCGTGGGCGTCTGGAAGCTCGTGCCGGCCCTCTTCCACCTCGGGGTGGTGGCGGCGGTGGCGGGCCTCGCCACCCGGGCCGCCGGGCCGTCCGGGGCCCTGCGGGCGGGCCTGCTGCTGGCGGCGGCCCCCTTCGCCTACCGCGAGCTCGCCCTGACGGGCTGGGGCAACCACGTCGAGTCGGGGGCGCTGGCCCTGGGCGCGCTGCTGCTGGCCCTCGCGGCGGGCGCGGTGCCGCGGCCCGGGGCCCGGCTGGCGGCGGCGACCGGGGCCGGGCTGCTCGCGGGACTGGGGCTCTGGTTCTGCCGCACGAGCGCCTGGGTGGGGCTGCCCCTGGCGGCGGTCGGCCTCGCCGGGATCTGGCGCGCGCCCCGGGGACCGGGGGCTGTGGTTCTCGGCGGCCTCGCCCTCGGCACGGCGGCGGGGCTGCTGCCGGCCCTGCAATTCTATGGGGCCCGCCCGTCCGCCTGGGCCGCAGAGACCCAGCGCATGGGTGCCCTCCAGCCCGCGGCGCCCGGGGCCCTGCTGGCCTGGGTCGGGGGCGATCTGGGGCCCGGCCGGCTGTGGCCCGGCGCAGGGGACCCGGTCGATGCCCTGGGCATGCTCGCCGTCGGCCTCACGGTGGTGCTGGGCCTCGCGGGGCTCCGGCGCCAGCCCGCGGTGGCCCTGGGCCTCGCGGCGCTGGGCCTGGCCTGGGCCCTGCGGGCCGATCTGTGGGCCGACCAGCCCCCGCTGTCGGGCTTCGCGCCCTTCCACTGGCGCTACCGGGCGCCGGCCTGGCCCCTGCTGGTGGTGGGGGCCGCCTCCCTGCCCCTCTCCGGGGCGGCCCGGGGACGGCGCCTGGCCACCGGCGCCCTCGCCCTCGTCGCCGTGGTGGGCCTCGGGTGGCGGGTGGCGGCCTGGACGGGCGGGCCGGCGCCCGGCCGCTCGGCCCCCCTGGCCCCCCTGCGGCCCGTCCCCGATCCCACCGTGCCCCCGGGCATGCCCGCCCAGCGCCACCCCCTCCGCCAGGGCCGCCCGGTCGACCTCGCCGCCGCCCAGGCCTGGACCGCCGGCCACGACGACCCCCTGGCCGCCTGCCACGCCGCCCATGTCGTCGAGCAGGGCCGACGGGCGGGGCTCGGGCTGCGGGGCCCGGGCCCGGTCGAGAGCGCCGCGCTGCAGGCCTGGTGGGCGGGCCTGGCCGCCGACGACCGCGACGCCGCCGCCACCGGGCTGGCCTGGGCCGTCGCCCCCCCGGGACACGACACGGATGCCGCCGCCCTGGCCGCCGCCCGGGCGCTGGCCGGCCCGCGCCTCTCGCTGCCCCTGGCGCGCCGCACGGGCGCTGGGCGGGCCCCCGACGCCGAGACCGCCTGTGCCGCCGCCGCCCTCGCCGCCGCCGAGACCGCCACCCGCGGCGGACGCCACACGGCCCCCCGCCCCCCACCGGAGTATGCGCCCGCGATCTGGTCGGCGACCCTCGACGCCGCCTGTCCTGCCCTCGGCTGCGGGGCGCTCAGCGCAGGGGCGCCGCCGGGGCCAGGGTGACGGTCTGGCCCACGGCGGGGGGCTGCCAGGGCCCCAGGTGGGGCGCGGCGAGCGGATCGAGGCCCGTGAAGGCCACCCAGCGCAGCCCCGGATCTTCGAGCACACGGTCGAAGCGGAAGGCGACGGTCTGGGGCCGGCCGTCCGGCGTGCAGCTGCGGACCTCGGCCGTGAAGCCCGGCCGCTCGACCACCGTGCCCGGGGCCATGGGCCGGTGGGGGGCCCGGAAGAGCTGGTCCATGCCGCGGGCGAGAAAGCCCTCCTCTGCGGTGTAGACGAGGGTGTGGTCGTCGGTCCGGTGGACCTCGTGGGCGCCCAGCGCCGGCGCCAGCAGCACGGTCGCCCGGGGCACGGGCGCTGCCCCGGTCGCGGCCCGCTGGACCGGGGTGTAGATCGCCGCGAAGTCGGTGCCGTTGGCGAAGACGAGGGTCTGGTCGGCCAGCGCCGCATCGGTCGGCGCCCCCTCGGCCCCGGCGCCAAAGACCTCGCCCATGAGCGGCAGCCCCCAGACCCGGGCCACCAGGAGCCCCGCAGAGACGGGCCCGTGGAGCAGCACCAGCCCGAGGGCCAGTGCCTGCCGCGGCCCCCGCTGCGGCCCGTGGCGCCAGAGCAGGGCCGCCAGGGCCGCGCTGCCCGCCGCGGCAAAGCCCACCACCCGGTCCATCGGGAAGGTCGCGCTCGGCGGCACCAGACAGACCCCCGCACCGAGGGCGAGGAGCCGGGCCCGATCGCCCACGGGACCCGGCGCCCGGAGCACCGGCCAGGCCAGCGCCCCCATGCCCGCGACGACGGCGCCCGCCGCGAGGCCCACGGCCGTGTGGAGCCGCGCCGGGACCACGGCCCAGAGGTCGACGGGCAGGGGCGCCCAGAGCCCCGCCACGAGCACGGGCCAGCGCTGGGCCAGCACCCCGAGGAACAGCCCCGGTCCGGCCCCCGGATCGACGTAGAGACCGCTGTTCTCGGCGCCGTAGCCCCAGTGGTCGTAGAGCAGCCGCCAGCCGACCACCAGGGCGACATGGGGCGCCAGCCGCGCCAGCCGCCGGGGCCAGGGGCTCGGATCACAGGTGAGCTGCCAGGCCAGGATCCAGCCCAGGGCGCCGAGCCCCGCCTCGGCCGCCGCCAGGGCAAGGGCCGCGGCCCCCACCGCCAGCGGCGCGCATGCCCGCCGCCCGTCCACGACCCAGCGCAGGTGGGCCTGGATTGCGAGCCCGCCGAAGGCCAGGGCCACCATCGCGTTGCGGTTGGCCAGCCAGGCCGCGGGCGTCGAGTGGGCGTCCTCGACCGCGTAGATCAGCACGGCCAGGGCCACCGTGGCGGCGGGCAGGGCGCCCCCGAGCATGCGCCGCAGGGCCGCCCCCATGCTCGCCACCCCGAGCCCCGTCCACAGCAGCGAGTGGGCGTGCTGGAGGGGCGCCGAGCCCGGCCACAGGGCCGCGTCCAGCATGTGGGTCAGCGCGCTGAGGGGGCGCAGGAAGGCCGCCCGCACGTCGGCGTCGGCCCACCAGGGCGACAGCCCGTTGGCGTCGAGAAAGGCGGTCGCGCCGCCCGGCCCGAGGAAGCGAAACAGCACCCAGACCGGGTGGTGCTCGGGCTCGACCGCCGCGAACATGCCCGTGCGGGTGAGCAGGCTGCGGTGGAACCAGTCGTCGCCGTACCAGCCGTGGCCCAGGGCGGGCAGGCAGAGCAGCACGGTGAGCGTCCCTGCCAGCACCGCCAGGGCCAGCGGCCGCGCCCCCAGCCGGGCGAGCAGGCGGAGCAAGACGTCGGGCACGGGCAGACCTCCCCAGCGGCGCGCCATCCTCGCACAGGCGGCCGGCCCCCCGGTGCCTCGCCGCCGACCCTGCGGGGGTCACGGGAGCCCCCGCCCTCCCTCGTGTGGATCGGATCCCGTCCCGGTGCCGGGCGGGCCGGGATCCACCGCGCCGGCCGCAGCCGATCTGCCTCCTCGCCCCCGGCATGACCTCGCCCACCACCCCGTGCTCATCGTCCATCCTGGGCACGCGAGGCCGCCGCCTCCCGCCCGGCCCGGTGGCCCGCCGCGTCCCCCCTCTCGCCCAGCCCGTCCCCACCACCAGCGCACTCTCGACGAGGCCCCAGACTTCACATTTGCCCGAAACAACCGTCAGCAAACCATTCTGGGCGACACCGGCGACGGATCTCTGTCGCCAAGGGTCTCAAATCTCGCCGGATCCGAGAGAACCTCCCTTGATCGGTCTGAGGGGATGCTATAGAAGCGTGGCCGACACATCGGCACAAGATGGAGGATCCGATGAACACCAAGACTTTCGTGCTCGCTCTCGCTATGGGCTCCCTTATGGTCGGCTGCAAGGACAAGGGCGGCGACTCCGGTGAGACCGGTGGCGCCACCAACGCCTGCGGCACCGACGGCACCGACGGCACCGACGGCGGCGACGGCGGCTCCAGCGTCGACGCCTGCGACTGGACCGGCCTCGATCTCTGCATCGAGTTCGACGGCTACAGCGACACCGAGAGCTGGTGCTCCGGCATCGCCAGCACCTACAGCATCGACACCGCCTACGGCGCCGAGTGCGCTGACGGCGCCGTCGGCCAGTGCGACGTGACCAGCGCCGGTGGCGACTACCCCTCGGGCGCCAGCAGCATCACCGCTTTCTACTACTCGCCCAGCTTCGACGCCAGCACGGCCGCTGACGCCTGCGCCAGCGCCGGCGGCTCCAAGTGAGCTGATGGGTCTGGCCCTCTGCTGAGGGCCTTCCCAACCCTGAACGCCCGCCACCTCGGCGGGCGTTCTTGCGTCTTGGCCCGGGCACACCGGCCACCCAGTGCCCGGCCCCCGGGCCGTGCCGGCCCGCCTCGCATGTGGCCCCCTGTCCCGCTGGTCCCCTGCCCCGCTGGTCCCCTGCCCCGCGGTCTCTTGCCCCACGGCCCTGCCCCGCAGTGTCCTGCAGCGGCGCCCGCTGCCCGGTGCTGCCCTGCCCGGCGCCGTCCGCCCCGTCCTCGGCCCCCGTCGGCAGCGGGCCGGGCCCTCCCGGGTCCCCTCCCCGGGACCGTCCTCTCAGCGGCCCTCCGCCCAAGAACGCGCGAGGGCCCCCGCAGGGGCCCCCGACACACCGGCGGACCGGTGGCTCAGTCGACGTTCTTGAAGAAGGTCGGGATGTCGTAGTCGTCGGGGTTCAGCCCGCTGGCGAGGCTCGGGTTCGAGGCGGTGGGGGCGGCGCGGAAGGCGCTGCCCGGGCGGCTGTTGACCACCTTGCGCACCCGGCTCTCGACGTCCGGCGTGTTCTGCAGCCAGGCCTCTTCGAAGCCGGTGGCGATGACCGTCACCCGGGCCTCGTCCTTCATGCCCTCGTCGATGACCCAGCCCCAGATGACGTTGGCGTCCTCGTGGGCCTCTTCCTGGATCATCGTGCTGGCCTCGTGGACCTCGAACATCGTGAGCTCGCTGTTGCCCGTGATGTTGATGAGCACGGAGGTCGCGCCGGCGATGCTGACGTCGTCGAGCAGCGGGCTCGAGATGGCCTTCTGGGCCGCCTCGACCGTCTTGTGCTCGCCCTGGCCCAGGCCCACGCCCATGAGGGCGAGGCCCTTGTCGGCCATGATGGTGCGCACGTCGGCGAAGTCGACGTTGACGATGCCCTGGAAGTTGATCAGGTCGCTCACGCCCTTGCAGGCCTGGAACAGCACCAGATCGGCCATCTGGAAGGCCTCGCGCATGGTGGTGCGCTCGGTCGCCATGCTGATGAGGCGCTGGTTCGGGATGGTGATCAGGGTGTCGACGACCTGGCGGAGGTTCTCGATGCCCTCCTCGGCCTGCTTGCGGCGGCGGCGGCCCTCGAAGCCGAAGGGCCGGGTCACGACCGCCACGGTGAGGGCGCCGAGCTCCTTGGCCACCTGGGCGATGACCGGGGCCGCGCCCGTGCCGGTGCCGCCGCCCATGCCGGCGGTGATGAAGACCATGTCGGCGCCGGCGACGAGCTCGGCGATCCGGTCGCGGTCCTCGAGGGCGGCCTCGCGGCCGATCTCGGGGTTGGCGCCCGCGCCCAGGCCCTTGGTGAGCTGGCCACCGAGCTGGAAGCGGCGGGGGGCGAGCGAGCGCTCGAGGTCCTGGGCGTCGGTGTTGACGGCGATGAACTCGACCCCGGACATGCCGGACTCGATCATGTTGTTCACCGCGTTGCCGCCGCCGCCGCCCACTCCGATGACCCGAATCTGGGCCTTGTGCACGTCTTCATGCACGAAGTCGAGGTGCATCCTACTCATCACAGCTCCTTGGGGGTCGGCCGCGGCTGGGCCAGGACGGGGGGTGTCGTCAGAAAGGGAAGGGGTCAGTCGATGCGCGGGGCGCCGAGGCTCAGCTCGGCCTGCCCCGGCGGGGGAAGGGGGGTGGCGATGGCCACCGTGTCGACGTCGAGGTCGATGCGCTGGGGGCGCTCGAGCACCAGCCCGGCCGCCACCATCTTCTCGAGGCGGTCGAGGGCGCCGTCGGGGGCGTCGAAGCCGAGGATGAGCTCGGTGCCGCTGCGCAGCACGAGGGTGAAGCCCAGCCCGTCGTCGAAGCGCAGCTCGCTGACCCGGTCGGGACCGATGCGCGGGTCGCCGTCGACGGCGTCGAGGATGCGCAGCGCGCCCAGCACGATGGCCCGGGCGAGGTCGGGCCGGGCGTCGGCGAGGCGCCGGTCGATTCCGGTCACCACGGGGTAGTCGAGGTCGGTCGTCGTCGCGGGGGCGAAGGGCACCCCGTCGCGGTCGGCGTACCAGAGGCGATCGAGGGCCACCAGCAGGGCCGGCTCGTGCTCGACGACGACCAGCTCGACCGTGCTCGGCACCACCCGGCGGGCCTCGGCCGAGTGCACCCAGGGGTGGTCCTGGACGGCGGTGACGGCCCGCTGGAGATCGACCTGGAAGAGGTGGGTGCCCGTGCGGATGTCGGCCAGGTGGCGGACCGCGTCTTCGCTCACCCGCACATTGCCCGCGACCTGCACCGCGTGGACCTCCCAGGCTGGGCCCTCGGCCACCTGGTGGGCCAGCAGCCCCAGCACCGTGACCACCGCAGCACCGACCACGCCGGCACCACCCACGCGGGCGACACGGCGCCAGCGATCGGCAAGATCGGAAGAGCACACGTCTGAACTCCAGTCACCGC
>CAXQUZ010000567.1:0-2417 GCA_964226865.1 Myxococcota bacterium | reverse complement strand
CTACACGACGCTCTTCCGATCTCCGATGTCGGGGTGCTGGTTGAGCAGGTCGCGCAGCAGCTTCGTGCCCGAGCGGGGCATGCCCACGAGGAACAGGGGCCCGGCGAAGGGCGCGGCCGCCGGGGCGGCATCAGAGGAGGGCGACACGCGGGCTCCCGGTTGCGCGCGCACAGCTTGCGGGCGTTTGCCGGCCCCGCGCGCGCGCTCAGTGCAGGCAAGCCCGATATAGCGACCACCCGGCCCGGCCCACCCCTGTGCAAGCCCGCGCGAGCGACGCCCCCGCCGGTGGCCAGTACAACAGCAGGCACAGCCTCCCCGGCGCCGCGTGCGCCCCGCTCCTCCCCCGCACGGATTGCCCCATGTCCGACACGACCGCCAGCTCTGCCGTCGACCTCGCGAACCTCGACTTCGCCGCCGCCTACGCCGGGAAGACCATCTTCATCACGGGAGGGGCCGGCGCCATCGGCAGCAACCTCACCCGTGCCATCGCCCAGTATGCCGAGAAGGTCATCGTTCTCGACAACCTCGTGTCGGGCCAGCGCTGGGCCGTGCCCTCGCTGAACAACGTCATGTTCGTCGAGGGCGACATCCTCGACGAGGTGAAGCTCAAGCGGGTCTTCTTCGAGAAGCCCGACGTGATCTTCCACCTCGCGGCCTTCTTCGCGAACCAGAACTCGGTGGACCACCCCGAGAACGACCTCATGGTCAACGGCATGGGCACCCTCAAGCTCATGGAGTACGCGACGCTCCAGGGCACGAGCCGCTTCGTCTACGCCAGCTCGGGCTGCTCCATCTACGGCAGCTCGGCGCCTCTTCCGCTCAAGGAAGAGTTCATGAGCATGCACCTGACGACGCCCTACCAGATCACCAAGATGCTGGGCGAGCTCTACGGCAACTTCTTCTGGCACCACCACGACCTGCCCATCGTCAAGGCCCGCTTCTTCAACAGCTACGGCCCCGGTGAGGTCCCCGGCCAGTACCGCAACGTCATCCCCAACTTCATCTACTGGGCGATGCTGGGGCTGCCCCTGCCCATCACCGGCGATGGCTCCGAGACCCGCGACTTCACCTTCGTGCACGACATCACCGACGGCCTGCTGCGGGCCGGCGTGGTCGAGGCCGCCATCGGCCAGGAGTTCAACCTCGCCAGCGGCCGCGAGACCCGCATCCGCGACCTCGCCGAGATGATCATCGAGGCCACGGGCTCGACGGCGGGCATCAACTTCGCCCCCCGCCGCCGCTGGGACACCAAGAAGCGGCTGCTCGCGAGCGTCGACAAGGCCCGCGGCCTCATCGGCTACGCCCCCGACACCCCCTTCGAGCAGGGCCTGGAAGAGACCGTGCGCTGGTTCCGCGACAACTGGGACCGCATCCACGACGCCGCCAGCTTCGGCCCGGGCATGTCGTCCGCCGTCCGCCAGATGCTCGTCAAGCAGGAGACCTGCGCCGGCTGAGGCCGGTCGTAGCCCCAGGAGGCCCCCATGGCAGAGCTCGGAACCGATCGTGTGCAGATGTTCGGCGTGCCCTTCGAGCGCGTCGACCTCGACCAGGCCATCGCCCAGGTCGAGGCGGCCATCGCCGACCGCTCCACCCTCACCCAGAGCGTCGGCGTGAACGTCGACCGGCTGCTCAAGATGAAGGAGGAGCCCGCGTTCGCCGAGAGCATCCTGCGGGCCCACCAGATCACGGCCGACGGCATGCCCATCGTCTGGCTCAGCCGGCTGTTCCGCGATCCGCTGCCGGCCCGGGTGCCCAGCGTCGACATCATGTAGGCGCTGCTGCCCGTGGCGGCCACCAAGGGCTACCGGGTGTTCCTGCTGGGCACGAAGGAAGAGCTGCTCCAGAAGGCCGCCGAGAGCTTCCGCCGCCGCTTCCCGGGCCTGCAGATCGCCGGCACCCGCAACGGCTACTTCAAGGAGGCCGACGAGCCCGAGATCGTCGAGCAGATCAACGCATCGAAGGCCGATGTGTTGCTCATCGCCATCTCGAGCCCCAAGAAGGAGGACTTCGTCGAGCGCAACCGCGCGGCCCTCGAGGTGCCCTTCGTGATGGGGGTGGGCGGCGCCTTCGACATCGCCGCCGGCCAGTACACCCGGGCGCCGCGCCTCGTCCAGAAGGTCGGCATGGAGTGGGCCTGGCGGGTGGCCCAGGAGCCCAAGCGGATGGGCCCCCGCGTCCTCCACGACCTCAAGTTCGGCAAGTACGTGGTCAAGGAGGCCCTCCACCGCGCGAAGCGGCGCGTCGCCCGGTAGACGGACGCGGGACCCCATCCGGCGCTGCCGCGCTCCCCTCTCGCTCTGCGAGGCCCTCCACCGCGCGAAGCGGCGCGTCGGGCGCTGAGCGGACCCGGGGACCTTGCCGGGCCCCCGGGTCGCGGTCGCTCAGTCGCGGCGGCGCAGCACAGCGAGGCCCGCCAG
>CAXQUZ010000566.1:0-10286 GCA_964226865.1 Myxococcota bacterium | reverse complement strand
CAAGCACAAGACGGCATCCGCGATAGCATGCGGTGACTGGAGTTCAGACGTGTGCTCTTCCGATCTGCCCTCGACCGGCTCCTCGCCCTCCACCAGCTCGACGTCGACGCGGTGGGGCTGCGCGATCTGGGCCGCGGGGCCGGCTACTGCCGCCGCCAGGTCGAGGGCTGGTCGCGGCGCTACGACAAGGCCCGCACCCCCGGGGCGGCCGCCTTCGACCGGGTCATGGACTGGCTCCACGCCCGCATTCCCGACGACGTGGCCACCTGCCTCATCCACAACGACTACCGCTTCGACAACCTCGTGCTCGACCCGGCCGACCCCACCCGCATCATCGGGGTGCTCGACTGGGAGATGTGCACCCTGGGCGACCCGCTGATGGACCTCGGCAATTCCCTCGCCTACTGGGTCCAGGCCGACGACGACGCCGTCTCGATGCTCATGCGCCGCCAGCCGACCCACCTGCCCGGCATGGCCACCCGCCAGGAGCTCGTCGACCGCTACCTCGCCCAGAGCGGCCTCGGCCCGCGCCCCTTCACCTTCTACGTGGTCTGCGGCATCTTCCGCCTCGCGGCCATCCTCCAGCAGATCTACTACCGCTACCACCACCAGCAGACCCGCAACCCGGCCTTCGCCTCCTTTGGCGAGATGGCCCGCTACCTCGAGGGTCGCTGCCTGCAGCTCATCGACGCTGCCGACGGAGAGAGCCCATGACCGCCTCCCCCGCTGCCCCCGGCGGCCCCTCCTTCGACCTCAGCGGCCGGGTGGCCCTGGTCACCGGCTCGAGCCGCGGCATCGGCGCCGCCATCGCCCACCGCCTCGCCGCCGCCGGCGCCCACGTGCTCGTCAGCAGCCGCAAGGCCGAGGGCTGCGCCGCTGTCGTGGCCGAGATCCAGGCCGCCGGCCACACGGCCTCGGCCCTGCCCATCCACATCGGCCAGACCGAGGCCCTGCGCGCGGCCATCGCCAGCATCCCCGAACAGCACGGCCGCCTCGACATCCTCGTCAACAACGCCGCGGCCAATCCCTACTTCGGCCCCATCGTCGACACCCCGGACTGGGCCTTCGACAAGACCATCGAGGTCAACATCAAGGGCTACTTCGCCGCCTCGGCCGCGGCGGCCCGCCTCATGGGCGAGCGCGGCGGCGCCATCGTCAACATCGCCTCGGTCAACGCCGAGATCCCGGGCATGTGGCAGGGCATCTACTCGATCTCGAAGGCCGCCATCGTCTCGATGACCAAGGCCTTCGCCGCCGAGCTGGCCCCCCAGCGCATCCGGGTGAACTGCGTGCTGCCGGGCTTCACCGACACCCACTTCGCCAGCGCCCTCACGAAGAACGACGCCCTCGTGAAGAAGATCCTGGCCCATGTGCCGGCCGACCGCATCGCCCAGCCCGACGAGATCGCCGGCGCGGTGCACTACCTCGTCAGCGACGCCGCCAGCTACACGACCGGCGCCGCCCTCCAGGTCGACGGCGGCTACCTGATCGCCTGACCCGCCGCGACCAGCGCCGCGACCGCCGGCACCCGCCGCACCACCGTGCCGCGCACGAGCAGGGCACCGTCGTCCTCGCGCAGGATGCGGGCGTCCAGCACGGCCGCGCCGTCCGCCGTCTCGCCCCGGAGCACGAGCGCAACGCGCAGGGTCCAGGTGGCGTTGGCGGCCTGGCGGTAGCGCAGGCGGTCGGCCACCGGCACGATGCTCTGGGCGTCGCCCCCGGTCGCGTGCACCCAGCGGCAGAGCACCTCGTCGACAAAGTCGAGGTAGGCGGGGTGGTTGACGTGGCCGAGGGGGTCCATCCAGGTGTGCCAGACCTCGATGCGGTGGGACCAGCCGACCGGGGCGACCGGGCGGACCACCGGGGGCAGGGCGGGCACGGGCACCCCGGGCGTCGGGGCGGCCTGCATGGCGCCCAGCAGATCCGCCTTCGCCGGGCAGACCTCGAGGGCGTCCGGTCCCGTCCAGGCCACGTGGGCCCAGCGCTGGGCGATGGCGGCGATGGGACCGTGGGGGCTCCACAGGCGCAGCTCGCGGCCGAAGAGGGTGCTGCGGTGGACGCTGCGCACCCAGGTGCGGGCGCGCACCCGCTCGCCATAGGCGGCCTGGCGGTGGTGCACGACGGTCATGTCGCTCACGACGAAGGCCCGCTGCTCGCGCCGCAGCCGCTCCGGCGACCAGCCCAGCGCGATGGTGCCCTGGACGGCGGCCTCCTGGGCGAGGCGCCAGATCTCGGCGGCCCGCACCATGCCGCGGGGATCCACGGCGCGCCGGGGGGTGACGACGGCGAACTCCCAGCTGCCCGGGACGGGGCCCGGGTCGAAGTCGAGGGGCAGGAGCTGGGCGGTGGGCGCTTCAGAAGACATCGGGGCTCGGGGCGGGGACGGGCACGGCCGCAGCCGCGGGACCGGCCCCGGGCACGAGGTGGCCCGACCGGGTGGCTGCGCTAGACCCGCAGCATGTCACGACCCGCCGCCCCCGACCCGTCCCGATCTGGCCTGGACCGGCTCGAGATCTCCGTGCTGCCCTCCTTCTCCGAGGTGGATCCGGCCGCATGGGACGCCCTCGTGCCCCCCGACGATCCCTTCTGCACCCACGCCTTCCTCCACACCCTCGAGGCCTCGGGCAGCGCGACCGCCGACACGGGCTGGCTGCCGGCCCCCGTGCTGGTCCACCGGGCGGACGGCACCCTCGTGGGCGGGGCGCCCGCCTGGCTCAAGGGCCACTCCTACGGCGAGTACATCTTCGACTGGGGCTGGGCCCGGGCCTGTGAGCGCGCCGGCATCCCCTACTACCCGAAGGTCACGGTGGCCGTGCCCTTCACCCCGGCGACCGGGCGGCGGCTGCTGGTCCACCCGGCCCCGGGCGGCCCCGAGGGCGGCCCCGCACTCTCCCAAGACGCCGTCGAGCACGCCATCCTCGAGGGCCTCCGCCACCTCGCCGACGCGGGCCGGGCCTCGGGCATCCACCTGCTCTTCACCACGGCCGCCGAGCACGCGCGCATCCCCGCGGCGGGCCCCTTCCTGGGCCGGGTCACCCAGCAGTTCCACTGGACCAACGCCGGCTACACCGACTTCGACCACTGGCTGTCGACCTTCCGCGCGAAGTGCCGCAAGGAGACCCGCCGCGAGCGCCGCCGGGTCGCCGAGCTGGGCGCCACCCTCCGGGTCATCGAGGGCCCGGCGCTGGGGCCCCGGGAGTGGGGCGCCCTCGAGCGCTTCTACCGCCTCACCTGCGAGAAGAAGTGGGGCGAGGCCTACCTGACCCCCGACTTCTTCGCCCTCGCGCCCGAGACCCTCGCCGCGCTGGCCATCGGGCTGCTGGTCGAGAAGGACGGCGAGTACGTGGCCGGCGCCCTCGCCTTCCAGCGGGGCCGCCACCTCTACGGCCGCTACTGGGGCTGCCTGCCCGGCCACGAGGCGCTGCACTTCGAGGTCTGCTACCACCGCCCCATCGAGCTGTGCATCGCGCGCGGCTGGACCCGCTTCGAGGCGGGCGCCCAGGGGGGCCACAAGCTGCGCCGGGGGCTGCTGCCTGCCGAGACCTACTCGTCGCACTGGCTGCGCCACGGGGGCCTGGCCGCCGCCGTCCAGGAGGCCGTCGAGGCCGAGACCGCCGAGCTGCGCGCCCAGCTCCCGGCCCTCGCCCACCACGGCCCCTTCAAGCGCGACTGAGGCGCCCGGTCGGGCCGCTCAGCGGTCTTCGCGCACCAGCATGAAGTAGTGGTCGAGGGCGTTCTCGCGCTTGTAGGCGGCGCCCACCGTGACCTGGGTCGAGACCCGCCGCATGAAGTCGCGGGTCTCGAAGTAGACGAGGCGCTGGACGCCCTGGCGGTTGGGGATGACCGGGGGCCAGCCGTCCACGACCGCCGCGTCGGGCACCTGGAAGTAGTCGACGACGACCGCGCCGCGCACCGACCAGTCGGAGTTGCCCGCCGTCGGGATGAGCACGAAGTAGCCCGGCCCGATGAGCGGGCGGGTGGCGCCCTCGTTGTAGCCGAAGAGGCGGTCGCCGCCGGCAGCCGGGCGACAGAAGCGCTTCTCGAAGTTCTTGAAGACCGGCGGCAGCGGCAGGGTGTTGCGGCCGTGGTGGATGACCTCGGTGAGGGGCGCGACCGTGGGCGGCACGAAGTCATCCATGGTCAGGGGCCGCGACTGGGCCGCCTTCTTCCACAGGCGCCGCTGATCGGCCCGGCCGAGGCTGCGGGTGGCCTCGATGCGGCCGGCGTGGTCGAGATCATCCAGGAAGGCCGCGATCACATCGATCGCGGTGCCCTCGGTGCGGATGAGGGACTGGAGCCGGGCAGCGACGGTCATGGGGCCTCCGGTGGCGACCCCGCCTTAATGCGACCGCGCGGTTCTGCCCGTCAGGGGCTTGCTTCGGACTGCATGTCGAGGTGGTGGTGGTGGGCCGCGAGACACCAGTCTCGGAGCTGGGCGCCGATGCCCGTGGCCTCGACATAGCTCTCGTCGAGGTGGAGGTCGTGGGGCTCGACATAGGCGGAGCCGCGGCGGATGGCGGCCGTGGCCAAGCGCGAGCCCACGTGGACGGCGCCGGCGATGTCGAGCGCACCGCTCCGGTCGGGCAGCTGGGGCTCGAGGTGGTTCGCCACGGCCTCGACGATGTCGAGGGGCAGCCCCCAGAGGTTGAGCAGGTGGCCGCCGACGTCGGCGTGGGTGAAGCCGAAGATCTCGCGCTCGGCCGCGGCCTGGGAGCGGCCCGCCTTGACCAGGGCCTCGACCTTGGCGAGGCGGGCGGGCTGGGCCGAGGCGAGCACCAGCAGCCCCACCCGGTGGAGGAGGGCGCCGGTGGCCACCACGCTCGACTGCTGGGCGTCGACCAGCCGCGAGGCGATGCGGGCCGTGAGCAGGGCGTGGGTCTGGACGCTCTGGAGCAGGTCGTCGCTGGCGCCCTTCATCTTGCGGTTCAGCTCGGAGCTGATGACGAGCTTGCGGACGAGATCCACGCCGAGCCAGTTGAGGGCCTCGACGGTCGTGCGGATCTGGCGCCGGATGCCGAAGAAGGCCGAGTTGGCCACATGGAGCAGCCGCGCCGCGATGGCCGGATCCTTGTCGACGACCCCGGCGATCTGCTTGAGGCTGGTGCGGGGATCCGACATCAGCTTCGAGACCTCGTGGAAGATCCGCGGGGGGCTCGGGAGCTGGCGGACCTCGCCGACGAGGCGGTGGAGCTCGGGGTTGCCGAAGCGCTCGCGGAGCTCGAGGGCCTGCTGGAGCACGCGCTCGAGCTCGTCGGGCACACAGGGCTTCGAGAGGAAGCGGTGGGTGACCGGCAGGGCCCGGAGCTGGGTGTCGCGGCCCATGTGGGCGGAGAGGACGATGCGGAAGGACTCGGGCTGCTCGCGGCGCACGATGGCGAGGAGCGTCGCACCGTCCATGCCGGGCATGCGCATGTCGGTCACGACGACGTCGAACTCGTGGTCGTGGAGCAGGGCCTCGGCATCGGCACCGCAGGACGCGAAGTGGACCTCCCACTCCGGACGTCGACGCCGCAGCCGCTTCTCGAGGCTGTTCAGGATGAGCGGTTCGTCGTCGACGAACAAGATCCGGCTCATGCGAGCCTCCCGGCGGGGTTCGGAATTGGTGATCCTACGACACGGCGATCAGGGAGTCCATGCCTGGGGACCTGTAGTGAGAATCGGCCGAAGTGCAGCTGCGCTTTAGGGGGGGGAGGTGGAGCGGCCTCGACTCCGGGGCGAGACCACCCGCCCCATCGGCCCGGTGGGCCCGGGGGTGGAGCGAAGGAGAATTGCACGAGGTGGCGCGGGATCTCACCCGGCCGGCAGGGGCCTATAGACGGGCTAGAGTCGCGGCGTGCCGCGCCCCCGGCCCCTGGAGGCCCGCGGTGTTGTCACCAAGCGTCACGACCCCCGGATCGTCTGATCCGGGTCGCCGTGGCGCCCGAAGATGGGTTGACGCCGCCCCCCCCTCCACGCGCCGCGGCCGCGGGATGTTGGTCCCAGCTTCGATCGGAACCACCGCCGCGACCTGACATCCCCTCTGTCGATCCCCGGAACTGCCCTGCGGAGCCGATAGCTTGGGAACCAACGACATCGAAGTCGTCTGTTCCACCGCCTCTCCCGCCACCGGAGCCCGCATGACCGCGTCCCGCCGCCTCTTCGCCCCCACCCTCGCCCTCGCCGCGACCCTGGCCTCGCCCCGGGCAGAGGCCGGGAGCGGCCCCTGGGTCATGGGCGAGGGCAACACCTCGGTCTACCTCGGCAGCGAGTACCAGCGCTTCGAGACCCTCTCGGGCAAGGACGGCAAGGGCGCCGCTGGCGACATCCCCGTCGACGACGGCATCGAGACCATCGGCGCCACGGCCATCGTGAGCCACGGCCTCCGCGACAACATCGAGCTCGAGCTGGCCGTGCCCTACCACCGGGTCGCGGCGAACCGCCCCGGGCCGGTCTGTGCCTCCCTCGGCCCCAAGACCTGCGCGACCACCGAGGGCTTCGGCAACCTCAGCGGCCGCGTGAAGGCCCTGCTTGTCGACGAGCTCAGCGGTGCCCCCCTCAGCCTGTCGGCCTTCGCCACCCTGCGCGTCGGCCAGCACACCGCCCCCGAGCGCGCCCGGGTGACCAACCTCGGCGAGGGCACGACGGATCTCGGCGGCGGCCTGTCGCTGGGCCGGAGCGGCGGCTTCGGCCAGGGCTACTGGAGCGCCCACGTCGACGGCCAGGCGCGCCACCGCTTCTCGAAGGTGGCTGAGGCAAGCCCCCCAATTCCGGGCTGGGAGGCCCTGGTCGACGCCGAGGTCTTCGCCGGCGCCCGACGCTGGTGGAGTGTGGGCCCCAGCATCAGCTGGTTCTACCGGCCCCAGGGCATCGACGTGGAAGAGCTGCTGACCACCCCCGCCCTGGCCACCGACATCGACCGCTTCGGTCGGCTCAACGGCAGCTTCCTCCGCGCAGGTGGCAAGGTGCTCGTGCGCAGCAGCCAGCGCACCACCCTCGTGGCGGGCGCGAGCTGGACCCTCGCGGCGGTCAACAACCCCTCGGACGTGTTCACGCTCAGCGCCGGCCTCACCCTCCACCCCCGCCGCCGTGACCAGGCCGAGGGCTGAAGATGCTCCAGACGGGCGAAGAGATCGGCCGCTACCGGGTCGAGGGCCTCATCGGCCAGGGCGGCCTCGCCCAGGTCTTCCGGGTGCGCCACACCACCCTGGGCACCGTGATGGCCCTCAAGGTACTCGTGGTGCGGGGCTCGGCGATCGGCCGGCGCCTGATCCGGGAGGGGCGCATCCAGGCCCGCCTCAAGCACCCCAACGTCGTCAACGTGACCGATGTGATCGAGCACGAGGGACGGGCGGGGCTCTTGATGGAGTACATCGAGGGGGTCGGCCTCGACGCCTACCTCGGCCGCACCGGCGCCCTGCCCCTGGCCGAGGCGCTCAGCATCTTCGACCAGATCATGGCCGGCATGATCGCGGCCCACGACGCCCAGATCCTCCACCGCGACCTCAAGCCCGCCAACATCCTGCTCTCGGCCAGCCCCCAGGGCACGGTGGCCAAGGTGACCGACTTCGGCATCGCCAAGGTGCTCCAGGACGGCGCCGGCGACACGATCGGCGGCGACACCCTCCAGGGCGATCTCATCGGCACGCCGGGCTTCATGCCCCCCGAGCAGGTCGCCGACCCCACCCGGCTCGACGCCCGGGCCGACGTCTACAGCCTCGGCGCGCTGCTCTTCTGCATGGTGACGGGCCGCCCCCCCTTCCTGCCCGGGGCCTCCCTCGCCGAGACCCTCCAGCAGGCCGAAGAGGGCACCTTCCCCCGGGTGGTGGACCTGCGGCCGGACTGCCCCGCCGAGCTCGCAGCGACCATCGAGTCCTGCCTCTCGCCCGATCCCGACGGCCGCCCCGCCTCGGTGCGCGCGCTCGCCCAGCAGCTCCATGGCGCCGACCACGCCCTGCTCGCCCACATGCCGCTGGCCCGGGCCTCGGTGCTGGCCGCGCCCCTGACCGCCGAGACCCTCGCGCCCCCGAGCCTGAGCCCGGCCACGCCCCCCGAGCGGCTGAGCGATCCGACCGCCGTGCCGGCCCTGGGCACGCTGGCGGGCCACCCGCGCACGGCCGTGCCCGACCTGGCCGACCTCGCGGCGGCCTTCCCTGACGACGAGGACGACGACCCGGACGAGGACGAGGGCACCGCCTCCCTCGCGCCGCTCACCCCCACGCCCGCCCCGGCGGCCACCGCGGCGCCCCCTGCTGCGGCCCCCGCGGCCCCTGTGCCCGCCGCCCCGGGGCCCGTCGACACCGCCGGCACCGTCGACACCGTCGACGCGCCCCCGCCTCCGGGCGCCCGGCGCTGGCTGCCCCTGGCCCTGGTCGGCGGGGCCCTGGCCCTCGTCGCGGCGCTCGTCCTCGGGGGGACCGGCGACCCGGAGACCACCGTGGCACCGCCCGCGGCCCCTGCCCCGACCGAGACCGCGCCAGCCAAGCCCGACAATGCCCTGCCTGTCGACGTTCCCGGCAACAGCGTGGCGCCTGTGGAACCGGCCTCTGCCGACGCGGATGCGCCGGAGCCGCCCCCGCCGGCCGACCCTGGGGCCCCCGCGCCGTCCCCTGCCGACGCACCGGATCCTGTGCCCGCCGCCGAGGCCGCGCCCCCGACCGCGCCCGAGCCTCCGGCAGCGCCCGAGACCCCAGACCCGGCCGCCCCCCCGACGGCGCCCGCGCCCCCCGCGTCCGACGACGCCCCGGCCCCCCCCGCAGACCCCGCGCCGGACGCCGCCCCGTCCCCCGACACGCCGGCCGACGGAGTCGAGCCGGACGCCCCGGGAGACCCGGTCGAGCCAGATGCCCCGGTCGAGCCAGATGCCCCGGAAGACCCGGTCGACCCGGACGACACGGTGCCCCCCGTGGCCGACGCCGACGGCGATCCCGCGGCGGCCGCCAGCACGGGCCCCGCCCCCGCCGACGCGGCGGGCGCCGAGGAGGCCCCCGAGGAGCCGCCCTCCCTGCCCGTCAAGGGCGCCTGGATCGGCAGCTGGAGCGGCCGGCCCGTGACCATTCGTGTCAACAGCCAGACCGGTCGCCAGATCGCCGGCGTGTTGGAGATCCAGCTCGGGGCCACGGCGCTGAACCGCACCCCCATCTCGGGCACGGTCGACGAGTCCGGGGCCTTCCGCATGGCCGAGAGCGGCGACGGGTGGGTGATCATCGCCACGGTCAGCGGCAACGCCCTCGAGGGCAGCCTCCAGGGCCCGAAGATGCGCCGCCCGGCCAAGCTGCGGGCCCAGCGCAACTGAGCCACCGGGCGCCCCCAACGCTGCGGGGCGTCTGGGGTACGCTGGTCCCAACATGCTGACCGATCTACCCAGCCGCCCGCCGCCGGGGCTCCTGTCGCTGCTGTCCACCATGGACGCCCGCCAGGCCTCCGACCTCTTCCTCTCCGAGGGCCGCGCGCCCGCCGCCCGGGTGCACGGCACCGTCGTCGTGCTCGACGAGCCGGCCACGCCCCGGGGGGCCCTCGACGCGCTCATCGACCACGCCCTGCCCGGCGCGGCACGGGCGGCCTTCGACGCCACCGGCGACAGCGACACCAGCATCGCCCTCGACGACGGCCGGCGCTTCCGGCTGTCGATCGCGCGCCAGCAGGGACGGCTGAGCGTGGTGGCCCGGGCCGTGCCCACGGGCGCCCTCGACCCGGCGGCCCTGGGCCTGCCCGCGGCCGTGCTCCAGCTCGCCGACGTGCCCCGGGGCCTCGTGCTCGTCACGGGCGCCACCGGCTCGGGCAAGTCGACCACCCTCGCGGCCCTCGTCCACCAGATCAACCGCCGGCGCAAGGTCCACATCGTCACGGTCGAGGACCCCATCGAGTTCGTCCACGTCGACGACCAGGCCCGGGTGAGCCAGCGCGAGGTGGGCAGCGACACGGCGAGCTTCGCGACCGCCCTCAAGCACGTCGTGCGCCAGAGCCCCGACGTCATCGTCATCGGCGAGATGCGCGACCAGGAGACCATGCAGGTGGCGATGGCGGCCGCGCTGACCGGCCACCTCGTCTTCGCCAGCCTCCACACCATCGACGCGACCCAGACTCTCCAGCGCATCCTCAGCTACTACCCCGAACACCTCCGCGCCCAGGCCGCCATGGACCTGTCGCTGAGCCTCCAGGGCATCGTCAACCAGCGGCTGCTGCCCCGGGCCGACCGCAAGGGGCGGGTGCTGGCCTGCGAGGTGCTCACCGCCAGCCCGGCCGTCAGCCGGCTGCTCCGCGAGCAGCGCATCACGGCCCTCCAAGACCTCATGCGCGCGATGCGCTCG
>CAXQUZ010000565.1:0-10636 GCA_964226865.1 Myxococcota bacterium | reverse complement strand
TCTGGGGGCCGGGCAGGTCGCCGGCCGCTCCTGTGGGCTCCCCCCCTCAGGCCGCATCCTCATCGGCCGCGGATCGCCGGCGCCTGAGGCCAAAGGCACCGAGAACCGAAGCGATCAGGGGCAGCATGCCCATGGGGCTGCCGCTGGCGGTCGAGCAGTAGAACTCGGCCCGCTCGCCGAGCTGGCCGCTGTAGAGGAAGCGGGCAGCCTGCTCGTCGTCGTCGGCGAGGTCGCGCTTCTCGCGGTCGTCCATCGAGCTGCTGCCGAACATCGTCGCGATGGTGTCTTCGGTGTGGGCGAGGCCGATGGCGTGGCCCACCTCGTGGGTCAGCGCGTTCTGGAGGTCGTAGCCCTGGCCCCCGCCGATGGCCCACTGGTGGCCCTCGTTGACGACGATGTCCATGGCGATGATCTCGCCGCCGTCGACGTTCCAGGTGAGCGCCATGGCGAGCAGGTCGTCGTCCCAGTCCGCCGGCCAGGCCGACTCGAAGAACACGACGTTGACGCCATCCTCGTGGCCGTGCTCCGAGATCTTCGAGTTGCCGTCGTTGCGGAAGCGGATGTTCGAGCCGTCCACGCCCTCCCACGCATCGAAGGCCCGCTGCACCGCGCCCTTCACCTCGTCGGCCGGCATGCCCTGGGTGTTGGTCGGGTTGATCTGGTAGGCCACGGGGACCTGGATCCAGTGGAGCGGATCGCCTGCGCTGTTGGTCTTGACCTCCCACGCGTGGGCTGGTCCACCGGCAAGCAGGGGAGCGAGGAGCAGGAACATCGAAGCCTCCGACGGCGAACACGACCCTCGTCGGTCGCACCCACTCGATCGGAACGGCGGCGGCCGGGCATGATGGCCCGGCGGCGATCTCCTGGCCCGGATGGGGCGCTCAGGCCTCGGCGCCGTCCTGGCCGGCGGCGGCGTGCAGCGCGATGAGCTGCTGGAGCCGGGGGCCGTCGACGGCATAGGCGAGGTTGCAGAAGTTGCAGCTCACCTCGGCCTGGCCCTGCTCTTCGAGGATGTTGGCCAGCTCGGCGGGGCCGAGGTTGTAGAGCACGGCCTCGATGCGCTCCTGGGAGCAGGCACAGCGCCAGTGCAGGTCGCGGTTCTCGAGCAGCTCGATCTCTTCGCCGGCGATCTTGCCGAAGGCCAGGGCGATCATGAGATCCTGGGCGGGCTGCTCGCGGATCGCCGCGAAGCGGTGGGCGAAGGTCTCGCTGTCGATGCTGGGCAGCCCCGGCTCGCTCGGCAGCCGCTCCAGCAGCAGCCCGGCGGCGCTCTTGACCCGGCCGGTCTCGTCCTGGACCACGCCCATGCGCAGCATGGCGTCCATCTGTTCCGAGCCGCGGATGTGGTGGGTGAGGGCGTCTTCCATGGTGCGGCCCTCGAGGGCGCTGACACCGCGGTAGACCTCCTTCTTGACGTCGGCCCGGATGGCGTAGAGCAGCCCCTGGAGCCCGCCGTCGGCGCTGGGCTTGATGCGGGCCGGGGTCATGCGCGCCCGGGCGCCGCCCTCGGCGTCGACGTCGGCGAGGAAGGCGAAGCGGGGCGACTCGCCCTGGATCTGGAGGGTGATGCGCTCGCGGCCCTTCACCCAGGCCGACATGAGCGTCGCGGCGACGAGGCCCTCGGCGGCGAGGGCGGTCGCGGCGGGGCCCAGGCCGTGGCGCTCGCGGGTGGTGTTGGCGAGGCCGGCGAGCTCGACGGCGAGGAAGCGCACGGCCCGTCCGGCGACGAGGCCCCGGTGGAGGCTGCCCGGGCGGGGGCCGGCGTCGACCTTCTCGGGCCCGGTCGCGCCCTCGGTCTCGGGGGCCGTGCGGTCGGCCGTCTTGGTGGTGTCGTCGGTGCCCACTCAGGCCCCCAGTGCGGCGGCCCAGTCGGCCGGCTTGAAGCCCACGAGCACGGTCTGGATGCCGCTGGGCTCCTCCCGCACGAGGATGGGGCGCTTGATGAGCTTGCCGTCGGCGGCCAGGGCCGCGTGGGCCTCGGCGGTCGAGAGGCCGGGCAGCCGGTCCTTCCAGCCGCCGCCCCGGTAGGACTGGCCCGAGGTGTTGAAGAAGCGCTTGATGGGCAGCCCCGAGGCGCCGTGCACCGCGGCGATGCGGTCGGCGCCGGGCGGGGTGGCGACCATGTCGACAAGGTCGTGTTCGACGCCATTGTCGGAGAGCCAGCGCCGCGCCTTCCGGCAGGTGCTGCAGCCCGGGTAGTGGTAGAGGGTGGTCGTCATGGGGGCTCCGGTGCGAAGGCCGCGGCTATCCCAGCGGCGGCGTCCTTGCCCAGGGCCGGGCGCGCCCCCGGGCGGGTGAGGGGGCTGCCGGGCCGGGCCAGCTCGACCCAGAAGATCGAGCCCTTGGGCTGGTTGGCCGTGACACCGACCGCGCCGCCCATCGACTCGCAGAGGTGCTTGACGATGGCGAGGCCCAGCCCCGTGCCGCCCACCTCTCGGGAGCGCCCCGTGTCGACCCGGTAGAAGCGCTCGAAGACCCGGTCCTGGTGGGCGGGCTCGATGCCCGGGCCGTTGTCGGCCACCTCGATGCGCACCCGTCCCGCGGGCGCCGGGGCCATGCGCACGTGGATGCGGCCGCCGTCGGGGGTGTACTTCATGGCGTTCTCGAGCAGGTTCACGAGCACCTGCTCCAGGGCGCCGGCGTCGCCGTGGACCGCGACATCGTCGGGCACGTCGACCTGGAGGACGTGGCTGCGGGCCCGGGCGCGCAGGGCGAGCACCTCGACGACCTCGTCGACCACGGGGCGCACGGTGAGGGTCGTGAAGGCGAAGGTGTAGCGGCCCGCCTCGATGCGCGACAGCGACAGCAGATCCGAGATGAGCAGCCCGAGCCGCTCGGTGTTGCGCAGGATGGCGTCGACGAAGCGCCGGGCGATGGCGGGCTGCTCGAGGGCGCCGTCCTGGAGGGCCTCGGCGCTGGCCTGGACCACGCTGACCGGGGTGCGCAGCTCGTGGCTGACGTTGGCCACGAAGTCGCGCCGGATGGTCTCGAGGCGGTGGAGGTTGGTCACGTCGTGCAGCACGACGACGGTGGTGCCGTCGGGCCGGCCCTCGACCCGGGCGAGCAGGAGGTGGGGCTCGCCGGCCACCTCGCGCTCGAGGGTGAGCTCCTCGGCCTGGCCCGGGCGGGCCCGGTCGATGAGGGCCAGCAGCTCGGCGTCGTCGAGCACCTTGTGGACCTTGCGGCCCCGGTCGCGGTCGGCGCAGCCGAGCATGCGGGTGCAGGCGCCGTTGATGCGGGCGACCCGGCCGCCGTCGATGGACAGGATGCCCTCGCTCATCGAGTCGAGGATGGCCTCGAGCTGGCGGCGCTCGGCGGCGAGGCTCGAGACCGTGCGCTGGAGATCGGCGCTGATGGACTGGACCGAGCCCGCGATGCCGGCGAGCTCGAGGGGCCCCGCCAGCACCAGCGGCTCGGCCTGCTCGCCCCGGGCGAGGCGGGTGGTGTGGTGGGTGAGCCGGCGCAGGTCGCGCGACATGAGGCCCGAGGCCAGCACGGTCATGAAGCCCGAGACCACCAGCCCGATGGCCGCGCCGACGAGGATGAGCTGGTAGAGGCGGTGGAGGGGGGCGTCCACCCGGTCGCTGGGCAGGCTCGCCCGCACGATCAGGGCCGGCCCGCCGGCGGCCCCGGTGGGCGCCCGGGCCGCGACATAGAGCATCTCGCGGTCGAGGGTCGCGCTGTGGCGGCGGGCGGCGGCCCAGCCAGCGGGGGCGGCAAGGGCCCCGCTCACCTCGGGGCGGTCGCTGTGGTCGTGGAGCTGGCCGAGGGCGGCGTGGTCGACATGGGAGTCGCCGAGCACGGACCCGGTCTCGTCGATGAGGGTGACCCGGCCGTCGGCGGCCTCGCCGAGCCGATCCGCCAGGGCGTCGAGGGCGGCGTCGGGCCGGGCGCCGTTGCCGGTGGGGCGCGGCGTCTGGGCGAGCAGGGCGGCGGCGGCCTCGGCGCTCACCCGGGCCTGCTGGAGCAGCCGCGACTCGGCCTCGCGCTGGAGCAGGGGGCGCACGGCCGCCCGCAGCCAGATGGTCGAGGCCGTGGCCGAGACGACGACGAGGGCGACCGAGACGACGAAGAGGCGGCTGCGGAAGCCCTGCCAGAGCCCCGACACCTACTTCTCGTCCGGCGAGTCGCTGAAGCGGTAGCCCACGCCCCGGATGGTCCGGATGTAGGCGCCGGCGGGGCCGAGCTTCTGGCGCAGCCGCTTGACGTGGGTGTCGACGGTGCGGGTGTGGACATTGGCCTGGATGTCCCAGACCTCGCTGAGCAGGGTGTCGCGGCGCTGGACCCGGCCCCGCCGGTCGAGAAAGGTCTGGAGCAGCCGGAACTCGAGGGCCGTCAGCGTCGTCTCCTCGCCGTCCACCCACACCCGGTGGGCGGCCGGGTCGATGCGCAGCAGCCCGAACTCGGTGAGCCCGAGGGGCGGCTCGGAGGGGCGCACCCGGCGCAGCACGGCGCGGATCCGCAGGATGAGCTCGCGGGTGGAGAAGGGCTTGATGACGTAGTCGTCGGCGCCCTGCTCGAAGCCCGAGATGCGGTCGACCTCGCTCGAGCGGGCCGTCAGCATGATCACGGGGATCTCGCGGGTGCGGGAGTCGGAGCGCAGCCGCTCGAAGACCTCGGGGCCCTGGATATCGGGCAGCATGAGATCGAGCAGGATCAGGTCGGGCAGGGGATCCCGGGTGGCGCCGAGCAGGGCCTCGGCCCCGCTGTGGGCGACCCGCAGGGAGAAACCGTCGCGGCTGAGCGCAAACTCGAGGGCGGCGACGAGGTCGGGCTCGTCGTCTACGATCATGATCAGTGCGTCGTTCTGGGCCACGAAGATGCTGCCTTCACGTGGGGGGGGCCCCGGACCACCACGGATTGCGCGTGGCGGGTGCACAGGGGAGCTGTATATGGTGGGGGGGCGGCACCCGCAGGCGGCGAGGGTGACGCCGATGGGACATCCGAATGACGTCACGGCAAGAGCCTCTGGCTCCGGCGACTGCGCGACCATGTGCGGCAGTCCCCGTTCCGACCCGCAGGCTGCCCCACGGCAGCGGACGGTCCGCCGGCTCCCCCGAGGGAGGCCCGCGCGTCACGTCCGGTCCCCTTGTGCCCATCGTCTGACTTTCTTCCTTCCGTCTGGACCCACCGGTCGTGCCTCCGGTAGGGTCGACCCGTCAAGCCGCCCCCTGCCGGCGCTTCGGAGTGTCTCCATGTCCGCTGCCCTTCGTGCCACTGCCGTCTTCGCCTCCCTCCTCGCCGCCGGCTGCTACGGCGTCGAGAACGACCTCGAGTCCGACACGGCGGCCCTCTCCGCCTCCGAAGACGGGGCCACCTCGAACGTGGGCTCGCTCGACGCGCCCCGGGGCATCGAGGAGCTCGACGGCTTCCTGTTGTATTGGAAGCAGCACTCCAACTGGGAGCAGGGCGCCTGTCTTGAGCTGCGGCTGCGCAACACGGGCTGTGCCGTCGAGAACTGGGAGGTCGCCCTCGACCTCGACCAGCAGCTCACCTACTGGGCCGACGAGGGCGGGGCCTTCTTCTGGCCCCAGGGCGACGTGGTGCTCGTCGAGCCAGAGAGCAGCGGCTACCTCGGCGTGAACGAGAGCACCGTCTTCTACTTCTGCGCCGAGCCGGCCGTCCGCATCCAGGCCTTCGACCTGCGCTCCCTCTCGACCGACTGCGGCGACAGCGGCAGCTCCTCGTCCAGCGACAGCGGCGACGACGGCAGCACCACTGACGACGGCAGCACGGGCGACGACGGCAGCACGGGCGACGACGGCACCACCGACACCACCCCCACCGACTACTCGGGCCGGGTCGTCGATGGCGACATCCAGATGATCTACAACTACGACGAGCTCAACACCGAGGGGCTCAACTGCTACGACCTGACCTTCCAGAACAACGGCGACGAGCCCGTCACCATGGACCAGGTCGCCTTCGCCATGAGCGATGCGGTGGTCGACGTCAGCAACCCCGAGACCGGCTCGGCCTACGTCACGGCCGACGGCAGCGAGATCATCTACGCCCCCGACACCGGCGCCCGCTGGATCGCCGCTGGCGCCCGCTCCGACGAGTTCTCGCTCTGCTGGACCCCCCGGGGCGGCATCGAGAGCATGACGGTCACGGTCGTCGACTGAGCGACGGGCCGGCCCTCCGGGGTCGGCGCCGGGGACGGGTGCCGGCGCGCCGGAGCGATCCCCACCGCGAACCCAGGGCCCGGGTGCTGTCAAGGCGCCCGGGCCCTGTTGTGCGGACAGGTTGTGTCCGGGCGGGCCGGGGATCGGTTGGATAGCCGTTCAGCACCTGGGACGGTCGCCGGTGGTGGCGGCGTCCGGGTGCCCCCCGGCCACGGCTGCCCCATGCTGACCCTGCTGCGCATCTCGGGACTCGCCATCATCGAGCGGGTCGAGCTCGAGCTCTCCTCGGGCCTCAACATCCTCACGGGCGAGACCGGTGCGGGGAAGAGCATCCTCATCGCGGCCCTCGAGCTGGTGCTCGGCGGGCGCGGGCGGGCAGGGCTCGTGCGCACGGGGGCGGCCCGGGCCGAGGTCGAGGCCCTCTTCGAGCTGGCCCCGGATCACCCCCTGCGGGCCCGGCTCGCGGCCCTCGAGCTCGACGCGGGCGGCGAGCTGCTGATCCGGCGGGTGCTCCAGGCCTCGGGCCGCAGCCGGGCCTACGTCAACGGCCGCCTCTCGACCCTCGAACAGCTCCGGGGCCTCGTCTGCGACCTCGTCGACGTCTCCTCCCAGCACGAGTACCACCGGCTTGCCGATGCCTCGGGCCACATCGACTACCTCGACGCCTTCGGGGGCCTCGAGGCCGACCGGGCGGCGGTGGCGGCGGCCTACGGCACGACCGTGGCGGCGGCCCAGGCCCTCGACCAGGCCCGCCAGGCCCTGCGCGAGCGGGCCGAGCGGGAGGATCTGCTGCGCTTCCAGCTCGCCGAGGTGCGCGAGCTCGATCCCCAGCCCGACGAGCTCGACCTGCTCGAGCAGACCATCGCCCGCCTCGCCCATGCCGAGCGCCTCGTGGGGGTGGCGGCGGGGGCCGAGGCGCGCCTCTACCGCCAAGATGGCGCACTGACCGAACACCTCGCCGACATCGCCGGCGCCTTGGACGCCGCTTCGGCCCTCGACCCCGCCCTGGCGCCCCTGGCCCAGCGCATGGACGCCCTGGTGACCGAGGCCGAAGAGCTGGCCCGCGAGCTGGCCGACTACGCGGGCGCCATGCACGCCGATCCCGCGGCCCTCGACGCCGCCCGCCAGCGCCAGCGTCGCCTCGAGCGGCTGGTGCGGCGCCACGGGGCGGCCCTCGAAGACGTGCGGGCCTGGCGCGACCAGGCCGAGCGCGAGCTGGCCGAGCTCGAGGCCGGCGAGGGCCACATCGACACCCTCGCCGCGGCCCTGCGCCAGCACGAGGCCGCCGCCCTGGCCGCCGCCCGCGCCCTCTCCCGGGCCCGCTCGGCGGCCGCCGCGGCCCTGTCGGCGGCGATCACGGCCGAGCTGCGCGAGCTGGGCATGGGCGACGCCCGGGTGGTGGTCGAGGTCTGCCCCCAGAGCGCCGACGAGGACGAGGCCGGGGCACGGGGGCGGGGGGGCCGGGTCGTCGACGGCCACCACCTCCGGGCCACGGGCCTCGACCGGGTCCAGTTCCTCATCGCCCCCAACCCCGGCGAAGAGCCCCGCCCCCTCGCCCAGATCGCCAGCGGCGGCGAGCTCTCGCGCTCGCTGCTGGCCCTCAAGCGGGTGCTCGCCCACCTCGCCGGCGCCAGCTTCTACGTCTTCGACGAGATCGACACGGGGGTCGGGGGCGCGATCGCCGAGGTCATCGGCCGCAAGCTCTCGGAGGTCGCCCTCGGGGGCTCCCAGGTGCTCTGCATCACCCACAGCCCCCAGGTCGCGGTCTACGCCGATCGCCACCTCCACGTCCGCAAGCAGGTCAGCGCGGGCCGCACCTTCTCCGAGGTGCGGGTGCTCGACGACGACCAGCGGGCCTTCGAGCTGGCCCGGATGCTCGGCGGCATCGACGTGGGCGGGGGCTCCCGGGCCGCCGCCGACGAGCTGCTGCGCAGCGCCCGGCGGGCCCGCTCCCAGGCCGACCGGGCCCGGCCGTGAGCGGCGCCCTGCCCCCAGCGGTGGCGGCGGCCCTGCGCGATGTCCAGCAGCGGCCCGACCAGCCGGCGGCCTGGATGCGCCTGGGCACGGTGCTCTCGGCAGCGGGGCGCCCGGCGGCGGCGGCCCGGGCCTTCGGCCAGCTCGCCCAGCGGGCCCCCTCGCCGACGGCCACCCAGCGCTGGGTGGACGCGGCCCTGGCGGCCGGCGACCTGGCCCTGGCCCGCTCCATCCTCGAGGGGGAGGCCCCGGCCCCCACCGACCCGGTGGCCGCGTGGCGGGCCCTGGCCCTCGCGGCCACCCGCGCCGGCCACCGCCAGCTCGCCTTCGCCGCCTGGGAGGGGGCCGTCGCCCGGGCCCCCGCGGCCCTGGCCCTGCGCCTCCACGCCGGGGTGGCGGGCCTCGCGGCCGGCCAGGGCCCTGCGGGCCGGCGCCACCTCGAGTGCGCCGTCGCGCTCGAGCCCGAGAATGCTGATGGATGGGCCAACCTCGCGGTGGTCTGCGAGGCCTGCAACGACCTCCCGGCGGCCGAGGCGGCGGCCCAGCGGGCCCGCGCCCTCCGCCCCGCCGACCCCCACGCCGCGCTGGTGCGCGCCCGGGTCGCCCGGCGCCGGGGCGACCCCGCTGCGGCCCTCGCCCTGCTCGACGCCACCGACGTGGCCGCGGGGGGGCTGCGCTGCGAGATCCGCGGCTGGTCGGAGCGGGGCCGGTGCCGCGAGCTGGTGGGCGACCTGCCCGGGGCCGTCGCGGCCTGGACCGAGATGAACCGGCGGGCCACCGACCGGCCCGAGCACGATCCCGCCCGCATGGCCGCCCACATGGCCATGCTCGCGGCCCTGCCCGCCCACAGCCCGGCCCTGCTGGCCGCGGCCCGGGTGCCCTGGGTGCCGCCAGCCGACGGGGCGCCGCCGGTCTTCGTGGTGGGCTTCCCCCGCTCGGGCACGACCCTGCTCGAGTCCATGCTCGGCGCCCACCCGGCGCTGGTGCCCACCGACGAGACCCCGGCCCTCGACACGGTGGTCGCCCGGGCGGGGGCCCTCGCCGGGGTGCCCGGGGCCTACCCGGCCGTGCTGGCGGGGCGCCTCGCGGATCCGGCCCTGCGCGGGCGGCTGCGGGCCGCCTGGCGCGCGGTCTTCCAGCTCCACCACCCGGGCCTCGATCCCGCCCGGCGGTGGATCGACAAGATGCCCCTCAACCTCGTCCACGCCCCCCTCATCGCGGCCCTCTTCCCCGACGCCCACCTCGTCCACATCCGCCGCGATCCCCGCGACACGGCCCTCTCCTGCTTCGCCCAGGACTTCGCCTTCAACGCGGCCATGGGCCACACCACCTCGCTGTCGGGCATCATCGCCCTCCAGCGGGCGGCCCACCGCTGCTGGACGGCGGCCCGGCCGGGGCTGGTGCTGCCGGTGCACGAGCTGCGCTACGAGGCGCTCGTGGCAGATCCCGAGGCGGCCCTGCGCGGGGTGCTCGGGGCCCTCGGCCTGGCCTGGGACCCGGTGGTGCTCGACCGGGGGGCGCGCACGGCCGGCCGCCACATCTCGACGGCCAGCTCCGCCGCCGTGGGCCGGCCCCTCGACACGGCGGCCGTGGGCCGGTGGCGGCGGGCGGCGGCGGCCCTCGCCCCCTGGCGGGCAGACCTCGACGAGCATGCTCGCATGCTGGGCTATCCCGTCGATTAGGGCGCCGGCGGCAGGGCCCGGGGCCGCGCTCCGTGCCGGCCCGGCCCGGGGCGCGGCCCCCGGGGGTCGGGGGCGGGCACTTGGAGGCCGGGGGCGGGGGCTGGCGGACGGGGGCGCGGCGGGCCCGCTTGTCGCCCAGCCTGCCGCCCGGGGCCCCGGCCTCGCCACTGACTGACCGGGTCAGTTATCGTCGCGCATGGCCCGAACGCGTCCCCCCACCCGCACCCCCGACCTCGTCCGCGCCGGCGCCCAGGTGTTCCTGGCGGCGGGGGGCTACCACCGGGCCCAGATCCGCGACGTGGCCCGCGCCATGGGCGTGGCCAAGGGCACGGTCTACCTCTACGTCGAGAGCAAGGCCGCCCTCTTCGACCTCGTGCTGCGCCACGCCGACGATCCCGATGCCGCCGCGCCGGCGCTGCCCGTGCCGACGCCGGCCTCGGGCGCCACCGTGGCCCACGTCGCCGCCCTGGTCGACGCCGCGGCGCTGCCGGCCCTCGACGGCGCGCCCACGGGCCCGGCTGGCGCCCGGGACGAGCTGGCCCGGGTGGTCGACCAGCTCTTCTCCCTGCTCCACGCCCACCGGTGGACCATTCGCCTCGTGAATGCCGCCGCAGCCGATCTTCCCGAGCTGGGTGACCTCTGGTTCCGCCGGGCCCGGGGGGGCCTCAACCGGGCCCTCGGGGCCTGGCTGGCCGCGCGCGCCGCCGCGGGCCTCCACCGTCCCCTCGCCGTGCCCCCCGCTGCGGCGGCCCGGCTGGTCACCGAGCTCATCCACTGGTTCGCCGTGGCCCGCTGCTTCGATGCGGCCCCGGACGACTTCGACACCGCCGCCGCCCGAGATCGGAAGAGCGTCGT
>CAXQUZ010000564.1:0-2952 GCA_964226865.1 Myxococcota bacterium | reverse complement strand
AGCGCCCGAGGGCCGCGGGACCCGGCGGCGCCCGGCGGCGGTGGCCCAGCACCACCCCCACGGTGCCCAGCCCCGCGAGCAGCAGCCCCACCTCGCCGCTGGCCGCCACCGCCGCGAGGCCCGCCAGCACCGTCGCGAGCTGGACCCGCCGCCGCAGCGCTCCTGGCCCGTCCGCCCGCCCCCCGCTCAAGGCCCCCCTCCGCCGCGGCCCGGGGCGAGGGCGAGGATGGTCAGCAGCCGCCGCCGCCAGCCCGCCCCCGTCCGGGGCGCGTGGCGGGTGCCGTCGATGTGGAGCCCGACCGCCCGTCCCCAGGCGAACTGGCGCAGCACCTCGCCCGTCGCCCGGCCCAGCGCGTCCTCCCGCGGGGCCCGAGGATCGACGAGGATCTCGACCTCCTCAGCATGCTGGCCCTCGCGCTCGATGACCATGGGCCGCCCCGTGCGCGCGCTCGTGGGCCAGTGCACGCTGCGGAGCGGATCGCCGGGCACGTAGGGCCGCAGCCCGACCAGGTCGCCGACCTGGCTGCGGGCCTGGGGATCGGGCACCAGCTCGCCCCGGCCGCCGTGGCTGCGGGCCACCACCCCGCCCCGGGGGCGCGGGTAGACCAACAGATCGGTGGGGGCCGAGAACACCCGCCAGCGGCGCATCAAGCCGAAGGGATAGCGGCTCTCGACCCGCAGCCGACCGAGGGTGGCGGGCCCCCGCTCCGCGAGGCGCCAGTGGGCCGGCACCTCGGTGTGGCCTCCGGCGTCGATCCGCAGGGCCCGGGCCTCGGCGAGCACGGCCCGGCTGTGGGGGTCTTCCTCGACGAGCCGCAGGGTCCAGGCGGCGCCCAGCCGGCGGTGGTTCTCGACCACAAAGGCCCCCCGGGCCGGCGACCCGGCAAAGACCTCGGCCGGCAGCCGGCGCCGCAGCCGCAGCCCCCGCAGGTTCCACTCCGCCAGGAAATTCGAGGCCAGCAGCGTGGCCAAGAGGCAGGCGAGAACCATGTAGAGCAGGTTGTTCCCGGTGTTCACCGCCGCCAGCATGACCCCGACGGTGACCGCGAGGTACCAGCCGCCCGCCGCCGTGAGCCGGGCGCGGATGCGGCGCTGGGCCCGGGCGCGCAGGCCGGCCGGCAGCCAGCGCAGAAGACCCGACGCGGGCGCAGCCCCCCGGTCGGGGACGGACCCCGGGGGGGCCGGCAGGGGACCGCTCACGCGGGCGGCCGCACGTCCTCGAGCAGCCCGCGCAGGGCCGCCCGGGCCGCCTCGCCGGGGCGCTCGCCCTCGGCACGGGCGATGAGGCGGTGGGCGAGGACGGGCAGGACCAGGTCGTAGACGTCTTCGGGGACGACAAAGTCGCGGCCCCGCAGCAGGGCCCGCGCCCGGGCGGCCCGGTAGAGGGCCTCGGCGCCGCGGGTGCTGACCCCCCGGAGGAAGCGGGCGTCCTCACGGGTGTAGCGCACGATGCGCAGCAGGTAGTCCTCGACGCTCTCGTGCACCCGGACCTCGTCGACGGCCCCGATGAGGGCCTGGACCTCGTCGAGCGAGAGCGCCGGCGCGAAGCTGGCCTTGCGGGCGCCGCCGGAGCGCAGGATGGCGCGCTCGTGCTCGAGGTCGGGGTAGCCCATGGACAGCCGCACGAGGAAGCGGTCGAGCTGGGAGTCGGGCAGCGGGAAGGTGCCGTGGAAGTCGAGGGGGTTCTGGGTGGCCAGCACGAGGAAGGGCGCCGGCAGGGCATGGGAGGCGCCGTCCACCGTGACCCGGCGCTCGCTCATGGCCTCGAGCAGGGCCGACTGGGTCTTCGGCCCGGCCCGGTTGATCTCGTCGGCCAGCAGCACGTTGGCAAAGACCGGCCCCCGGCGGAAGCGGAAGCCCCCCTCCCGGTCGAGCACGGTCACCCCCGTGATGTCGCCGGGCAGCAGGTCGCTCGTGAACTGGACCCGGGCCAGCGAGCCCCCGAGCGCCGCGGCGACCGCCCGGGCGAGGGTCGTCTTGCCCACCCCCGGCACGTCCTCGACGAGCACATGGCCGCCGGCCGCCACCGCCACCAGGGCCAGCTCGACCACCTCGGGCTTGCCCCGGACGGTCTGGCAGATGGCAGCGCGGGCCCGCTCCAGCGCGGCGCTGGCCTGGGCGAGGGCGGGGGACACCGCGGACGCGGCCTCTGCGGACATGGAGGCTCCGGGGCTCAGCCGCCCGAGGTCAGCACGCCCTCGGTCTCGAGCTGGTAGGTGCAGCCCGAGGGAATGGCAGGATCTTCACTCTCGACCACGGTGATGGTCTCGGTGCCCTTCCAGTCGACACCGTCGGGCAGCTCACAGCCCCCGGCCGCGCCCTGGTAGGTGGCCGCGCCGGAGATCTGCCACCGGAGCAGCCCCGTGCTGCGCTCGTCGAGCCACACGGCGCTCTGGTAGCTCAGATCACAGCCCTGGCGCTGGGCCGTGGCAAAGCCCTCGCCGTCGATCTTGAGCTCGGCCCCGTCGTCGCCTTCAGAGACGAAGAGCTGGTACTCGAAGGTCTGATCGTAGGTGGAGAAGGTCGCGCCCTCCTCGCCACAGTCGGTCGCGATGCGGCCGTCCTCGACCACGCTCGTGACGGTGACCCGCCAGGTGCCGTCGGGCTCTTCCTCGGGGACGCCGCAGCCTCCCGAGACGGCGGCCACGGCGGCCCACGCGGGCAGCAGCGCCCGGGCGCGGCGGAGCCGGTCGGCGGGGCGGAGGGGGGGGCAGGACATCGGGGGCTCCACAGCCGTTGGACGGGCCGGGAGTATAGCGCCTCGCGGGGCACCGGGAGGGCGCGGGTCGGCCGAGGGACGGGCGGCGCCCCCCGGGCCCGGACGGGCGCGGGGAGACCCGGGCGCCCGGGCCGAGATGGTGCCCGGTGACAGTCGTGTGGCTCGGGGCCGCATCCGGGGTGGGACGGCCCCGGGCCCGTCCTTTATATGATGCCGCCATTCCCGGCTCTTGC
>CAXQUZ010000563.1:0-23383 GCA_964226865.1 Myxococcota bacterium | reverse complement strand
CAGCATGAAGCGCGACGACACGTTCCCGAAGGTCCAGCGAGTACGGACGGCCCATCGTTCCTCCCGAGTGGAGAGACGGATCACCCGTTCGCCCCCGGCGATCAAGGAACTTCGGCCTCTCTGTGAGGGCCCGGGCCAGGTGGTCGTCGAGGGTGCCCCGGCAGTCGAGCAGGGGCCGGTCCCAGGCGGCGCTCTGCTGCACGGTCCAGGAGGCCGGGCCGCCGCCGGAGAGCAGCGCCGGATCCAGCACGCCGAAGCGGGTGAGGCAGGCGGGGCCGGTGCCGGGCGGCGGGGCGGCGAGGTCGGCCATGACGGCGCGGGCGTGGCCGGGGCGCACGAGAGGGGCCGTCAGGTAGGTGTAGGGGCTGCGCCAGGCCGTGCGGTGGGGCAGCGGCAGGCCGAGGCCCTCCCAGGTCCAGCGGTGCTCGACGGGCACAAGACCGACCAGGGTGCGCGCGTCTCGCCACCAGGTCCAGAGCTGGACGTCGGCCCGGCCCCGCAGGTGGGCGAGGGCCGCCCGCAGCATGGCCGGCCCGTAGAAGGGGTTCGGCACGGTGGCGGCGGCGGCGAGGGCGCGCCACGGGGCGTCGAGGCGGGCGGGCAGGTCGTCCGCGGCGAAGACGCGCAGCGACAGCGGGGCACAGTGGGGCATGGGGGTCCGGGGCTCATGACGGGAATCGGTCAGCGGGCGGCCGATATGAAGGGCACCGGCGCCGCGCCGGAGCCGGCCAGGGGGGGCCCGGTGGAGTAGGCTCAGGGGGCGGCCCGCCCCGGGGCGGCGCCCAGGAGACCCATGCACAGCGACAATGCCCTCGAGGCCGAGCTCCTGCCCGTCCTGCAGAGCCCTGTGGGCCACACGGCCGGCGGCTGGCCCTACCTCCAGGAATTCGCCTTCCTGCGGCTGCGGGACTGGGTGCCCGTGCTGCTCGACCAGGGCCCCCGGGTGCTGGCCGCGGTGGATCGCATCGTCGCCCGGTCCCCCGAGACCAGCGAGGCCGCCCGGGTGGTGCGCCAGGTGGTCAAGACGGCGGCCATCACGGCGCCCTCCGACCTCTGGCTCGTCCACCTCGTCGTCGACGCCCTGCGCCGGGTCGGGGTGCTCGCCCGCCTCGCCGCCGGCCCCGTCGTGCCCGATGCCGAGCTGCGCATCGACCTCGGCTTCCTGCTGTCGCGGGGCTACCTCGTGCGCGAGGGGCCCGGCTACCGCCTCGCCGACCACGCCCACGCCCGGGGCCTGCTCGCCCTGCCGGCCCTCACGGGGCCCGCCCACCGGGTGCCCGCCTGGGTGGCGGCGCTCTCGGGGGGGCCGCCCGTGCCCCTGCCGGCGCTGGTCGACCAGCCCCGCCAGCCGGGCCTGTGGTGCGCGACCCCCCGAGAGGTCCAGCTAGGCCACGCCCTCGTGCCGCTGGTGCTCGCCCTCCGCCAGACCGGCGCCACCGACCTGCCCCCCTGCGCCGAGGCGCTGCTCACGGCCACGGGCGTGGTGGGCCCCCTGCGCGCCCGGGTGCTCGAGCGCGGGCCCGGCCCCATGGGCATCATCGAGGCCTACCACCCCTACATGGACGCCCTCGACCGGGTGCTGCGCGAGGGGCGCGGCGCCGTGCACGTCGAGCGGGGCGCCAACGTCGCCGCCAGCCAGGACGCCAACCGCCGCAGCTTCGCCCGGGCCAACGACGCCCTCGACCGCTTCTGTCGCCGCACCGGCTTCGACTACACCGTGTTCATCGAGCATGCCGTGGGTCGCGGCGAGGCCACCCGCCAGCGCTGGGAGCGCAGCGGCGACCGCCCCCTGCGCTACTTCGGCGCCGACCTCGAAGACGCCGCCATCGACGCCGCCCTCGAGCAGAAGGCCCTCGGTCGCCTGCCCCCCGACATGGGCTTCGTCCGCCACGCCGACATCGGCGATCCCCGGCGGCTGCTCCGGGCCCTCGAGGCCGCCGGCGTCGCCTCCGAGGGGGCCGTGATGGTCGTGGGCAACGGCTTCCACGAGGTGCGCGGCCAGTCCGACGACTCGATCGTCGAGGTCTTCCGCGCCTACGAAGAGGCCGGGCTGCTGCTGCTCTTCACCGAAGAGTCGGCCCTGTCGGTCTCCGACCTGCTCCACACGGCCTGGAACACCTACCACGCGGGCTTCCGCTACGTGCACGAGCGCTCGGGCCAGGGGCTCCGGCCCGCGAGTCCCGCCCCGCCCGATCCCTACGAGGGCCCCCTGCCCGCGAGCTGGAGCGAGTGCGCCACCCGCGCCGGCTACGTGCGGGCCGACCGCTTCTGCTGGCGCAGCCGGCCGATCTACCCCTACACCCCCGCGAGCGGCCACAACCCGTCCATCTCGGTCAACCACTTCTTCGTGCCGGGGCGGATCGCCGCGCGCCTCGGGCTCTGAGCCGGGCCGGCCCCCGCCTGCCCTGGATCAGCCCCCGGCGCCCGCTGCCGTGGGGGGGCGCCCGCCGCCTCCGGGTGGGCTCCGGGGCCGCTACGCTGGCCGTCCCCCCCGCGTGCAGGAGCCCCCATGGCCCCGCTCTTCTCCGCCGCCCTGGCCCTCGTGCTGGCCCCGCCGGCGGCCCAGGCCTTCTGCGGCACCTACGTCGGCGGTGCCGGCGCCGCGCTCTACAACAACGTCGCCCAGGTCGCCGTCGTGCGCACGGGCACCCGCACCGTGCTCTCGGTCGCCAATGACATCGACGGCGACACCTCCGACTTTGCCCTGGTGGTGCCCGTTCCCGAGGTGTTGCCCGCGTCGGCCATCCACGTGCTCGACCCGGCCCTCTTCGACCGCCTCGATGCCTACTCGGCCCCGCGCCTCGTGCGCTACACCTGCGAAGACTTCGACCGCGAGGACGATCTCGACAGCGCCGGCGGCAGCGACGGCGGGGGCGACAGCGGCGGGGACGACGGCGTCGAGGTCGAGGCCGAGTACATCGTCGGCGAGTACGAGATCGTCATCCTCGCGGCCACCGATGCCGAGGCCCTCCACGGCTGGCTCGACGACAACGGCTACGCCCTGCCCGCGGCCACCGCGCCGCTGCTCCAGGAGTACCTCGACGCCGGCGCCCACTTCTTCGCCGCCAAGGTCGACGCCGACGCGGGCATCGCCCCGGGCGACACCCTCTCGCCGCTCCAGTTCGCCTACGAGGCCCCGGTCTTCTCGCTGCCCGTGCGCCTCGGCACGGCCAACTCCCCCGGCGAGCAAGACCTCATCCTCTACGGCATCAACGCCCACGCCGACGGCCGGCTGGGCATCGCGAACTACCCCGAGTTCGCCGTCGAGGACGAGTGCCTCTGGCAGCCCGCGGCCGGCGAAGACCTCGGCGCCTTCTACCAGGACCGCTTCACCGAGGGCTGGACGGCGGCCGGGGGCGGCGCCTGGGCCGTCGAGTACGCCTGGGGGGCGAGCGGCTGCGACCCCTGCACGGGCGAGCCGCCAGATCTCCAAGACCTCGTGAGCCTCGGCTTCGACCCCACCGAGGCCCCCGACGCCACGCCGGCGCCGGCCGTGCGCGACGTGTTCTTCACCCGCCTCCACATGCGCTACACCCCGGCCCAGGTCTCGGCGGATCTGGCGCTCTACCTGTCGGGCATCACCGACAGCCAACAGGTCCGCTACATCGAGCACGAGACCGTTCTCGAAGATCGCTGGCCCGTCTGTGTGAGCGGCTGGGCGGACGACCCGGGCAGCTGCGCCGACGACGGGGGCGCGGGCAGCGGCACGGACGGGGCGGGCATCGACGACGGGGCCACGGGCGCCGACGGCGGCGGGGACGGCGACAAGGACGGGGGCTGCAGCACGGCCGGCGGGGCGGCGGGCCTCGCGGGTGTGGCACTGGGACTGGGCATGGCGCTGCGGCGCCGGGAGGACGCATGAGCATCGGAACGGGACGGACCAGGGGCGGCCGCCTGGCGCTGGTGGCGCTGGTGGCGCTGCTCGGGGCCTGCGGCGACAAGGACGGCGGCGACACGGCCGGCGCGGACGACGGCGGGGTCGGCGGTGGCGTCGGCGGCGGTGTGGGCGGCGACGGCACGGACGGCACGGACGGCGGCACCCCCGCCTGCGAGAGCGACGACACCTTCCAGCTCTCGGGCACGGTGACCTTCGACGGTGAGCCAGCCGAGGGGGCCGAGGTCTACCTCTGGGAGCAGGGCACGGACGGCTGGTCGACGGTGACCACCGACGCGGCCGGCCACTACGAGACCACCCTCGCGGCCGGGGACTGGGCGGTCGAGGCCTCGGTCTACGGCTGCTACGGCGGGGTGGCCGAGCTCTCGGCGGCGGCCTGCGAGGACCAGACCCACGACGTGGCGGTCGGTCCCGGCGACTGCGACGTGGCCGAGAAGCCCAACCTCTACCTCTACCCCGACGAGACGGGCCCGGCCGCGGTGGCCCTCGACATCGACCGCCGCCAGGCCATCGTCGCCGCCGACCCGCCCCTCTCGGCCGACCTGCGCTGGTCGGGACTCGCCCACCCCGACGGCACCTTCTCCGTGCCCCAGCCGGGCGGCGGCTGGGACCGGGCGCCCTTCCTCTTCTACGAGGTGAGCCTGCTGCCCTGGCACAGCCGCGGTCTCCAGCGCGAGGCGGGCTTCTGTGTGACGGGCACCATCGACGAGGCGGCGGCCGAGCTGGCCGAGCTGCTCGGGCGCTACGGCTTCAACGCCGGCGAGCGGGACGACTTCTACGAGGCCTGGCGCCTCGACCTGCCGCCTGCCGCGGCCTGGGCGGTCTACCCCCAGCTCGAGGTCGACGACATCGCCGGGCTGGAGCTGGCGCCCGCCCTGCCCGTCGACCGGCTGTGGCTGCTGGTCGAGGACGGCGCGGGCTGTCCGCCGCTGGTCGAGCCGGTCGTGCTGCCCTTCGACAGGCGCGGCGCCCACGCCGTCGAGTGGGGCGTCATCGTGCACGGCCTCGCCCTCTGAGGCCAGGCCGGGGGGCGGGCGGCGGCCCGGGCGCGCGCCCCCCGCCCTCGGTGCCTACCAGCTGACCACCTCGACGCGGCCCTCGGGCGCGACGATGTCGATGCGCACGCTGCCGGGCCCCGAGCGGGCGGCGAGGTAGCCGGGCTCGGTGACCACGGCCTGGAAGCCGAGGTCTTCGACGACCACGCCGGCGTCCGGATCGGCCCAGATCTGGAGGTCGTAGGCGAGGCCCCAGGGCAGCTCCAGCGACACGTCCCCCCAGTCGGCGACGATCTCGACCGTGTCGCCCGGGGCCAGCGCCAGCGAGCCGTCCACGTCCCCGCCGCTGTGGAGCACGAGCTGGCCGCCGACCTCGACGAGGCGCACCCGGTCGGCGTGCACGCTGTGGACCCCCCGGAGGTGGTCGAGGGTGGCCGTGCCGCCGGCCAGCGAGAGCGCCGAGTCGGTTGCGGGGGGCACGGCGACGGTGAAGTCGATGCCGCCCCCGAGATCGTTGGCGGCGACCAGGGCGACCGTGCTGCCGGTGCTCTCGAGGGCCCAGTGGTTCGCGTCGTGGCGGGCGGCGGCGCGCTCTTCGTCCGAGGCCCGGCCCCAGGCGCGGCCGTCGACCTGGATGGCGGGGGCCGCGCTGCCGACGAGGTGGAGGTCGCCCTTGTCGACCGTGGCCGTGATGCGGCGCACCCCCTGGGCGGGGAGCTGCTCGCTGAAGTGGCTCTCGACGACGGTGCAGCCGCTCGCGGCGAGGCCACAGAGCAGGGCGGGAAGGGAGCGGCGGAGCACGGCGGGGCGGAGGGTGGGCACGGGGGCCTCCCGGTCTCGGGTGTGGCGTGGTGACGGGTGTTCTCGGAGAGCATTCACGCGAATTGCAGCCCATTGCGGCGGGGCCCTGCGAGGCGCTGCAAGGCCGGCGGTGAACAAGCGGCGCGTGGGTTCGTTCGAGAGACCGGCGGGCCACGGGGCCTGCCGCTCCCCGCCCACCCCCTGCCCGGAGTGCCCCATGTCGTCTCCCCGCCCTGTCTTCCTCGTCGCCCTCCGCGCCGCCGTCGTCATCGCCTTGGGCTCGCTCGCGGTGCCCCGGGTGGCCGCCGCCCTGCCCCGGGCCCGGGCCGTGGTGCCGGCCGCCCGGGAGGCACTGGCCGAGCGCTCGCCCGAGGCCGCCCGCGCGCTCGGGATCTCGGAGGCCGCCGAGGGCGCGCCGGTGGCCCCCGTGGCGCCCGCCGCCGCCGGTGATCCCGCGCCTCCGGGGCCGGCCGCCGTCGAGGTCGCGGGCTTCTCGGTGCCCGACTTCGCCGCCCTGCGGGCCGACGCCGCCCCTGCCCGTGCCGCCGCGGGGGGCCGGGCCCTGGGGCTGCCCTCGCTGCGGGCCCGCCGCGTGCGCTGAGGGGACGGCCCTCGCTCCCCGTCCCCGTCCCCGTCCTCTCCACCGGGGGCGGGGCGGTGGAGATCTCGGTGGGATCGGCCAGATCGGCGGTGCCAACGTCGTGCCACCGAATCGCAACACGAATGCAACGGAGCGAGAACGCCCTTGTGGTGGGCAATCCAGGCGCCGTCGGGGCCCCGTGTGCCGAGCTGTTCCCGAACCGTCACGGCTGGGGAAGAGCTGAAGAGTACAACGCGGGCACTCCCTGGAGGACGCATGCGTACCCATCGCACCTGGATTCCGTTCCTGCTCGCCGCCACGACGACCCTCACCCTCGCCGCCTGTGACGACAAGACCACGGCCGACGACGGCACGGAGACCGACGCCGACGCTGATGCCGACGCGGACAGCGACACCGACGCCGATGCGGACGCCGACGCTGATGCGGACGCCGACGCCGACGCCGATGCGGACGCCGACGCCGATGCGGACGCCGATGCGGACGCCGATGCGGACGCCGATGCCGATGCCGATGCGGACGCCGACGCCGACGCCGACGCCGATGCGGACGCCGATGCGGACGCCGACGCCGATGCGGACGCCGACGCCGATGCCGACCCCACCGTCGAGTTCGTCCGCACGGGCGGCGTGACCGAGGAGTCCGACGTCACCATCCCCACGGCGATCGTGACCTCCCCCGACACCGGCTACGGCTTCTTCCTCCAGGACGCCTCGGGCGCCATGAACTCGGGCATCTGGGTCTACTACGGCTCGGTCTCCGCCTGGGACGAGACCGGCGCCGGCATCGCGGTCGGTGACGAGGTCGCCCTGACGGCCACCTACGTCGAGTACATGGACAGCGGCTCCTCGGCCTCGCTCAGCGAGCTCGAGATCACCGACGCTGCCAACCTGACCATCCTGTCCAGCGGCAACGCCCTGCCCGCGCCCGTCGTGCTCAGCGACAGCGACTTCGGCACCTCGGCCACGCTCGAGAACTACGAGAGCATGCTGGTCCAGGTCGACAGCGTGACCGCCATGGAGAGCCGCGGCTACGGCGAGTGGCTCTGGGACAGCAACATCATCACCGACGACATCTTCTTCGATGCCGAGGACCTCGGCACCGTGGTCGGCTCCACCGCCGACAGCATCGTGGGCAACCTCTACTACAGCTACGACGACTTCAAGATCGAGCCCCACGACGCCACCAGCTTCACCAACTACGCCGACCCGCCGTGCCCGGCCGACCTCTGCGCTGATGACCTCGTCGCGGGCGATCTCGTCATCACCGAGCTGCTCTACGACACCCAGGAAGACGAGAACCACTGCGAGTGGATCGAGCTCTACAACACGACCAGCTCCTCCATCGAGCTCATCGGCCTGACCTTCGAGGACGCCGGCGCCAACACCCAGTCCATCGACACCAACGTCGTCGTGGCTGCCGGTGACTACGCCGTCGTGGCCGGCACCACCGCCGCCAACTGGGCCACCTACTGCCCCGGCGCCGCGGCCGGCCTCACCCCCGACGGCTTCTACGGCTCGGGCATGTCGCTCAACAACGGCGGCGACTCGGTGATGCTCTACAACAGCACCATCACCATCGACGCCATGCCGACCTACTCCGGCTCGGACGACGCCTGGCAGCTCGACTCCAGCTGCATGGACGAGAGCTGCAACGACGACACGGCCAACTGGTGCGAGCCGACCGCCACCTACGGCACGGCCGGCGACATCGGCACCCCCGGCGCCGCCAACGCCAGCTGCGCCACCTGAGCCCGGCCAAGACGAAAAAGCGCCCGGGCAATCTCCAGACGATGCCCGAGCGCAGGACAGCCAGAAGCACAGTTGGCTGACCTGAGAAACGGATCGCCCCTCGGATTCCTGAGGGGCGATCGCTGTTCTCCCGGCGGGCGATCCGCGGACCGCCCGCCGCCGTGCCGCCTCAGAAGTGGAAGACGAGCCCGGCCGAGGCCTGCATGGCGCCCTTGCGCACCGGATCCTCGGCGTCGTGCTGGAGGTCGCTGAGGTAGCGGGCCTCGAGGTCCAGGGCCGCCCGATCGCCGAGGGCGAGCTCGAGGCCGAGCCCCATGTGGGGGCCGAAGCGGGTCTGCTGGCTGGTGACGGTGAGCTCCTGCAGGCCGTTGCTGTAGGTGTCGTCGAGGGTCTGGCGGTTCCAGGTCAGGCCGGCCGAGGCGTAGGGGCTCAGCCGCGCCCAGGGGAAGGCGAAGAGCTGGGCCGACACGCTGAACGGGCTGTTGCTGCGCTCGGAGACCCCCTCCCAGGACTGGGCGTGGCGCATCCAGCTCGCCTCGAAGCCGACTGCCTCGACCGGGCGGAAGCGGGCCACGAGGCCCATGCCCATGTCGCCGTAGCTGCCGCCGTCGTCGTAGCCGCTGAGGTAGCTGCCGCCCTTGAGGCCGACGGCGAAGCTGCCGCTGCGGTCGAAGGCGCGGGTGGGGGGCTCGGCGTCGCGCTCGACCGTGCGGCCGGTGCGCGAGTGCTCGACCACCACGACCTCACGGGTGGGGGGCGGCGGGCTGTAGATGAAGACGCCGGTGCTCCAGTAGCGGGGGTGGTGGTGGGGCAGGTGGCGCACGGAGTGGCGGTGGTAGCTGGGGGCCCAGCGCTCGGGCACGTAGGCGCTGCGGTGGACCCGCACGGGCCGGGCCTGGGTGGCGGGCCGCGCCGTGGTGGTGCGCGTCACGGTCGTGCTGCGGCCACCGGAGGACGGACGGGAGGTGGAGGCGGGGCGGGAGCTGGACGCGGGGCGGGAGGCGGACGCGGGGCGGGAGCTGGACGCGGGGGCACGGTCACGGGCGGAGGCAGAGCCCCGGGAGGACGCCGCATCTCGGGAGGACGCCGCACCGCGGGAGGCGGCGGAGCCCCGGGAGGACGCCGCATCTCGGGAGGAGGCGGAGCCCCGGGAGGACGCCGCACCGCGGGAGGAGGCCGCACCGCGGGAGGAACCGGAGCTCCGCGCGCTGGGGGCGCCGCGCGTGGCCGTGCTGCTGGGGGCGGCGGGGCTGCCCCGGCTGGCGCTGCTGCGGGCGCTGCTGGGGCTCTTGCTGGTGGATCCGGGCCCGCGGGCGCTGCTGCTGCGGGCGCTCGTGCCGCTGCTGCTGCGGCCCCTCGCACCGCTGCTGTTGCGGGCGCTCTTGCTGGTGGATCCGCGCCCGCTGCTCGCGCGGCTCGGCCCCCGCTTGCCCGCCGCAGCGGACGGCGCGGCGGCCGCGGGCTCTCCCTCGAGGGTGGCGGCGGCGGCGGTTCCGCCCAGGCTGAGGGCCAGGACAACTGACGAGATGAGCGTGTGCATCATGCCGTTCCTCCGTCACGGGACCGCAGGGGTTCGGGGGGCGCGGTCACTCTGTGTGCCGCTGCGACGCCGCGCTCCGGGGCCCATTCAGCGGGGCCGCGCAATTGGGGCCCCCGCCCGGTCTCAGTGTGGCCGAGAATGGTCTGCATCACGGTGGTCTCGTGAAGTGCAAACGAAGCCTGAAGCGAGATCCAGGCCCAATCCAAGCGACGAATTGTTGCTGTTGGATTGTTTTCGGCAGCCGGTGGGTTGGGGGCCGCCGCGCAGCCCCCCCCCCGGGCCTCAGCCCCGTCCGAAGCCCTGGCGCAGCTTCTGCATCTGCTTGTCGCTGAGCACGAAGACCTGGTTGCTGGCGTCGGTGCCCACGTACCACTGGGTCAGGCCCTGGTCGGTCTGGGTCGCGCGGCCGATGCGCAGGGTGTGCTCGGCGCCGGAGAGCATGCGCGCCGTCAGCAGGGCCTGGGGGTTGTCGAGGCCCGCGGCGGCCCAGCTGAGGTCGTCGGCCACGTCGTCGGCCCGCAGCTCGACGAAGGTGTTGACCATGTAGAAGACGGGCCGCAGGTCGAGGTCGACGTTGGTGGGCTCGATGACCCGCCACATGCCGTTGGCCAGGTCTTGCTGGATCAGCACCCGGTCGCGGCCCTGCTCCCAGCGCATGGTGTCGACGTCGCCTCGGGAGAGCGAGAAGAGGGTGCGCTCGCGGTAGGCGGCGGCGGGCTGGAGCGCGGCGAGCAGCGGGGCCGACGAGGCCTTGAAGACCTCGGGGCCGTCGGTGCGGCGCACGAAGGCCGCCCCGTCGAAGGCGCTGCGGCTGCCGATCTCGAGGCCCCGGGTCGTGCCGTCCTCCACCACGACGGTGATGGTGGCGAGGGGCGGATCGAAGCCGCCGGCGAAGTCGCGGCCGAGCAGCTCGCCGGCCCGCATCGTGCCCAGGGTCTTCACGAGCCGGGTCGCCAGCTCCTGGTCGGTGGGCCAGCCCGGGTCGGGGTCGAGGGCCCAGGTGCCCGGCGCGGCGCTGCCGCCGTCGAGGGCGGGCGCGCCGGGCAGCCGCGTGAGGGCGAGGGTGGTCTCGCCGCCGCGCTGGACCTGGAGGGCCGTGGCCTCGGAGGCCTGGAAGCCCATCAGCACCCGGTTCCGCCAGTCGGCCGGAGCCTTGTCGTAGCGGTGGCGGCCGCCGATGCGGGCCCGGTAGATGGCGTCGTCGCCCGAGAGGCGGATGAAGCTGCTGCCGCCGGGGGCGTCCTTGCCGACCGTGAACGAGACCGTGGGCTCGCTGTCGCTGCCTTCGAAGATCTCGACCACCAGACCATTCCCGGCGTCGAGGCCGTACTGGTCGAGGTTGCCGGCATCGACCTTGGCGTCGAGGGGCACGTCCTTGCGGAACTGGTTGAGCAGCGAGCGCACGGCCATCTGGTCGGCGTCGCCCTCGATGGGGGCCACCAGGTGCCACACGGCCAGCTCGCCGGCCTGGGTGACCTCGGTGACGGCCTCGAGCACGATCTTGTGGGTGGCGGTCGACAGCTCGATGCGCCGGGCGGCCTCGCGCTCGACCGACGAGAGCACGGGCAGCCGGTCGCTGAGGCGGTCGGCGCTGCCCGTGTCGACGAAGTTCAGGCCTGCGAGCAGCGCCGCCACGAGGACGAGGCCCGCCGTCTTCTGGTGGGGCTTCATGCGGCCTCCTCGGTGGGGGCGTCCGGCTCGGCGTAGCCACCGCTGCGGCGCCGCACCATCCAGCGCAGGCCGCCGACCAGCAGCAGCAGCAGGGTGCCCGAGAGCAGGTTCACCAGCTTCCAGTTGCGGGCCGTGTCGGCGGGCACCGGGTCGAGGGCGGGCAGCTGGACCGACTTGCTGCGGATGCTGATGAGCGACTCGTCCTGGACGAGCCAGTCGGCGAGGTTCAGCATGAAGGGCACGTTGTTGGCGACGAAGTCGGCCGAGCCCGCGACGACGAGCCGGGCGGGGGCCGACTCGCGGATCTTGGCGGCGGCGGCCACCTCGGCGCCGTCGGCCCGGGGGGGCACGGCCCGGTCGGCGAAGTAGGAGCGCCAGGTGCCCTGCATGCTCACGACCAGCGGCCAGGCGCCGCGCTCTTCGCCCGGGGCGACCACCTTGTAGGCCGTCGGGTCGATGGTGCGGATGCCCCGGATGCGGCCCGAGGCCTCGCTCGAGCGCACGAGCACGGTCGGCGTGAGCTCGTCGGGCAGGTCGACGGCGAGGTCGAGGGACGAGGCGAAGGGGAAGAGCATGCTCTCGAGGCCCTTGGTGACCGGGCTGTCTTCGTCCATGTCGAGGGCGCGCGGGATGAGCGGGTAGTTGACCGGCATCTGGACGATCTGGCGGCCCTGGCGCACGGGGAAGCGCATCTGGCCGTTGCGCTGGCGGTCGACGACCACGTCGCGGTTGATGCGCACGCCGTAGTGGCCGATGAGGGGCTCGAGGCCGTGGTAGACGGTCTGGGGGCGCAGGGTGCGGAGGTCGGCCTTGGTGTTGGTGACGAAGACCGCCAGCGCGCCGCCGCGCATGAGGAACTGGTCGAGCTCGTAGAGCGCGCGCTCGGAGAGCGGCTTCTGGGGACCGACCACGAAGAGCGCGTCGACGTCGGCGGGGATGCCCTCGGGGCCGGCCAGCTCGACGCCCTGGATGTTGTACTCTTCGGAGATGGCCGTGCGGATGCGCTCGAGGGGCCCCGTCCCGGTCAGCAGGTTGGGCTCGCCGTTGTCGAGCGACCAGCCGATGGTGCGCGGGCCCTCCTCCGAGGTGAGCCGCTTGACCGCCCGGGCCAGCTCGTACTCGAGGGGCGCCACCTGGGTGACGGCGGGCAGCACCTGCTGGCGGTCGCCGTAGACGAGGGCCACCCCCATGAAGACCTTCTTCATCTCGGTGACGTTGGCCGACTGGTAGCGGTACTGGATGGGCTCGATGCCGAAGCGCTTGGCCTCGGCCTCGAGCTCGCGCACGTTCGTCGGGTCGGTGACCTCGATCTCCATGAGGCCGCCGGAGTAGGCGCGGAGGTCCTCGAGCTTGTCGATGAGGGCCTGCTCATGGTTGTTGTAGGGCGCCTGGAGACCCTTCGTGAAGTAGACCTTGGCGAGCAGCGGCCGGTCGAGCTGGGCCATGAGCGCGCGGGTGGTCAGGTCGAGGGAGTAGACGCCGTCGCGGGTCAGATCGAGGCGGGTGAAGGTGCCCGACGACCAGAGGTTCGCGAGAACGACGATGACGACGACCAGGACGAGCTGGGCCCAGGTGTGGGCGAGGAGGCGCTTGCGGGCGTGCATCAGCGCAGCCTCCGGCGCTCGAGGGCGAAGACGGCGACGTGGAGGAACAGCGCGACCACCGAGCCGTAGAAGAGCAGGTCGCGGGAGTCGATGACCCCCCGGGCCAGGTTGTTGAAGTGGTACTCGAAGCTGAGGTATTGCACGACCGGCAGGACGGCAGCGGGCACCTTGGCCAGCGCGTAGCCCGAGGCGAAGGGCGCCAGACAGATGATGAGCGCGATGAGGAAGCTCACGACCTGGTTGCTGGTCAGGGCCGAGGCCGCCGTGCCGATGGCCGTGAAGCTGGCGCCGAGCAGGAACAGCCCGAGGTAGCCGCCGAAGATGGGGCCCCAGTCGGGGGTGCCGAGGCTGGCCAGGGTCAGGGGGTAGGTGGCCGTGAGCCCGAGGGCCAGCGTCATCAGGCTGAGGGCGGCCAGGAACTTGCCCAGCACCATCTGGCCCTCGGTGACCGGCAGGGTCACCAGCAGCTCGATGGAGCCCGTGCGCTTCTCCTCGGCGAAGAGGCGCATGGTGACCGCCGGGATGAGCAGCAGGAAGAACACGGCGCTCCAGAAGAAGACCGTGCGCATCGACACCACGCCGGCGGCGAGGATGTCTTGGAAGTAGAGCGAGAAGCCGCCGACCAGCCCGAGAAAGGCCGGCACGACGATGTAGGCCAGCGGGCTGTCGAAGTAGCTGGCGAACTCTCGCTGGAAGATGGCGAAGACGGTTCGCATGCGGTGCTCTGGCCCTCCGAGCGGCGGCTGGGCGTCCGGTCGCGCTGCGCCGGACTGGCGGCTCGTGTGACGGATGCGGAGCGGTCGACTACCCGCGCAGCGTCGCCGTGACAAGCGGGCGGCGCCACCTCGGGGCGAGGGGCGGGACGCGGGGCGGTCTCAGCGGGCGGTGGCGGCCATCTCGGGCACGATGGGAACGTCGTCGTGGCGGGCCCAGGTGGCGGCCTGCTCCCAGGCGGCGGGCCGGCGGCTGCGGGGCTGGAGGGTGAGGCGCGAGGTCTCGTAGAAGCCGCGGAGGGTGCGGAACATGCTGCTGGTGTCGATCCAGCAGGCCCGCATGCAGCCCTCGCAGGTGCCGGCCTCCATCAGCCGCTTGCGCTCGTAGGCCGCCGAGCGGAAGTAGTCCTCGAAGTCGGCGTCGAGGAAGGAGCGGTGCTGGTGGACGGTGCGGTGGCAGATGGTGAACTGGCCGTTGGGGGCCACCGAGAAGTAGAGCCGGCCCGCGTCGCAGCCCTCGGCGGGGAAGCGGCCGAACTTCAGGTAGGCGCGGCTGGCCTCGAGGTAGGGGGTCGAGTTCAGGATGGGCCAGCCCTCGGCCTTCATGCGCACCAGGGCGTCGTAGGCGCGGTCGACCCGGGCCCGCACCTCGTCCGGCGCGTCGGCCTTGTAGACGCCGAGCTCGGGGCGGTAGCGGATGAAGCGGGCCTCCCAGTTGCGCACCCCCTCCTTCTGGTTCGAGAGCAGCTCGACCGGCAAGAAGCTGATGGCAAAGCCGATCTCGCGGGCGAAGCGCACCATGTCGGGCAGCTCTTCGAGGTTGAGGTTGCTCACCACGCAGTTGATGGTGGGCATGGCCCCCGAGACCCCGTGGAGCCGGCCGCTGATGTGGGTCATGGTGCGGACGGCCTCGTCCCAGGCCCCCTCGACCTCGCAGACGTAGTCGAAGCGCTTGGGGTGGAGGCTGTCGAGGGAGATCGAGAAGTTCTTGACGCCCCGGTCGATGCAGTCGTCGATGCGGTCGATGTAGCGCTTGCCCTGGACCACGTTGCGCCCGTTGCCCTCGCCGATGCCGTTGGTGAGGATGCGCAGGTTGAGGCCCGCGTCGAGGAAGGCGCTGGCCGCCTCTTCGAGGTGGGAGACGGCAAAGGGCTCGCCGCCCCCGATCGACAGCTGCACCACGCCGAGGCGCCGCATGCGGCCCGCCATGAAGCGGATCTCGTCGAGCGACAGCTCTTCCTTCTCGTTGCCGTAGCGCCAGATCCCGCACATCTTGCAGGTCAGGTTGCAGCGGTGGGTGATGCCGAAGTGGGCGTAGACCGGCACCGACCGGGTGAGGGCGGCCTGGGCGATGCGCGCGTAGTTTCGGGCGGAGAACTTGAGCATGCGGTCCTCGCGGCGGCGCGATCGTGGCCCGGGGGGATCACGGGCGCCTCGGCTGGGGCCCGGATCCCCGAGCAGGAGCGGGCACCCTGCACTATAGCCCCCCGGCCGGGCCGTGCGGGGGGGCCGACATTGCAGACCATGACAGGCCTGGGCCACAATGGCGCGCTGCCACCCGGTCTGTCTGCATGTCCCTCTCATCTGCCGCGTCGTCCCCTCCTCTCGTGCCCGCCACGCCGCGGGTGGGCCCGCTGCTGCTCGTGGACGACGACCCGCTCATCGCCGGGGCGGCCCGGCGCGCCCTGCGGCGGGAGGGCATCGAGGCGCTGGTCTTCGAGGACGCAGAGGCGGCCCGCGCGGCCTTCACGGCCCGGGCCGGGCGCGTCTGCGCCGTGGTCATCGACCTGCGCCTGGGCGACACCTGGGGCCCATCCCTCGTGGCTGCGTGGCGCGAGCACCAGCCAGGGCTGCCGGTGCTGCTGACCAGCGGCGACCCCGCCGGCCACGCGGCCTGCGACGAGGTGGGCTGGCCGGTCGACTTCCTGGCCAAGCCCTTTCGGGGGCGCGCGCTGATCGAGAAGGTCCAGGCGCTCGTGGCCGCGGCCCCCGTCCGGACGACCGCCCGCCCCGCCTGAAGCGCGACACCCCCCTGCCGGTGGGCAGGAGGGTGCGGGCATCGACCGCCACCGGGGTGGCGACGTCACACGAGGCGCAGGGGCCTAGTAGTAGACGTAGTTGTAGTCGATGACGAGGTAGTAGAGGGCGTAGTCGTAGTACGAGCCGGAGCCCAGGTTGAGCTGGGTGTTCCACTGGGCGTAGCCGTAGCCGGACTCGTAGAGGGTGTCGTAGGCGAGGCCGTACCAGGCGCCGTAGGAGGCGAAGTAGTACATGGTGACGCTGGAGTAGCCGGACCAGCTGTCGGCGTGGCCCATCATCATGCCGGTCATGTCGCCGAAGCCACAGGCCTCGTAGCCGTCGACGGCCACGTCCTCGTAGATGTCGACCTCGAGGGCGAACTCGCAGTCGGCGCAGCCGAGGGGGTTGGTGCCCCACTCGCCGAAGCCACTGGCGGTGTTGTAGTCGGCGCAGATGAAGCCTTCGTCGCCGGTCGAGGTGTTGACCGCGTAGACACCGTTGTAGCCGGAGCCCGTGAGGGTCACGTCGGCGTCGGCGTCGGCGTCGGCGTCGGCATCGGCGTCGGCGTCGGCGTCCGCATCGGCGTCGGCATCGGCGTCGGCGTCGGCGTCGGCGTCAGCATCGGCATCGGCATCGGCCTCGGCATCGGCGTCGGCATCGGCATCGGCGTCGGCGTCCGCATCGGCGTCGGCATCGGCATCGGCGTCCGCGTCGGCATCCGTGTCGGAGTCGGCGTCGGCGTCGGCGTCGGCGTCGGACTCACCGGCGGCGTCGTCGAGGGCCTTGGCGAGGTCCTCGTCACAGCCCGCGGCACCGAGGGCAAGCCCGAGGAGGGCGAGGGTCTTCCAGTTGGTCATTGAGGTCTCCGTGTGCGTCTTGCCCGCGCTGCGTGGGCAGGCGGAGCGTCTGGGCGCCGGCCGGTTGGGAGGCGCTGTGCTTGGACCGGTGCACGTTATCGTGCTGTGGCACAGCCCGAAAGCAATTTCAGCGCCGACATGCCCCCGATGCGGCATCGCCTCGACGACCCGGTAGAAGTGCACGAGAAATTCCACAGGCCCATCCATGACGACATGGTGGAGCACGCCGCCCGGGAGCGCGCCGCTGTGGTCTGGGGTGCAGCGCTCGACCCGCCGGGGCGGGCCGGGGAAGACCAGGTCGAGTCCGCCGCTGCGGACCTCGAGAATGCCGTACATTCCGTCTTTCACGCGGTGGTCTCGCAGCAGCCCGGCGGGCACGCTCTCGGCCGTGAAGACGGGGGTGGAGCGGTGGGGACGGGCGGCAAGGGGGGGGCGGGGGCCGATCATGGGCGGGCGCTCGCTTCGTTAGGGGGGAGGGCGCGGCGTCCAACCGAAGCCTGGCCGAACGCGGCAGGCGAGCAGGGGCGCGGCCGGAGTCGTCGTGGACCTCAGCTATGTGTTCCTGGCCATCATCGTCGGGGTGCTCTTCTTCAAGATCAAGGGCATGCTCCGCAGCCCCGCCCAGCTCGACGAGATCCGCAAGGCCATCGAGAACGGCGCGGTTGTCGTCGACGTGCGCTCGCCCTCCGAGTTCGCCTCCTCCCACGTGCCCGGCGCCCGCAACGTGCCGCTGGGCGCGTCCACCGAGGCCCTGCGCGGCATCGGCCCCTTGGACACGCCTGTGGTCGTCTACTGTGCCAGCGGCACCCGCAGCGCCATGGCCGCCCGCAAGCTCCGCGGCCTCGGCTTCCAGGTCGTGCATGACCTGGGCCCGATGGCGAACGCCCAGCGCCTCGGCCGCTCGGGCTGAGTCCGGGGCGCGGCGGGGGCGGTGCGCCTTGGGGCGGGCTGCCGGAGAGTCGACCTGCGGGCCCGGCTCTCAGCGGGCAGAATGCCCGCGGATGTCTGGATGCCTGCTGGATCGCTGGAGAGTCTGATGCGAAGCCTGCCCCTGTCTGCCGCCCACCGTGCCCCCGCGGGTGGGCGCACCCCGCCGGGGTCCCCCGCCGGGTCCACCGTCCACCTGGTCTCGCTCCGGGTCGCGCTGCTGGCGGCCCTGGGCGTCGCGGCCGGCTGCTCCGGCACGAAGGGCGACGACGGCGACGACACCGAGCTGACCGGGGACGAGGGGGGCGGTGTCGGCGGAGACGGCAGCGACGGCACGGACGGGGGCGACGGGGGCGACGGCACGGACGGGGGCGACGGCACCACGGGCGACGCCTGTGTCGATCCGGTCGACATCCTCGACGCCGACGGTGCGGCCACGGGCTACCAGCGCTGTGCGGACGGGGCCATCAACCGCAAGTCCGCCGTCACCACCTCGGCCGAGATCGACCTCGGGCGCTGCGAGGGCACCGAGGACTACCTGGGCTGCGACACGGACGCCGACTGCACCGACGCCCCCAACGGCGCCTGCCTGCACTACCCCGACCTCTACGGCGGCGGCACGAGCTGCGGCTGCGTCTACGCCTGCAGCTCGGATGCCGACTGTGACACGGGCGAGATCTGCCTGACGGCGGGCATCGTCGAGGGCAACGACTGGTCGACCTGCGTCCAGGCCGACTGCACGGTCAACGCCGACTGCGACTCCGGCGAGTGTGGCGTGTCGACCTACAACGACGGCTGTGGCTACGTCCAGACCGCCACCTGCCGCGACCCGGACGCGGACGCCTGCCGGGTCGACGACGCCTGCGACGACCAGTGCGGCGTGCGCTACAGCGGCACGAGCTGGGAGTGCCTGACGATGGACTGCGCCATCGGGCGGCCCATGGTCGACGCGACCACCGGCGCGGCCCGCACGGCGCCCCCGGTGGCCCGGGCCGACTGGCGCGCCGAGCTCGGTGCCCTGGCCCTGCCGGCCGATCCCGCGGCGCGGGCCTTCTTCGCCGAGCACTGGACGGCCGTGGCCCGCATGGAGCACGCGAGCGTGGCGAGCTTCGCCCGCTTCACCCTCGAGCTGATGGCCCTCGGCGCGCCCCCCGCCCTCGTGCGCGACGCCCAGCGGGCCGCCGCCGACGAGGTCGACCACGCCACGGTGGCCTTCGCCATCGCGAGCGCCGCCGCCGGGGCGCCCGTCGGGCCCGGGCCGATGGACATGGCGGGGGCCCTGCCGGCCACCTCCCGCGAGGATGCCCTGCTGGCGCTCATTCGCGAGGCCTGTGTCGGCGAGACCGTGGGCGTCGCCGAGGCCCAGGCGGCCGCCGCGGCCACGACCGAGCCCGTGCTGCGGGCGGCCCTCGAGACCATCGCCGCCGACGAGCAGCGCCACGCGGCCCTCGCCTGGCGCACCCTGTCGTGGCTGCTCGAGGGGGCCGACGCGGCCCTGCGCGCCAAGGCCCGGGCGGCCTTCGAGGGCGCCATCGCGGCCGTGCTCGACGGCGCTGCCGCCGAGGGGGAGATGCCGGCGCTCGACGACTGGGGCATCCCCAGCCCCGCCGCCCGCCGCCAGCTCCGGGCCCGCGCCATCGACGCGGTGGTCCGGCCCTGCATGGCCGCGGCCCTCGGCGCCTGAAGGCCCGCGCCGCCGTCGTCTCTCTCTGCGCGCCCCGCTGGCCGACCGGTCGGCGGGCGGGCGCCCCTGTCTCTTGCCTGCCTCGGATCTGCCCATGACCTCCCTTCCGCTCTCCGGATCTTCTCCTGCGCCGCGGCCGCCCGCCGGTCCCGCCTCCCTGCGCCTCGTGCTCCTCGCTGCCCTCGGCCTCGGCCTCGGGGCCTGCGGGGGCGACAAGGACGCCGCCGACGACGGCACGGCCGTGGGCGGCGGGGTCGGTGGCGACGGCACGGACGGCACGGACGGCACGGACGGCACGGACGGGGGCGACGGCGATGCCTGCGTCGACCCCACCGACATCCTCGACGCGTCGGGGGCGCCGACGGGCTTCCAGCGCTGCGCGGACGGCGCCATCAACCGGGCCGCGGCCCTCCCCGCCCCGGCCGACATCGACGCCACCCGCTGCGCGGGCACCGAGGACGTGCTCGACTGCACGGCCGACACCGACTGTGACGGCGCGCCCAACGGGGCCTGCCTCGTCTTCGCGCCCGACTACTCCGACACCAGCACCTGCAGCTGTGTCTACGCCTGCACGGCCGACGCCGACTGCGACACGGGCGAGCTGTGCCTGCCGGCGGGCATCGTCGACGGCAACGCCTGGTCCACCTGCATCCCGGCCGACTGCACGGTCGACGCCGACTGCGACTCCGGCGAGTGCGGCGTGTCGACCTACAACGACGGCTGTGGCTACCACCAGACCGCCACCTGCCGCGAGCCCGCCGCCGACGAGTGCCGCGCCGAGGCCGACTGTGCCGACCAGTGCGGCGTGGCCTCGGGGGCCGACGACTTCGCCTGCCTCTCGACCGTCTGCGACATCGGCCGCCCCTTCACCGATCCGGCCACGGGCCAGGCCCGCACGGCACCGGTGGCCCCCCGCGACGACTGGCGGGCCCGCCTCGGAGCGCTGGCCCTGCCGGCCGATCCCGAGGCCCGGGCGGTCTTCGCGGCCCACTGGGCCCGGGTGGCCCGCATGGAGCACGCGAGTGTGGCCAGCTTCGCCCGCTTCACCCTCGAGCTGATGGCCCTCGGCGCGCCCCCTGCGCTGCTGCGCCAGGCCCAGCAGGCGGCGGTGGACGAGGTCGAGCACGCCCGCCTCGCCTTTGCCGTGGCCAGCGCGGCGGCCGGCCGTCCCGTGGGACCGGGCGCCCTCGACCTGGGGGCCGCACCGCCCGCGGCGACCCCCGCCCAGGCCCTGGTGGCGCTGGTGCGCGAGGCCTGTGTGAGCGAGACGGTGGGGGTGATGGAGGCCCGCGCCGCGGCCCAGCGCTGCACCGAGCCCACGCTGAAGGCCCTGCTGGAGACCATTGCCGAGGACGAGAGCCGCCACGCCGCCCTGGCCTGGCAGACCCTCGGCTGGCTGCTGCGGACCCACCCGGGGCTGCGTCCGGCGGCGGCGACGGCCTTCGAGGCGGCCATCGCCGGGGTGCTCGACGGGGGCGCCGACGATCCCCAGGGCCTCGCCGACTGGGGGCTGGTCGACCGCGCGACCCGCAGGGCCGACCGCGCACGGGCCGTGGCCCTCGTCGTGCGGCCCTGCATGCTGGCGGCGCTCGGGAGCTGAGCGCCCGGGGCCTCAGCCCGCGCCGTCCATGCGCCAGACCTGGGTGCCCCGGGGGATGTCGTCGGCGACGACGGTGGCCCCGAGCTGGATGGGGGTGTCGCGGCGCCCGGCGTGGGGCTCGCGGCGGGCGGGGAAGGAGCGGCCGCTGGTGGTCACGACCAGCGCCGTGCCGTCCGGACGCCGCAGCCGGAGGGCCTCGCCCCGGGCCAGCTCTTCGCCCGGTGGCAGCCCGGGGGTGAGCACGACGCCGCCGCGGCGGCCGACGAGGCTCTCGGTGCGGCGGACGATGAAGAGCAGACCATCTTGCTGGGCGGACATGGGGCCTCCGCCCCGATGGTAGACCAGGGGCCGACCGCCCGAAAGCCCCGTGTGGGTGGTGATCGTGCGTGTCAGCTCTGGCGCGGGGATGTCAGCTGGGGGGGGGGCGGGCCGCCGCGGCGCTGTTCCCCGGGGAACACCCGGGTGGGCTGTGGCCGCTGCGGGGGCGAGGTCGCACGGGAGCCCTGGCTTCTCGGCCGGCCGTGGCCAGCGGGGCCCCGACGGGGGATGGGCGAAGCCCGACACCAGCTTCACGGGATCGCCCTCCCGCGGCGGCCGGGCTTGGATAGCCCGGGCTCCTGGAGGCCCCGTGTCCGACCGTCCTGCCCTGCACGCCGTCAGCGATCCTCCCCCGGCGCCCCGGGTCCACGCCCACCCGGTGGTCTCGGTCATCATGGGCAGCCGCTCGGACTGGCCCACGATGCAGCACGCCTGCGCCGTCCTCGACGAGCTCGGGGTGCCCCACGAGGCCCGGGTGGTCAGCGCCCACCGCACCCCCGACCGCCTCTACACCTTCGCCCGCACCGCCCGCGACCGGGGCCTCAAGGTCATCATCGCCGGCGCCGGCGGGGCCGCCCACCTGCCGGGCATGACCGCCGCCCTGACCCCCCTGCCGGTCTTCGGGGTGCCCGTGCGCTCGCGCATCCTCAACGGCGAAGACAGCCTCCTGAGCATTGTCCAGATGCCCGGGGGGGTGCCCGTCGGCACCCTGGCCATCGGCCGCTCGGGGGCCAAGAACGCCGCCCTGCTCGCGGTCTCGGTGCTCGCCCTCATGGACGACGAGCTCGCCGCCCGCCTCGACGCCTGGCGGGCCGCCCAGACCCACCGGGTCGACGAGACCGTCACCGACGGCGCCGACCTGGCCCCGCTTCCCGACACCGTCATCGTCCACCCGGAGCACTGAGTGGCCCCCCTCCCTCCCGGCGCGGTCATCGGCATGCTCGGCGTGGGCCAGCTGGGGCGCATGACCGCCCTGGCCGCCGCCCGCCTCGGCTACCGGGTCCATGGCTACTCGGCCCGTCCCAGCGGCGAGCCCCTCGACCAGGTCACGGCCCTGCGCACCGTGGGCGACTGGGACGACCACGCGGCCCTGGCCCGCTTTGCTGCGGCCGTCGACGTGGTCGGCTTCGAGTTCGAGAACGTGCCCGAGCCCACCGTGCGCTTCCTCGCCGAGCGGGTGACCGTGGCCCCGGGCGCCGCCCTGCTCGCCGCCTGCCAGGATCGCCTCGTCGAGAAGCGCTGGCTGCGGCGCTGCGGCATCGAGACGGCCCCCTTCGTGCCGGTCCACTCCCGGGCCGAGCTGGGCCAGGCCCTCGACGAGCTCGGTGGCCGGGGCATCCTGAAGACCCGCCGCTTCGGCTACGACGGCAAGGGCCAGGTGCGCATCCAGCCCGGCGACGACCTCGACGCGGCCTGGGCGGCAGTGGGGCGGGTGCCCTGTGTGCTCGAGGGCTGGCTGGCCTTCGACTGCGAGCTGAGCGCCGTGGTGGCCCGGGGCATGGACGGCGACTGCCGGGTGTTCCCCATCTCTCGGAATGACCACGAGCACGGCATCTTGCGCGAGAGCCACGTCCCCTCGGGGCTGGCCCCCGCCGTCGAGCAGCGGGCCGCCGAGGTCGCCGTCACCCTCGCCGAGGACGTGGGGCTGGTCGGGGTCATGGCCATCGAATTCTTCGCCCTGCCCGGCGGGCGGCTGGTCGCCAACGAGGTCGCCCCGCGCACCCACAACTCGGGCCACTGGACCCAGGACGGCTGCGAGACGAGCCAGTTCGAGCAGCATGTGCGCGCGCTGGTCGGGCTGCCGCTCGGGCCCGTGGGGCTCCGGGGGCCCACCCGCATGCGCAACCTGCTGGGCGACGAGTGCGACGCCGTGCCCCAGCTCGCCGCCGAGCCCGGTGCCCACATCCACCTCTACGGCAAGGCCGCGGCCCGACCCGGTCGCAAGATGGGCCACGTCAACTGGGTCGGTCCGGACGCCGCGCGGTCGGGATAGCGCGCCCTGCGGGCGGTGCGCGCGAACGGAGGTCGCTGTGGTGAAGTGCGGGCGGGTGCTGGTGGCGGTGCTGCTGGCGGGCTGTGCGGCAGAGACGCCGGGCAAGACCGGGAGCACGGACGCGGTGGCCGGCGACGAGACCACTGACGAGCTGGTCGATGTCGACGGCGACGGGTGGCCGGCGGACGAAGACTGCGACGACACGGACGCCCGCGTGGGGCCCGGTGCGGCGGAGCTCTGGTACGACGGGGTCGACCAGGACTGCGACGGGGCGTCGGACTACGATGCGGACGGGGACGGCGAAGACGCCGCTGCCCACGGCGGTCTGGACTGTGACGACACGGACGCCCTCGTGGGGCCTGGGGCGGCAGAGGTCTGGTACGACGGGGTCGACCAGGACTGCGACGGGGCGTCGG
>CAXQUZ010000562.1:0-12240 GCA_964226865.1 Myxococcota bacterium | reverse complement strand
CTGCGCGCCAAGGGGAAGCCCGCGAAGGTGGCCATCGTGGCCTGCATGCGAAAGCTCCTCATCCACCTCAACAGCACGATGAGGAGCTACCTCTCGCGGCCGACTGCGCCGGCCATCGTCGCGACCTGAAGAAGACGGTTGCTCAGTCGAGGGGCTGGTCGAGCACCCGCGCGGCGAGGTGGGCGGAGGTGACCTTGCGCTGGAGCTCGGCGACCTCGGCCGAGAGGCGCGACATGGAGTGGATGCGTCCGGTGGCCGCGATCTCTCCGGCCACGGCGGCCACCCGCCCGGCCGCGGCCTCGACATCGACGCTGGCGCCCTCCATCCGGGCCACCCGCACCATCCAGCTCTCGGGCACGGGCGCGGCGGGGGCCGTGGGGCTCTCGGCGACGGCCGGCGCGGCGAGGAGCCCCAGCCCGAGCAGGGCGAGACCGGTGCGCCGGAGCGCCGGCAGGACGGACGCCGGAGGGGCAGAGAGGGGCAGGCGCATGGCGGCTCCGAGAGACAGCACGGGCGGGGCGCAGCGCAGGGCGCGGGCCGCCGGTGCCCTATCGTCGCCCGCCGCGGGCCGCGAGGGCCCCGGGACCGTCAGCGACAGGCCAGGGCCACCGCCGCCTGGACCACCCGCAGCTGGTCGTCGAGGCCCAGGCCGACGAAGCGGGTGCCGACCACGAGGGTGGAGGGGTCGTCGGCGTGGAGCAGCCGGTGGTGGCGCACCTCGAGCACCACGGGCAGCGAGCCGGAGAGCCCGAGCACGAGGGTGCCGGCGAGGCCCCGCTGCTCGGCGCCGACGAGCTCGGACCGGGGCATCACGAGGCCGAGGCCGCTGGCGCTGGCGTCGAAGACCACGTAGCGCGGGCCATTCTCGGCCATGAGCACCACCCCACAGCCCCGGCCGAGGCGCACCCGGGCCCGGGCCCGCCGCTCGCCGTGGGCCGGGGCCTGGGGCAGGGCGAGAGCGATCCGTCCCCCGTCGACCTCGACCACCCGACAGACCAGCGCCTCGGCGGCCGCCCCCTCCCCGAGCCAGAGCCGCAGCACGAGCCCCGGAAAGAAGGGCAGGGCGCCGGGGACCGCCGGGACCAGCCACACCCGGGCGGGCGCGAGCTGGAGGTCGACCACCGCCGCCTGGACCCGCTGGCCCCCGAGCTGGAGCACCACCGCGGAGGCCGCCGCGATGCGGGCCGCGACGGGCGGGGTGGGCAGCCCCTGTGGGGCGGCGGGGCGGGGCGGACGGGGTCGAGACAGGGGGGGCTCCGGCCAGAGGGGACCACCCGCTCCGGTGCCCAGGGATACGGAAGCTTGCGCCGGGCACATGAGCGGATGCCCGCACCGGTCCCGTCCGGGCGGTGTGGCCGGGGCCCGATCGGTTAGGCGGCCCGGCGCACTGGAGCCGCCATGACCTCGCCTGCCCCCGCCGCCCCCGCCCCGTCGACGACCACCGCGTCGAAGAAGGTCTCGCTGACGGGCATCAAGCCCACCGGGGCCCCCCACGTGGGCAACTACCTGGGCGCCATCCTGCCCGGCCTCGCCCTCGCCCAGCGCGACGACGTCGACGCCTACTACTTCATCGCCGACTACCACGCGCTCACCAGCGTCGACGCCCGCGAGAAGCTCATCCACGACACCCACGAGGTCGCGGCCACCTGGCTCGCCTTCGGGCTCGACCCCGAGCGCGTCACCTTCTACCGCCAGTCCGACGTGCCCGAGGTCTTCGAGCTGAGCTGGATCCTGGCCTGCCTCTGCCCCAAGGGCTTCATGAACAAGGCCCACGCCTACAAGGCCAAGGCCACGAAGAACCTCGAGGAGGGCGAGCCCGAGGACGCCGGCATCAACATGGGCCTCTACACCTACCCGGTGCTCATGGCCGCCGACATCCTCATCGTCGACGCCGACCTCGTGCCCGTGGGCAAGGACCAGATCCAGCATGTCGAGATCGCCCGCGACATCGCCCAGCGCCTCAACGGCCAGTTCGGCGAGGGCACCCTCTGCCTGCCCCGGGCCTCGGTCCAGGAGAACACCGCCGTGGTGCCCGGTCTCGACGGCCGCAAGATGTCGAAGTCCTACGGCAACACCCTCCCCTGCTTCCTGTCGGCGAAGAAGCTGCGCAAGACCGTGATGCGCATCCAGACCGACTCGACGCCGCCCGAGGAGCCCAAGGATCCCGACAGCAGCCTCGTCTACCAGATCCACTCGGCGCTCATCGACCTCGACGCCCGGGCGGCCCTGGCCGACGAGTACCGGGCCGGCATCTCCTGGGGCGGCGCCAAGCAGCTGCTCTACGAAGAGCTCGAGCGCCACCTCGGCGAGCCCCGCGAGCGCTACAACGCGCTGATGGCCGACACGGCCCGCATCGACCAGCTCCTCGACGCCGGCGCCCTCCGGGCCCGGGCCGTCACCCGCCCCGTGCTCGACCGGGTGCGCCACGCCATCGGCACCCGCCGCTGAAGCCCCGGGCGCGGTCTGCCGCCCCGACGGGAGACCCGCCGTCCCGTGCCCTCGCCCTCGTCCCTCTCGCGCGCCTCGGTGCTCCGGCTGCTCCTGGCCGGACTCGTGGCCGTGGGCGTGGGCTGGGCCTGGGCCACCGGGCGGCTGGCCATGGTGAACCCGGCCTTCGTGCGCGGCCTCGTCCAGGACGCCGGCGCCTGGGGCCCGGCGGTCTTCCTCGCCAGCTTCGCCCTGCTCCAGCCCGTCGGCGTCTCGGCCCACCTCTTCATCGTGGCCGCCGGGCTGCTCTGGGCGCCCCTGCCCGCCCTGCTGCTCTCCCAGGTGGGGCTGCTGGCGGGGGCGATGATCTCGTATGGGGGCGGGCGGGCGATGGCCCCCGACGACCTGCGGGCGCGGCTGCCGGCCCGGGCGGCGGCCCTCGAGGAGCGGCTCCAGTCCGGCGGGCTCAAGGCGGTGGTGCTCGCCCGCCTCGTCTTCTTCAGCTTCTTCCCGGTCTCGGCCTTGATGGGGGCCCTGCGGCTGCCCTGGTCGACCTACCTGCTCGGCACCTGGCTCGGCTGCCTGCCCGTGCTGGTCGGCGAGGTGATGCTGGCCGACGTGATCGGCGCCCGCATGGGCTTCAGCGGGGGCTGAAGGCCGGGGCCGTGACAGCTCCTGACAAGGTTCTGCCCCGCCAGAGCTGCGGGTGGCCCTCCGCAACGGCAAGGTGACGGAGCGAGGGCGGCCGAGAGGCCCCCGCAGCCCGGTGGCCGCGCGGCGCGGAACCATCGGGCAACAGGACTGCCCCCCATGACGAAGCTCCGCGTGCTCTCCAGCCTGGCGCTTGTCCTTCTCCCCACCACCGGCCTCGCCGGCACCCTGGAGACCGACCTCATCGCCGGCCAGCACACCGACGTGGGCGACGTCAGCATCAGCGACGCGGACGGCGTGCTCACCGTCACGGTCGACACCTCGGCCAGCGGCTGGGAGCTGGGCACGACCCACCTCTACGTGGGCCTCGACGACCCCAAGAAGCACGCCCCGGGCCGCTTCCCCTATGCGAATGCCAACCCCGGCGGCACCACGGGCGACCAGTACAGCGTCGACCTCGCCGACATCGGCGCGACCTGTGGCGACACGGTGGTGGTGGCCCTCCACGCCGAGGTCGAGCAGTTCCTGGGCTACGAGGATCCCGACCTCGACGCCCTCGCCGCGGCCCTGCCCACGACGGCGGGCTTCGTGGCCGACCGGCCGGCGGGCCACGACTGGTTCTGGTCCTTCTCGGTGGACGACCCCTCCGGCGTGCTGCCGGCCGAGCTCGACGGCTGGTGTGTCGACACGGGCCGCAACCTCGTCTCGGGGGTCGAGCACGAGGTCGAGGTCCACTCCACCCTCGCCGACCCGAGCACGCTGACGGGCCTCGTCGACAAGCCCGAGAACTTCGACCAGATCAACTACATCATCAACCAGGACTACCGCTCCCAGCGCTGCGAGAGCGCGGGCCGCCCCTTCCAGGTCGGCGACATCCAGCGGGCCGTCTGGTCGCTCATCGACGACACCAACCACACCGACGGGCTGGGCACCTGGTCCCAGGGCTGCCAGGACGAGATCCTGGCCGACGCCGCGGCCCACGGGGTCGGCTTCCTCCCATCCTGTGAGGACGAGGTGGCCGTGCTGATGGTGCCCGTCGACGCCACGGGCGAGATCGTCGCCCAGGTCGTCATCGCCGAGGTGCCCATCGCCGACGTGGCCGCCGTCGTCCCCGAGAGCAGCGACCTGAGCTGCACCCCCATCGTCCAGGGCGAGACCGGCTGGGCCGAGGGCGACCGCCGCTTCCCCAAGGCCTGGGGCATGCTCATCGACCACACCACCACCTGCGATGACGACAGCGACGACTACGTCGTGCTGCCCCCCAACGGCATGACCTGGTGAGGCCCGCCGCCCCTCCCCCCACGGGAGGGGCCCCGCGGCTTGCACGGGCGACCGATCCGGTCGATCCTGGGCCCCGTCCCCGCCGGAGCCCACCATGCCCGCTGCCCTGACCCTCCCCCGCATCCTGGGCGCCCTGCTCTCGGTGCTGGGCCTCGTCGTCGCCCTCAAGCCGAGCCTCGCCGGCGCGCTCACGGGGGCCGCGACACCCGCCCCCGACCTCTTCGAGGCCGTCGAGCAGCGGGTGCGCCCCGGCATGGTCTTCGGCGTGGGCCTCGTGCTGTTGGCCCACGTGGCCGACCGCCCCTGGACCACCCACCTCGCCTCGGCGGTCTTCTACTGGGTCTTCGGCGTGCTCATCGTGCGGGTGCTCGGCATCCTGCTCGACGGCGGCCACCCCAAGCAGTGGATGTGGGTCGCCGCAGAGGGCGCCATCGTGGCCCTCGCGGCGGCCTGGCTCTGGCGGGCAGCGGCCGCCTGAAGCCCCCCGGGCCGCTTCAGAGCGTCGTGGCCACGTGGCGGAGCACGGCCGCCGGGTCGTCGGTGAGGGCGGCGCCGTGGCCGGGAATGACCGTGTCGAGGCCCTCGGTCTCGGCCAGGGCACGGAAGGCCCGGGCCAGGGCCGGCTTGTCCTTCACCAGCGCGAAGCGGGCCAGGTTCGTGACCCGGGGGCCACCGGTCGAGCCGATGAGGCGCATGAGCAGCCCCTTGATCCCGTCGACGTGGGGGTGGTTGAAGAGCGCGTCGTTGAAGACCAGGGCCGCGCGGCCCTCCTGGGCCACGGTGAGCACCCCCTCGGCCCCGCCCGTGCCGTCCAGGACCGCCAGCCCGACCCCCTGATCGGGGCCGAAGTGGGCGGCGGCCTCGGCCATGTCGAGGTGGACGGGCACCTTCTCTTCGACCTTGGCCCGGGAGCCCGGCGGGGCGATCACCCGCAGCCCGGGAAAGCGGGCCAGCCAGGCCGGCGCGTCGAGGCGGTGGAAGCCGTTGGGCACCACGAGCCAGGCCGGACGGCCGAGGGCCTCGATGGCGGCGAGGGTGGGCGCGTCGACGGCGATGGCGCTGTGGATGACCAGGTCGCCGTCGGCCCGGCGGGCAATGGTGCACACCCGGTTGAGCGGCATGTTGGGCAGGGTGCCCTCGACGGTCCACAGGCCCGGGCCCCGGGCGACGAGGGGGCCGTGGGGCAGCACGGTCCAGGGGGCGGCGGCGGTCATGCGGGCTCCGGGGGCAGGGAGGTGGTGGCCTGGGCGGCGAGGGCCGGCGGAGGCGGCCCGGGGGTCACGAGGAAGAGCAGCTCGCGGGCGGTCAGGTGGGAGACGGCGCCCACCCGCTCGCCGGCGGGGGAGTGGATGCCGATCTGGGCGCCCACATAGCGCCGCACCTCGTGGCCGAAGACGGTGACGTGGCCCCGGCTGCGCAGCACGGCGATCAGCTCGTCGGGGGGCAGGAAGCCCTCGTCGTTGAAGCTCACGAGCAGCCGCGGCGCCGCCACCCGGGCCACGAGCGCGCGGAAGGCGGCGGCGATGCGGCGGCGGCTGTTGAAGTCGCTCTTGCGCACCTTGCAGTCGACCCGCTTGTGGACCTTGCCGTAGACCTCGGGGGCGTCCCAGCGGACGAGGGTCTCCCAGATGTGGTAGTTCCCGAGGTACTTGTGCTGGTTGTAGGGGGGGTCGAGGTAGGCGAGGTCGCCGCCGAGGGCCGCCGCCGCGTCGAGGGCGTCGCCCAGGTGGGCCGCTCCCTTGCCGGCCGCCGCCCGGGGGAACAGCTCGGGAAGGCGCAGCTCGAGGTCATTGTGGGAGCGCCGGGCCCAGCTCTTGAGGTAGGCCATGTGGACCCCGGTGGTCGAGTCCACCCGGTCGGCCGCCTCCATGAGGCTGGTCAGCAGCACCGCCTCGAGCTCGGGCGCCAGCGACCAGCGGGCGATCTGGTCGCGCACGGCGTCGATGCGGGCGCCGTTCTTGGGCTGGAAGAAGCGGGCCGCCTCGCAGAAGTGGGCCGTGATGTAGCCGGGCCGCCCAGGCAGCCGCTGGAGCTCGGCCAGCAGGGCGGCGGCCTGGTCGGCGTGGTCCTCCCGGTCGGCCTGGACGTAGCAGCGGGCCAAGGTGGCGGCATAGGCGTTGTGGTCATTGGCCAAGACCCGGAAGCCGCGCGCCTTGAGGGCCATGCCCACCCGGCTCGTGCCCGAGAAGAGGTCGACGACGGTCTCGACCCCGGGCAGGGCCTCGATGAGCGCCACGATGGCCGGCACCAGGCGCCGCTTGCTGCCCAGGTACTTGATCACGGGGACCCCGGGGCGGCGACCAGCTCGGCCTGGAGCGCCGCCACGGCCGCCTGGTCTTCCGGACGGGCCGCGGCCGCCAGCTGGCGCAGCAGGGCCCAGGCCGCCGGACGGTCGAGCCGCCCCTCGTCCACCAGGGCGAAGAGCTCGTCCTCGACGGCCTCGACCGCCCCCGCCGTCGCCAGCAGCCCCACCAGCGCCACCCGGTCCGCCACCGCCAGGCGGGCGCAGCGCACCGAGGCCGTCAGCGCCACGACCTCGTCGAGCACGGCATCTTCGAGCACCACGGGCGCCGTCGTGGCCCCCGCCTCCCGGGCCTGCCAGAGCCGCGCCCACAGGGCCAGGGCCCGCTCGCGCAGCCGGTCCCCCCGGGCCCCGTCCCCCTCCAGCTCGGCGAGGGTGCCCGCCTCGGCCACCATGAGGGCCACGGCCACCGTCCGGGCCGGATCGAGGGCGCCCGTCGGCGCCAGCACGGCCTCGAGGGTGGGGCCCCGCAGCCCGGTCAGCATGCCCAGGTCGAGGCCCACGAGCCGCCGGGCCTCCCGCGACAGGGCGTCCCGGGCCGCGGCGATGCCCGCCTCGCGCCGCGCCGCACGGCTCTGGAGCAGCATCTGGAGCGCCCGGCGGATCAGCCGCACCAGGTAGTCGTCTTGGAGCATCGGGCCCCCGGGGCCGGCCGCGGCCGGGCCGGTCAGTCGTTGTCGGCGGCCTTGCCGTAGCAGTTGTGGCGCCAGATCATCACCGGCTCGATGACCGGGTCGGGCCCGCCGGGCTTGGGCGTGACCTCCTTCATGTAGACGATGCGGAAGTTGCGCAGCCGCTCGCCGCCCCGGTGCTCGGCGTTCCAGCTGCGGCAGAGGTGCTTGCCGTAGTAGAGCCGAAACTTCTTGTACTTCTTGGCCCAGATGTTGCGCATGTACTTGCGCCAGCGCTGGTTGGGGTACATCCCGGCGATGTCTTCGGGCTTCGTGCGGTCGAGCTCGAGCGACTCGTCCTTGGCGTGGAGCAGGGGCTTGTGGCCGTCGCTGTCGTCCACGGGCACCCAGCTCGGCGCGCCGCCGCCCCAGAGGTCGACCTCCTCGCCGTTCATGAGCTCGCCGGGAATGACGTACCAGCCGTCGTCCTTGAGCGGGTAGGGCGCGAACATGACCCAGTTCTGGTCGAGGCGCAGGGTGTGGCCCACCCACGACACCGCCGAGGGCACCCGCAGCGTGCCGGGGAACTGCTTGTGGACCGTGCCCAGGTTCCAGTTGGTGATGAGCAGCAGGCAGAAGAAGGCGAAGACGTTGGTGGCCCAGTGGTGGGTCCAGGTCTTGCGGTCGCTGCGGGTGGCCACCGTCCAGCCGAGCCGGTCCCAGACGGCGCCCGGCATGATGCCCAGCCAGCCGACGATGCAGATCCAGGGGAACAGCCCGATCTCGAGCCCCATGAAGAAGCCGAGGTGGAGGAAGATGAAGCTCGAGACCACGAAGGCCCGCACGGCCGTGCGCTTGAATGGGAAGAGCAGCAGCGCCGGCCCGGCGTACTCCCACACGAGGGTGGAGTAGGTGAAGAACGAGGCCAGCCAGGGCACCTTGCCGTTGAGCGGGATGCCGAGGCTGCGCACCCCGGCGACGAAGCCCGGTCCGAAGACATCGGCCACCGAGGCGCTCTCGACGATGGTGCGACAGAAGGGCTGCTTCGCGAAGTAGTCGATGCTCAGTGCATAGTAGACCGCCGAGCCGTCTTCCCAGGCCCGGCCCGACTTGAGCAGGGCCGTGAACAGGTAGATGAAGCCGAACTGGAGCACGAACGCGGCCGTCGCGACGCTGGTGATGCGCGCCGGGGGCAGCTTCCGGGGCGGGTGGAGCAGGTTGTCGACGCTGAGGCGGGCCCCCAGCGGCAAGAACATCGAGAAGAACAGCATCAGCCGCAGCACGACGTCGCCGGACTGCAGGATGATGGGGGCCCGGGTCTGGACCGAGCAGAGCAGGGCCCAGGACACGATGGTGGCGAGGCGGGTGCGGTAGCCGACCATCAGCATCACCGCGAAGACCGCCGCCACCGCGAAGAAGAACAGCTCGATGTTGGCGTGGCCCGCGCCCATGTGGATGCTGATGCCGTAGGTGCGGTACTGGTGGGCCAGCATCGCCTCACGCGGCAGGGCGCCCTTGTCGGAGTGGAAGGCGACCACATCTCCCGCGCGCATGGCGAGGTCGCGCAGCAGGATCAGGCCCATGCCCATGCGCATGAGGGCGAGGCTGCGCAGGTCGAGGCCCGCGAGATCCATCGCGATCGCCGCGGCGCCCGCCCGCAGGCGCGCCAGCCAGCCCCCGGGGGCCGCGTCCGTGCCCTCCGGGGCACCACCCGGGTCGGCAGGGGCGGGTGGACGGGCGGAAGTGGTGTCAGACACAGCAATCTCACGGGCTGGCAGGGCGGCGCAGCATAGCGCGGGCCCCCACGGTCAGGGCCCGCGCCTGCTGATCTGGATCACACCCGGCTGGTCAGCCCGCACCGAGCTCGCGGTCGATGATGGTCTTGAACTCGCTGAAGGGCTGGGCGCCGCTCAGCATGATGCCGTTGATGAAGAAGGCCGGGGTGCCCGAGACGCCGGCCTTGGCGCCGTCCTCCATGTCCTTCTGGACCTCGGCGGCCTGGGCCGGGTCCTGGCGGCAGGCCTCCCACTTGCTGAGGTCGAGGGCGATGTTCTGGGCGTAGCCCTTGAGGTCGCTCTCCTGGAGGGACTGCTGGTTGGCCATGAGCTGGTCGTGCATCTCCCAGTACTTGCCCTGGTCGCCGGCACAGTTGGCCGCGATGGCCGCCGGGATGGCCCGGTCGTGGAAGGACAGGGGGAAGTCGCGGTAGACGATGCGCACCTTGCCCTCGTACTCCTTGAGCACCTGCTGGACGCTGGGGTTGGCCTTGCCGCAGTAGGGGCACTGGTACTCGCCGAACTCGACGATGGTGACCGGCGCGGTGGCGGGGCCGATGGAGGGGTCGTCGTCGACGCCCACCTCGATGCGGGGCAGGTCGGGGTAGGGCAGCAGCAGCTTGACCTTGTACTTGGCCTTGAGCCCGTCCATGTAGGTGGCGAAGCGCTCGGACTGGGCCCGGCGCAGCAGCTCGGCGGCGATGCGCTCCTCGACCGACTCGTAGGGCGCGCCCCGGAGCTGGCGCTCCATGACCTTGTAGAACTCGCGCTTCTCGGCGTCGGTGGGCGGGGTGACCTTGCTCTCGACCTCGATCTTGAGCAGCTCGTCGGGGCCCGGGTGGCCCTGGGCCTTGGCCTCCATCTCGAGCAGGTTCTCCATCACCATCTGCTCGAGGGCCTGGGCCTCGGTCTGGTAGCGCTGGGTGAGGTAGTCGATCTCGAGGCGGGTGACCTGGGACTTGACCTCGGTGCTGAGCTCGCCGTACTTCACGGCGCCGCCCTCCCAGGAGGCCACGACCGCCGCGGCGTCGGCGCCGGCGGGCACCCCGGCCGCAGCCAGGGTCACGTCGGGGGCCTTGGCGGGCTTGGCGGCCTCGGCCGGCTTCGAGTCGGTGGTGGCGGGGTTGCAGGCCGTCAGGACGGCCAGGAGGGCGAGGGTGCGCATGGGATCTCCCGAGATGCTGGGCCGCGGCCCACCGGAGTGCGCCCATCGCGCAGGCCCCGCAGCCACAGAGTGCGGCGCCCTAACCGGCACACCCCCGGGCGGCTTCCGGCCCCCGGCCCGGATCTCGCGGCCCGGTGGGGGCCCCCTCAGGGCCAGTCGATGGCCGCCGCCCGCACCCGCTCCGCCGCCCCCTCGGGCCCGAGCCACATCAAGACATCGATGATGCTGAGGCCGTTCTCGAAGTCTCGGCCGCCCTGCTCATAGGGCGCGAGCACCGGGTCGACGAAGCCCAGCCGCAGCCCCTGGGCCCGGTAGACCGAGGGCGCGTAGAGGGCCCGGCCCCCCGGCGCGTTGAGGTAGACCGTGGCCCCCGCCGCGGTCGCCGCGCGCCAGCCCCAGTCCCCGGGATGGTCGACGGGGCCCCCCAGGTCGAGCTCGCGGGACGAGGCGATGGGGGTCGCGATGCCGAGCAGCCCACAGGTCGCCCGGAGGGCATGGCGGCACAGGGAGGCCACGTCGGCGTCCCGGGGCGCCAGGGCCTCGGCGACCAGCGCCCGCACCCGCGCGTAGTGGGGGGCCGCCTGGTAGGGCGCCAGCAGGGCGAGCAGCCCATCCCGCCAGCCCGGGGTCTCGCGCAGCCGGACGGCGTCGCAGGGGCTGTCGCGGGGGGCCTTCTCGATGGGCAGGGTGATGTGGCGCCAGCCGGCCGTGGGGTGGCGCAGCCGGTTGCGGTGCACCCAGCCCCGCCGGATGTACTGGGCGCTGTCGAAGGTGTAGAAGCGCTCGGCCGCGGCGATGAGCGAGAAGTAGCCCAGGTAGGGGAAGAAGTAGGGCTGCATCAGGGCGATGGAGCCCGGCACGGGGCGGTCGATGCTCACGGCTGGCCTCCGGTGGCCCCGGCCCGGAGCACGCGGAGGCTGCGGGCGAAGATGGCCTCCAAGACATCGCGCTTGAGGGCACTCTCAGGAGCACGGGCCACCGTCTCGAGGGCCGCAGCGCAGGCGGCCAGGGCCGCGGCGGCGGGCCCGTCGGGGGGCGCGGGCGGATCGCTGACCAGCGGGGCCGTGACCACCGTGACGGCGCCCGTGGTCGACAGGGCGAGCTGGACGGCGAGGGCCAGGGGCAGGCCCTGGGCGTGGGGGTAGAGCCCGGCGGTGGGGGGCAGCAGGGCCCGCCGGAGCACCACGCTGGCCAGGGCCGCCTCGCCCGTGAAGCAGAGGGCCGGAGTCAGCCGCAGGTGGCCCGGACGGGCGGGGCCCTGCCACGAGAGGGCCGCGGCGTCGCCGGTCTGGAGCAGGGCCCGCAGCTGGCGCTCGAGGCGGTCGGGGGCCATGCGCGCACCGGCCGGCGCCCAGGCGACCACCGGTGCTGTGGCCTGGGCACAGCCGGCCAGGAACACGGCCCCCGGCGCGTGCGCCCCGTCGGGCAGGTCGAGGCGGCGCAGCCCCGGCTGGTCAGCGGCGGGCCCGACGGCGAAGACCTCGTCCACCCCGCCCTGGGCCCGCAGGTCGGCGAGGGTGGCCTCCCAGCCCGGGCCCGGGCCGAGGACCACCGCCAGGGGCAGCGGGTCGGGGCCGGCGGTCGGGTCGGCGCCCGGCAGCCCCGCGGCGGCGTCTTGGGCCTGAACCGCGGCGTCTTGGGCCTGCAGCGCGGCATTCTCGGCCAGCACCGCCGTGCGCGCACGTCCCCAGCGCAGCACGAGGCCGGCGAGCTGGGCGGGGGGCTGATCCGCGGCGAGGCCCTGGTGGAGGGCCACCACGGCACGGTCGAGGGCGGCGCGGGACGCCGGGTTCGGGGACGGAGGGGCAGGCATGCGGCTCCCGGGCTCTCAGTAGACGCCGGGCAGGATCCGCCAGGGCACCCGCGCGCGGTAGGCGGCCCAGAGCGGGCCGTACTTGTCGGCACAGCGGGCGTCGTCGTCCCGCTCTCGGGGCAGCAGCAGGGCTGGGCAGGGGTCAGTGGCGTGGCTAGCTCTTGCATTTCCAGGGTCCATCATCGTAGGACCAGATCTCGTAGATCCGCCAGTGC
>CAXQUZ010000561.1:0-16852 GCA_964226865.1 Myxococcota bacterium | reverse complement strand
CACGGACGTGGCGCGCATCGACCTGCCCCGCGGCGAGCCCCGGGCCATGGCCCCCGCCCCGCCGGCCGGGGGGGCCGCCCCCCTGCGCCCCGCCCCCGTCGCGCCCGCCCTCGTGGTGCTGCGGCGCGCGCGCCCGGTCGAGCGCCGCGACAACCGCCGCCAGGCCTTCCGGGTGGCGATCGCCGTCCCCGGCGAGGGCCGCCAGCTCACGGCCCACGGCGGCCGGCCCCGGGGCCCGCGGCGGGCCGTCGAGACGGTGAACCTGTCGTGGACGGGCATCGGGCTGCTCAGCGCCACGCCGGTGGCGGTCGACACCCTGCTGCGCCTCGAGCTCGAGCTCGAGGGCCAGAAGAACCGCTTCACCGTCCAGGTCGTCCAGACCCACAAGGTCGTCGGCGACGAGCGGCTCAACCTCGGCTGCCGCTTCCTCGACCTCAGCTCCGGCGAGCAGGACTGGGTCCAGAGCGTGGTCATCCGCCTCCAGATGCGCGAGGTCGCCGCCAAGGAGCTGCGCAACGAGGTCGGCGGCGACTGATGCCCCCGGGCCCCGCCCCGACACCTGGGGCATGATGGGGGCCCCGGAGGGCCCATGTCGCCACCACTCCAGCGCTTCGTCGTCTGCCGCCACGCCCACCCCCGCCAGTCCGAGCACGACCCGGGGCTGACCAGTTTCGGTCACCGGGCCGCCCGCGAGCTCGGCGACTGGGTCGCGGCCCAGCTCCCGCTCCACCCGGGCCTCGTCCCGACCCACCTGCTCCACACCCCCACGACCCGCACCCGCGAGACCGCCGAGGCCCTGGCCCTGGCCCTGCCGCCCCTGGTCGCGGCCCCGGGGCGCCCGATGCCCGAGACCGCCGAGGACTGGGAGGGCTACACGAGCCTGCTCGCCCGCGATGGCGTGCACTGCGCCGTTCTCGTCGGCCACCACACGACCCTGCAGGCCCTCTTCCGGGACGTGCTGGCGCCCCCCCTGCGCCTCCGGCGTCCGCCGCCGGCCTCGGCCGTGGTCGTCGAGGGCACCCCCGGCGGCCCCCACTGGCGGGCCCTCGCCCACCGCGCCGGCCCCCTGGGCTGAGCCCCGTGCCCCCCCCGCAGTGGCCCGCTCGGGTCGATGCCGCCGCCCCGAGCGGATAGGGCCGCTCCGTCCCCGTCCGGAGCACAGCATGGCCCCTCCCGCGGCCCCGTCCCCCGTCGACACCCTCGCGGGCATGTACCTGTTCAAGCAGGTGCCCCGTCCCGCCCTCGCCGCCTTCGTCGAGAAGGCCCCCCTGACCCTGCTCGGCCCCGGCCAGACGGTCTTCCGCCAGGGCGAGACCGCCCGCATCGCCTTCCTCGTGCTCGAGGGCGAGCTGACGGCCGAGGTCGAGGGCCCGGACGGACGCCGGAAGCTCGGCACGATCAAGTCCGGCGAGATCGTGGGCGAGCAGGGTCTCTTCGTCCCTGAAGGCCGCCGCTCGGCCACGGTGACGGCCCTGCGCCCGAGCCGCTGCCTGATGCTCGACCCCGACATGCTCGACGAGATGGCCGACAACCCGACGGTCGTGGCCATGGAGCGCCACCTGCTCGGCACCCTCGCCCGCCGCATCCGGTTCACCAACCAGGCCATCCAGCATGTCTGGAAGGCCGGCGACGAGGCCTCTGCCAGCGCCGAGAGCGGCGCCGCCTCCGCCACCCGTGTGGGCGCCCTGCGCTCGTGGTTCTCGGGCCTCTTCGGCAGCTGAGCCCCCGCGTCCCGCCCCGTCCCGTCCCGACTCCTGGTGCCCCATGTCCTCTCCGCTGCTCCCGCAGGCCGCCGCCTTCCTTCGCGCCACTCCTGTGCGCGGGGTGCGCCCCCACCACCTCGCCGCCGTGCTCGGCGCCACCTCCCTGCGCCGCCACAGCACGGGCGAGGTGCTGTGCTCCGAGGGCGACGCAGGCGACGAGATGTTCTTCCTCGTCGACGGCAGCATCCAGGTCACCCGCCGCGACAGCCGCGGCCGCTCGCGCGACCTCGCGACCATCCGGGCCCCCGCCCTCGTGGGCCACATGTCGCTCGTCGACAACTCCCCCCGCAGCGCCACCTGCACCACGGGCGAGCGCTCGGTGGTCGGGGTCATGGACCGCCGCCAGTACAACGCCCTGCTCTCGGAGCCCTCCGACCGGGGCACGGCCCTGCGCCGGCTGCTCTGCGCCAGCCTCACCCGCCAGCTCGTCGGGGCCAACGGCCGCATCCGGGGCATGCTGCTCGAGGCCGACCAGCAGAGCGGCGACGACGGGCTCGACGAGGTCGAGGACTACGAGGTGAGCGACACGGGGCTGATGGGCCTCGAGAGCACCCTCGCCGGCTTCGACACCGAGGTCACCCTGGCCGACATCGAGTCGGTGAGCTTCGTCCAGGACGAGGACCAGAAGCGCAATCCGCGCAACCGTCGCTGAGGCGGCCGCCCGGGCGACGGGGCCGCGTTAGACCGGCTCCCCGCTTCCGCAGGAGAGCCCGATGTCGACCTTCGTCTACCAGGAGATGTTCCCCCAGGCCCCGGACCCGGCCGCCCCCGGCGCCGGCCAGCCGACCCCCTGGCGCAAGCTCGACCACCTCTCGGGCGGCATCCGCACCATCGAGGCCGGCGGCCGCACGGTGCTCGAGGTCGACGGCAAGGTGCTCAGTGAGCTCGCCCGCGAGGCCATGCGGGACGTGAGCCACCTCTACCGCCCGGGCCACCTCCAGCAGCTCCGCGACATCCTCGACGACCCCGAGGCCAGCGACAACGACCGCTTCGTCGCGACCAGCCTGCTCAAGAACGCCGTCACCAGTGCCAGCTTCATCCTGCCCAGCTGCCAGGACACGGGCACGGCCATCGTCATGGGCAAGAAGGGCCAGACCGTCTGGACCACGGGCGACGACGCGGCCGACCTGTCGCGGGGCATCTGGCGCACCTACCACGACGGCAACCTGCGCTACTCCCAGCTCGCGCCCCTCTCGACCTTCGAAGAGAAGAACACGGGCACGAACCTGCCCGCCCAGATCGACATCTACGCGACCAACAAGGCCAGCTACGAGTTCCTCTTCGTGGCCAAGGGCGGCGGCAGCGCCAACAAGACCTACCTCTACCAGAAGACCAAGGCCCTGCTGAACCCCGAGAGCATGCGCGAGTTCCTCATCAAGGAGATCCCGCGGCTCGGCACGGCGGCCTGCCCGCCCTACCACCTCGCCGTGGTCATCGGCGGCACCTCGGCCGAGGCCAACCTCAAGACGGTCAAGCTGGCCAGCTGTCGCTACCTCGACGACCTGCCCACGACGGGCGGGCCCGGCGGCCACGCCATCCGCGACCCCCAGCTCGAGGCGGAGATCCTCCAGATCACCCGCGACTTCGGCATCGGCGCCCAGTTCGGCGGCAAGTACTTCTGCCACGATGTGCGGGTGGTGCGGCTGCCCCGCCACGGCGCGAGCTGCCCGGTGGGCATCGGGGTCAGCTGCTCGGCCGACCGCCAGATCAAGGCGAAGATCACGGCCGACGGTGTCTTCCTCGAGGCCCTCGAGCGCAACCCGGCCCGCTTCCTGCCGGCCGTGGCCACCGACGAGCTGTCGACCGAGGTCGTGAAGATCGACCTCAACCAGCCCATGGACGAGATCCGCAAGACGCTCTCGCAGTACCCCATCAAGACGCGGGTCTCGCTGTCGGGCCCGATGATCGTGGCCCGCGACATCGCCCACGCCAAGCTCAAGAGCATCCTCGACGCCGGCGAGCCGCTGCCCGAGTACTTCCTCAAGTACCCGGTCTACTACGCCGGCCCGGCCAAGACCCCCGACGGCATGCCCAGCGGCAGCTTCGGCCCGACGACGGCGAGCCGCATGGACCCCTACGTGCCCGTGTTCCAGGCCGTCGGCGCGAGCATGGTGATGATCGCGAAGGGCAACCGCTCGAAGGTGGTCTCCGACAGCTGCAAGGCGCACGGGGGCTTCTACCTGGGCAGCATCGGCGGCCAGGCGGCCGTGCTGGCCAAGGAGAACATCAAGAAGGTCGAGTGCATCGACTTCCCCGAGCTGGGCATGGAGGCGGTCTGGAAGATCGAGGTCGAGGACTTCCCGGCCTTCGTCGTGGTCGACGACAAGGGCAACGACTTCTTTGCGTAGTTGGGGGCTCCGCCCCCTGCGCGAGTCACCGGGCATGAAGCCCGGTGATCGCTGCCCCCGGCGGCCGACGGGCCGCGGCCCCGCTGGGGCTGGTGGTGGGGGCTCTGCCACCTGCGCGAGTCACCGGGCACGAGGCCCGGTGATCGCTGCCCCCGGCGGCCTACTGGCCGCGGCCCCGCTGGGGCTGTGCTGCGGGAGCGGTGGTGGGGCTGTGCTGCTGCGGTGAGGTCCCCGGTCGGCGGGGGCCCGGGGACGGAGCTCCGGGCTACGGAGCTGCGCCCAGGAGCGTCCCATGCCGCTGCCCGATCCCCTGCTCACCGCCTCGGTCCACAGCCTGGCGGCCCGCATCCGCGCCGGCGAGCTGTCGCCGGTGGCCCTGCTCGAGACCCAGGTCCGGCGCATCGAGGCGGTCAACGGGCGCATCAACGCGCTGGTGGCCGAGCGCTTCGCCGAGGCCCGCGCCGAGGCCCACCGGGCCGAGGCGGCCCTGCGCACGACCCCCGCCGACCAGCTGCCGCCGCTCCACGGGGTGCCCTGCACCATCAAGGAGTTCATCGCCGTCCGCGACATGCCCTGGACGGCCGGCCTCGAGGCGCGCCGGGGCACGGTGGCGCCCGAGGACGCCGCCGTGGTGGCCCGGCTGCGGGCCGCCGGGGCCATCGTCATGGGGGTCAGCAACGCCCCCGAGGGCGGCCTCTGGATGGAGACCTACAACACCCTCTACGGCCGCACCCGCAACCCCTGGGACCTCCGCCGCACCCCCGGCAGCTCCAGCGGCGGCGAGGGCGCCCTCGTGGCCAGCGGCGCCAGCCCCTTCGGCCTCGGCTCCGACGTCGGCGGCTCCAGCCGCATCCCCGCCGGCTTCTGCGGCATCTGCGGCCACAAGCCCACCGGCGGCCTGGTCCCCAACACGGGCCACCACCCCGCCGCCCCCGCCCGGGGCGGCCGCTACCTCTGCACGGGCCCCCTCGCGCGCACCGTCGACGACCTCGCCCTGCTGCTCGACGTGATCGCCGGTCCCGACGGGGACGATGCCGCCTGCGGACGCCGCCTCCGCTGGCCCGGCGCCCCCCGTGACCTCGGGGCCATCGACCTCTCCACCGTCGCCGTGCACGCCCTCGAGACCAACGGCGCCGTCTCGGTGCGCGCCCGGGTCCGCCAGGGGGTCCAGGACGCCGCCGCGGCCCTCGAGACCCGGGGCGCCACGGTCCACCGCGACACCCGCATCCCCGGCCTCGCCCGCAGCTTCGCCCTCTGGAGCGCCATGCTCAGCGAGGCCGCAGATGAGCGCTACGACGTCGTTCTCGGCGATGGTGAGCCCATCTCCCTCGGCGCCGAGCTGGGCCGCTGGCTCGCGGGCCGCAGCCGCCACACCATCGCCGGCCTGCTGCTGACCCTCGGCGACAAGCTCGTCGGGGCCATGCCCACCGACCTCGCGCCGCTGGTGGCCGAGGGCCAGGCCCTGCGTGACGAGCTCGAGGCCCTGCTGGGCGACCGGGGGGTGCTGCTGCTGCCGGTCTACAGCCGGCCGGCCCCGCGCCACCGCGACGCTTGGCGCACCGCCACCGATGCCCAGTACACCGCCATCTTCAACGTGCTCGAGCTGCCCGTCACGGTCGTGCCGGTCGGCTTCTCGAGCCGGGGCCTGCCCATCTCGATCCAGGTGGTCGGCGCGCGGGGGGCCGACGCCCTGACCCTCAGCGTGGCGCGGGCCCTCGAGCAGGAGCTCGGCGGCTGGCGGCTGGCCGAGCCGGGCTGAGCCCCGTCCGCGGCCTCAGCGCACCCGATCGACGGCGATGGCGCTGACGTTGCCGCCGATGCTGCCGGGCTTGCCGAAGGTCCACCCTTCGCCTGCCTCGACCGTCTTGGCCATCGGGAAGCCCTGCTGGAAGTCGGGATCCGTGCGCTGGGCGTTCGGGCCGTCGTACCAGTCGATGTCGGGCACCCGCACGGCCGGCTTGCCCGTCTTGGTCTTCCAGGCGTGGCCCTTCTGGATGTTGATCACGCGCCAGGGCCGGTCTTCCCAGCCCTGCTCCAGCACGCTGGTGCGCAGGGTGAGGCGGGTGCCGATGGGGCCCACGACGATGAGCGAGCGGAAGGCGAAGTCCTTGAGGGACGAGCCCTGGCGACCGCCGGCCGGGTGGATGCTCACCACCTTCGACTCGCCAGAGTAGTTGATGCCGGTGAAGGCGACGATGTCGACGCGGGTGTGGGGGGCGATGTGCCAGTCCATCAGGGCTCCGTGGGTCCAGCGGTGGTTCGTCGGGCGCCGACTCTACTCCGTTTCTGTGGCGAAGGGGTGGCGGCGGCCCCCTGGGATATGCGCCCGCCATGCCGACTCCTGCCCGCGCCCCGCTTCCCCGCCTGCTCGACCACTTCGCCCGCCACCGGCCCACGGTGCTCCGGGCCAGCGCGTGCAGCGTCGCCAACAAGGTCGCCGACCTCGCCCCGCCCGCCCTCATCGGCGCCGCCGTCGACACGGTGGTCAACCAGAAGACCAGCTTCCTCGCGGCGGCTGGCATCGTCGACCCGGGCGCCCAGCTCACGGTGCTCGCCGTGCTCACGGTGCTGGTCTGGGGCATCGAGAGCATCACCGAGTACGCCTTCGGGGTGCTGTGGCGCAACCTCGCCCAGACCATCCAGCACGAGCTGCGCATCGAGGCCTGGGACCAGGTGCTCCGCCTCGACGCCGACTGGCTCGGGGCCCGGGGCCGCGGCGACACGATGAGCGTGCTCAACGACGACATCAACCAGCTCGAGCGCTTCCTCGACGGCGGCGCCAACGAGATCCTCCAGGTCACGACCACGGCCATCGTCGTCGGGGGCGTCTTCGTGGCCGCCTCGCCCGGGGTGGCCGTCTGGGCCATCGCCCCCGTGCCGGTCATCCTCATCGGCAGCTTCCTCTTCCAGGCCCGCATCGCCCCCCGCTACGCCCGGGTGCGCCGCGAGGTGGGCCGCATGAACGCCCTGCTCAGCAACGCCCTGTCGGGCATGCCCGTCATCCGCAGCTTCACGGGCGAGGCCCGCGAGGTCGATCGGCTGCGGGCGGCCAGCACGCGCTCCCGCGAGGCCAACCACTCTGCGATCTTGATGAGTGCGGCATTCTCGCCCCTGATCCGCATGGTCATCGTCGTCGGCTTCACCGCCACCCTGCTCGTCGGCGGCTGGATGGCCCTCGCCGGCACCATGGCCGTCGGCACCTACAGCGTGCTGGTCTTCCTCACCCAGCGCCTGCTCTGGCCCCTGACCCGCCTCGGCACCACCTTCGACCTCTACCAGCGGGCCATGGCCTCGACCGAGCGGGTGCTCGACGTCATCGACACCCCCGTCCGGATCGTCGACGGCGACACCCCCCTGCCCCTCGACGCGGTGGCGGGCACGGTCCACTTCGACCACGTCCACTTCGCCTACCCCGGCCGCGACCACACCCTCCAGGACGTCGACCTGCGCGTGCCGGCCGGCCAGACCACCGCCATCGTCGGCCCCACCGGATCGGGCAAGACCACGCTGGTCCGGCTGCTCAACCGCTTTCATGACGTGGGCCAGGGCGCGGTGCGCATCGACGACACGGACGTGCGGGCGGTGCCGCTCCAGGATCTCCGCCGGGCGGTGGCCGTCGTGTCCCAGCAGACCTTCCTCTTCCCGGGCACGGTCTTCGAGAACATCGTCTACGGGCGCCCTGGGGCCACCCCCGCCGCGGTCGAGGAGGCCTGCCGGCTGGCCGAGGCCCACGACTTCATCGTCGCCCTGCCCGACGGCTACCAGACCCGCATCGGCGAAGACGGCCACACCCTCTCCGGCGGCCAGCGCCAGCGCCTGAGCCTGGCCCGTGCCGTCCTGAAAGACGCACCGATCCTCGTTCTCGACGAGGCCACCTCGGCCGTCGACAACGAGACCGAGGCCGCGATCCAGCGCTCCATGGGCCGGATCACGGCCGGCCGCACCACCCTCGTCATCGCCCACCGCCTCTCGACGGTGCGCCACGCCGACGAGATCGTCGTGATGGAGCAGGGCCGGGTGACCGAGCGGGGCACCCACGACCAGCTGCTGGCGAGAGGCGGCACCTACCGCCGACTCTGGGCCGTCCAGACCGGCGAGCCCCTGCCGGCGCCGGGCGCTCCCCGCGACACCGCCCATGTCCCGAGATGCACCACCGCCGGCGAGGGACCGGACCACCACCACGCGGTTGACGATCATCGGACCGCGCGGTAATGCGCCCGGGTGCCCGCAGGGTGGCCGTGGCCGTCGTGAGACCCGCTGCTCCCTGCACACCCCCGCATCCCTCCCGGCATGCGCGGGCCGCGGCCCCGCCCCGGCGGAACGCGACCGATCTTGGGGGCCTGTGCCCCTCCCCTGCTTCCACTCCATCGCTCGGGGTGTCCGGCCGGCCCGTCTGCCGCCAGGCGCCCCGCTTCCGGGCCCGTCCCGGTCCAGCACCCCACCTCCCAGGAGAGCCGATGTACCGTTGCGAGTCCTGCAGCGTCATCGTCCAGAACGGCGAACGCGCCAACTGGATCACCACCAAGGTGCGCCGCAAGCGCTACCCCTTCCGTCCCGCCGCCATCCCCGTCCAGGGCAAGGGCCGCAAGCGCAAGCGTCGTCGTGACGACCAGGGTGGCATCGGCATCGAGCGCATGAACCACATCAAGGTCTGCACGGCCTGCTTCGAGCGCCTCTCCGCCGCCGGTCCCGAGATCATCGAGGACATTGCTCCCGAAGTGATCGAGAGCCCCGAAGAGGTCGTTCAGGACGCCTGAGCCCTGACCGATACCTGTCAGTGGACCCCGTGCTCTCCGGCACGGGGTTCGCTCTTTCTTGCGCAAGCTGTCCTGCCGCACGGCCCTCCGGCGGCAGCCAGAGCCACGCAGGATACGGCAATTGCGCCCCGTGCCACCGGCGGGGCACGCTGGAGCTCTCCTCCCCTCCCCGCGCCTCCGAGGCCCCGATGCGAAGCCCCCGTCCCGTCTCTCTCCTTGCACTCCTGGCCACGCTCGGCGCGTGCTCCACAGAGTCCGACAAGCCCACAGAGACCGGCTGCGCTGATGGTGCCGTGCCCACCGACTGGCACGCCGATGCCGACGGCGACGGCTATGGCGACCCCGAGAACATCCAGTCCGCCTGCACCCGCCCCGAGGGCTACGTCGGCAACAACCTCGACTGCGACGACAGCTCGGTGAAGTTCCACCCGGGCGCCGCCGAGACCGACTGCACCGATCCCAACGACTACAACTGCGACGGCTCGGTGGGCTACGCCGACGCCGACGGGGACGGGGCACCGGCCTGCCGCGACTGCGACGACCTCGACGCCACCCGCTCGCCCGACGAGGACGAGGTCTGCGACGGCCTCGACAACGACTGCAACGGCGTCGTCGACTACCCGGCCATCGACGCCCCCACCTGGTCCATCGACTACGACGGCGACGGCTACGGGCGCGAAGACACGAGCTTCCAGATCGAGGCCTGCCAGGCCCCGGACGGCTTTGTCGACAACGCCGACGACTGCGACGACGCCGACGCCAACGACTTCCCCGGCGCCTACGACGTCTACGTCGACGCCGACGGCGACGGCTTCGGGGCCGACGGCGAGACGGTCTCGGTCTGCGAGCTCGAAGAGGGCACGACCACCGAGGCCGGCGACTGCGACGACGCCGACGGCGAGATCAACCCCGGCGCCCTCGAGATCTGCAACGACGGCATCGACCAGGACTGCGGCGCCAGCACGAGCTGCGAGCTGGGCCTGGGCAACGCCGCCGCCTCGATCCAGGGCGACACGGCCGAGGCCTTCCTCGGCACCGAGCTGGTCGGCGTGGGCGACGTGACGGGCGACGGCATCGACGACCTGCTCGTCGGCGCCCCCGAGGCCGAGGGCTCCGGCGGCGCAGCGGGCGAGGCCTGGCTCTTCGCGGGCCCCATCAGCGGCAGCGGGCTGTCGGCCGACGACGCCCACATGCGCTTCCTCGGCGTCAGCTCGGGCGACGCCGCGGGCCGTGAGCTCGCCCAGCTCGGCGACATCGACGGCGACGGCGTCGACGACCTCGCCATCGCCGCCCCGACCGCCTCCGATCGGGCCGTGCGCGCCGGCAGCGTCTACCTCTTCACGGGCGACACCATCTCGGGCGGCACGGCCGGCGACGTGGTCGACCTGTCGACCGCCGACCACACCTGGACGGGCCCCACCGCCTACGACTTCTACGGCACGAACGTGGTCGGCACGGGCGACGTCGACGGCGACGGCATCGCCGACATGCTCATCGGCTCCTCGGCGGCCACCACCGCCGGCCAGGGCGGCGTCTTCCTCATCCTGGGCAGCGAGACCATCGCCGACAGCGCCACCACCACGGCCAACGCCTCCGCCCAGGCCTTCCTCCAGGTCGAGCAGAGCAACGCCTACGGCGGCGACGCCATCGCCGGCCTGGGCGATCTCGACGGCGACGGCAACGCCGACTTCGGCGTGGGCCTCCACCAGGCCTCCACCGACGGCGTCGAGCTCACGGGCAAGGCCTTCCTCTTCACCTCCCTGCCCACGGGCACGGTCGGCCTCTCCACCGCCGACGCCGTGCTCGAGCAGGGCGACGCCAACGACCGCCTGGGCACCCTCGTCCTCGCCGCCGGCGACCTCGACGGCGACGGCTACGACGACGCCTTCATCGGCGCCCCCCGGGACGACACCAACGGCCTCGACTCGGGCTCGCTGTGGGGCCTGCCCGGCAGCGCCGACATCTCGGCCCTCGGCGCGGCCGACCTCGACGCCGTGTCGCTGGTCATCCTGCGCGGCGCCGAGTCCAACGACGGCGTCGGCAGCATCGCCGCCACCGGCTCCGACTGGGACGAAGACGGCGCCATGGACGTGCTCATCGGCCGTCCCGGCGACGGCGGCGACTCCCAGGGCGCGGCTTTCCTGATCTCGACGGCGGGCGTCGCAGCCAGCCCCGGCATGGTGCTCACCACCGAGGACGCCTCCGCCGTCATGATCGGCGAGGCGGTCGGCGACGGCGCCGGCTCGACGGTGGCCTTCGTGGGCGATGTGCTCGGCCTGGGCACGGGCTCGGTGCTGGCCATCGGCGCCTACGAGGCCGATCCCGACGGCATCAACGAGGCCGGCCGCGCGTATCTGGTCGGCAGCATCGCCGACTGAGTCCCGCCCGGGCGGCCGGGCCCTGCGCCCGTCCGCCTACTCGACCCGGATCGCCTGGGTGTAGACCCAGGGGTAGGGCACGATGAACTCCGCCGCCGCGTCCGCGAGGAAGCGGTCGAGGTGGTGGGGCGTCGACCAGATCTCGACCCGGTAGGCCCCCGGGCCGTCCGTGGGGTGCTCGCCACAGCCGGTGGCCCACAGGGCGCCGTCCTTGATGACCCGCACCTCGAGCGCCGGCGCCTCCTCGCTGCGGGGCGAGCCGGTCGCGAGCCGGGGACAGCCCACGACGAGGGTGCCGGCCCCGCCGCGGCCGCCGGTCTCGACCGTCTGGCCGTCGTCCGTCTCGAGCACGAGGTCGACGTCGGCCGGGGTGCCGAGCAGCTCGAAGACCACCGAGAAGTGGCCCGCGGCGAGGGCCGCCTGGAGCACGGCGGGGTCGTCCGGATCCTGGCCCGGGGCCACGCGCACATGCTGCGACATCCACCGCATCATGCGCCGGTAGGAGTCGCCGCGCTCACCGTCAGGAAGCTCGGCTGGAAGGACGTTCTGGTGGGCGTCCGTGCCCCCCGTGGCCACCACGGCCTCGCCCGCCATGAGCAGGGCGTCCCACCGGTCGAGCGAGGGCTGCTGGGGCGCAAGCACGGTCAGCATCAGCAGGTCGGAGGTCACCCCCGCCGCCGGGTCGGTGAAGGGACCGAGGCGCTGGGCCCAGTCGAGACCGCCGAGCCCCAGGTCGTCCTGGCGGATGGAGGGGTCGAAGGCGGCGTGGAGGTTGTAGAGCTCGATCGCCCCGACCCCCGCCCCGACCACCCGGGCGAGCCAGTCGGGATCCCGGCCCTCGGTGTGGGCCACGGCGACCAGCGCCCCCGTGCCGGCCATGGTCGCGATGGCCTCGGCGCTGTCGTCGTTGGCCACGATGAGGCGCTGGTCGACCGTGGCCGAGAGCGGGGCTGTCATGCCCAGGGGCATCAGCTCGTCCTCGAGCCCGGGCCGCACCAGCACGCTCGTGCCGTCCGCACAGGCCCACCGGGCGGCCGCCTCTTCGCCCCCGACCCGCACCAGCTCGTCGTCCGGCCCGAGGTGGAGGCGGTCGAGAAAGTCTTGGTGGACGGCATGCTCGGGGTGGTCCGTCAGCCAGGCCACGTCCACCTGGGCCGCACAGAGGCCAGCCCGCAGATCGGCCAGACAGTCGGCGTCGGGGGCGCCGTCGACGAGGGGGCTGCCGTCGCAGGCGTCGTGGGACCAGGGCGAGTGGAGGTGGACGATGGCGCGGCGCGTCTGGTGGTCGCGCACCTCGGGGATGATCTCGCTGCGCACGCCGCCGGGCTCCCAGTCGTGGGCCAGCGACACGGGGCCGCCGGGCTGGGGGCTGCCGCTCTCGGCGTCGGCCTTGCGGTTGGCCGTGCAGCCGAGGAGGGCGAGGCTGGCGAGGAGGGGCGCGCGCACGCGGGGTCTACTGGGCGACAAAGTGGAGCTCCGCGGCACCCGCGAGGGCCGAGTGGGAGAGCAGGGGGCCGTCGAGGGCCACCCCGTCGACCTCGACGGTGACCATGGCCGCCGGATCGAGGCCGTCGCCCGTGCGGCGGATGGCCAGGGTGGAGCCGTCCGGGCGGTCGAGCTCGACCCGGTCGAAGACGGGCCAGCCGAGGACGTAGTCGGGGGTGCCGGCCAGCGGGTAGAGGCCCATCGCGGCCCACACATACCAGGCCGAGAGCGTGCCGCCGTCGTCGTTGCCCGCGAGGCCGTCGCCGCCCGTGCCGTACCAGGTCTCCATGACCCAGTGCACCCACCGGCGGGTGCCCGCCGGGTCGCCGGCGAGGGCGAAGAGCCAGGGGGCGTGCAGGTCGATCTCGTTGCCGTGCCAGTAGTGGGTCTCGGGCACCCCGACGACGTCGTCGGTCGCGTCGACGGCGGCCAGCTCGAAGAACTCGTCGAGGCGGGCCCGGGCCGCCGCCTTGCCGCCCATGGCCGCGAACAGCCCCTCGGCGTCGTGGGGCACCATCCAGACATACTGGCGGGCGTTGCCCTCGGTGTAGATGTCGACCCAGCTGTCGAGCGAGCCGAGCTCGTCCCAGCTGCCGTCGGTGAAGCGGCCCCGGAACCAGCCGGTCTCTTCGTCGAAGACATTGGCCCAGTTGCCCGCGCGCCGCCCGAACTCAGCGGCGTCCTCCCGGTTGCCCCCGCTGGCGTCGAGGGCCAGGGCGAGGGCGTGGTCGGCGAGGCAGACCTCCTGGGTCCAGGCGACCGAGCGGCCGATCTCGTCGACCGCCCAGTAGTCGATGGCACCGTAGGCCGCCGGCGCCGGCCGGCCCGCGTAGGGGGGCAGGCTGCGACCCAGGGCCTCGTCGGCCGCCACCGCGAGCAGGGGCGCCGTCCAGTCGCCCGTGATGCCCTTGACCACGGCTTCAGCGGCGACGATGTGGCCCGGTGAGCCGACCATGAAGCCCCCCTCCCAGGGGCCGAGGGGCCACCGCGGGATGCCGCCGCCCTGCTCGGCGTGGAGCAGCAGCGAGGCGAGGGCCTCTCCGTGCATGTCGGGCCAGAGCAGGGTGTAGAGGGGGTGGGTCGTGCGGTAGGTGTCCCAGAGCGACATGTCGGAGAGCACGGCGTGGCCGGGATCCTCGTGCACGGCATCGTCGAAGCCCCGGTAGCGCCCGTCCCGGTCGGCGAGGTCGTTGGGCATCAGCAGGGAGCGGTACAGCGAGGTGGCGAAGATGACCTGCTCGTCGTCGGTGCCGCCCCAGACCCGGACCGGCTCGAGCCAGTCCCGCCAGTGGCCGACGGCGGTGCTCGCCAGGGCCTCGGCGTCCACCGGGCCCCCCGTGCGGTTCGCGGCGGCGCCGGCGGCGTCGGTGAGCGACACGGCCAGCTCGATGTCGACGGTGGTGCCCGGCGGGAAGCCCATCCAGAGCCCGGCGTGCAGGTCGCCCTCCGGCGCCTCGGCCTCGACCGCCGCCTCGCCGGCGACGAGGGTCTCGCTGTCGGACCAGACCCCGTGGGCCGCCGGCAGGGGCGAGACCACCCCGTCGAACCACACGGTGAAGGGGCGCTTGTCCATCTCGCCCTGCTGGCGCAGCCAGCCCGACAGCGCACCCGTCTCGGGATCGAGGGCCACCGCCCCGGCGAAGGCCTCGCCCGTGCCGAGCACGTGGCCCAGATCCAGCAGCACCGCCGGGTCTTCGGCGGTCGTGAAGGCGTAGCGGTGCTGGGCCGCGTGGCCGTCGGTGGCCAGGGTCACGTCGACCCCCGGCGCGGCCAGCGAGACGGCGTAGCGCCCGGGGCTCACCGACTCGTCGTCGTGGGAGAAGACCGCCCGGCGCCCCTCCCGCAGGGTGCGGCTGGGGTCCATGCCGTCGACGGGCATCAGCGCCAGCAGGCCGTAGCTGGTCAGCCCGACCCCGTGGAGGTGGAGCTGGCTGAAGCCCTCGATGTGGACGTCGTCGTAGTGGTAGCCCCCGCCGCGGTAGGCCCCGAAGCGCCCGCCATGGGCGTCGGAGGTGTCGGGGCCGGGCATGACGATGCCGAGGGGCACGGCCGCCGCGGGGGTGCCCGAGCCGACGTTGTAGCCGATGCCGCCCGTGCCGCTGAGGGGCGCCACCCGGGCGAGCAGGTCGACCGGGTCACCGAGGGCGGCGGGGCTGGCGGAGTCGGGGGCGGCGGAGTCCGCCCCGGCCTTGTCGGTGGACGAGGGCGACGCGCTGCTGCAGGCCAGCGCGGCGAGACACAGGACGGAGACGGGGGTGCGCATGGGGCCATGCTACCCCGGGCCGGCGCCTCCGTGCCGCCCGCGCACGGCCGCACGGCGTGTGGGGGTGCCCCGCAATGAGGCGGCCCCGGTGCCCGCTGGGGGGGAGCACCGGGGCCGACCTATTGGGGGCAGATCCTCTTCAGGCTGAGACCTGGGCATGAGGAACCTCCGAAGTGCAGGGGCTTCCAGCGGCGAGAGCGGGCTTGGGCCCAGCCGCGTCGGCGCGGGGTCAGGGGAGAGGGGCGACCCGTGCGCACCCCTGGGAACGGCACGGCGGCACGGGCACAAGAGGGGCGGCCGCCGGATCCCAACAGCCCTGGGCACCATGCACCCCGACAACACCCTGTTCATCAGTACTTTCGAAACTCGCGATCCCGCGCGATCCGCTCCCCTCGGTGCCGCCCGCCGCCGTCCGCCCCGCCCGCCGCGGACCGGCCCGCCCCCCCGACGACGGCCGCTGCCCCTGGGGGCCCGATCGGGCCCGCCCTCCCCGCCCCGCGACCCCGGTGCCGAGGATCCCGCCAAGGCGCCAGAATCCAGCGGGGACCGCAACTGACATCACCGCGCAACCCCGTGAGGGGGGCCGTGTGCGATACCCTCCACGGTGATCCTCTACACCCAGGTGGTCCACATGAACTCCGAGAACCCCGCCCGCATCCGCCGCGACGCAAGCGATGCCCGTGATGGTCTCCGGAATTCCCGCCCTGACGCGCTTCAGCGCCAGGACCAGGCCACCGCGGCCGAGCTGCTGCGCCGCCGAGAGGCCCGCCGCCAGGGTGCCGAGGGCCACGCCCCGCTGACATCCGACCTGCACAATGTCTTGGGCAACTCGGTTGTGAACGCAGCGCTGGCGGGGGTCGACACCGGTCCCGGCAGCGTGGTCGAGGGGGCCCTGACCCTCGGTGCCGCCGGCATGCAGGTCGCAGACAGCACGGCCAGCCTCTTCCAGAATGCCTTCATGCAGGGCCAGCTCGCCGAGCAGGGCCCCGCGTCCTCCGCCCCGACCGTGGCCGCCGCGGCCAAGGCCGCCCACCGGCGCGGCAACGAAGAGTCCTTCGACGACCGGGCCGCCAAGACCCTCGACACCGCCCTGAAGCGCGGCGGGCGGCCCCTTCCCCCCGAGCTCCGTGCCCGCATGGAGGCCGCCTTCGGCGGGGCCGACTTCTCGGGTGTGCGCATCCACACGGACGGCGCCGCCGTCGCCGCCTCGCGCGGCATCCGGGCCCACGCCTTCGCCGTGGGCGAGCACGTCTACTTCAGCCAGGGCGGCTTCCGTCCCGACTCGCGCCAGGGCCAGCACCTCCTCGCCCACGAGCTCACCCACGTCGTCCAGCACCAGGAAGGCCGGCTGCGCCCGGGCAGCAACAGCGGCGGCCAGGCCGGCGAGATCGCCATCAGCTCGCCCCACGACGCCCACGAGCGCGAGGCCGAGCGGGTCGCGAGCCGGGTCGTCACCGAGCTGGGCCAGGCCACCGCGGCCCTCGAAGAGAGCGCCCCCCTCGACGGCATGCCCGCCTTCCAGGCCGTCGAGACGGCCGCCGCCAGCGCCCCCGCGGCCAGCGCCCCCGCGGCCCCGGTCTCGCGCCAGGCGGCCGACCCGATCACGGTCGGCGGCAGCGGCTCGGCCAAGGGCGGCGCCACCCTCGGCGCCACCGGAGCGAGCGCCTCTGGCGAGGCCGGCGCCCAGTACGGCGTCTCGGCGAAGACCTCCTTCAACCTCGACCCCATCGAGTTCAGCATCGGCGGCGAGCAGTTCCGCTTCCAGGCCGGCCTCGACCTCGAGGCCTTCGCCGGCGTGAAGGGCAAGATCGAGGGCAAGGTCCAGGCCCAGTGGGCCCAGATGCCCAAGTCGGGCATG
>CAXQUZ010000560.1:0-2771 GCA_964226865.1 Myxococcota bacterium | reverse complement strand
TCTTAAGACACTCGTTCCCTACACGACGCTCTTCCGATCTCCGAGGGCCAGCAGTGGCGCAAGGTCGCGACCCAGGCCATGGTCCACTGCGTGCGGGGCGAGTCGGCCGAGTGCGTCGACCCGCTTCTCAAGCTCGAGGGCGTGGCCCCCGAGGACGGCCTGGCCGACGCCCGGGCCACGGCCGCCTACCTCATCGCCAAGGACGACGCGGCGGCCGCCGGAAAGCTGGCCGGCCCCTACGTGTCCAACGCGGCAGCGCGGGCGCTGGCCGAGGCGGGCGACATGGACGCCGCCCGGGAGTCGGCCCCCGACGGAATCTACGGCCGCTACCTGGCGGGAGGCTGACCCATGGCACGCACGGCGAAGAAGACCCTCGGACTGATCGGTGCCCTGGCCCTCGGGCTGCTCTCGGGCACGGCCGAGGCCAAGAAGGACAACGGCGACGGCGTCGAGGTCCGCATCAAGGTCATGGACCTCGAGGGCGCGCCCATCCCGACCGCGGTCGTCCGCCACCCCGAAGAGGCGGACCGCCGGCGGGTGAACTCGGTGACCGGCGAGTGGAAGGCCTCGACCCTCTACCTGCCCGACGGCAGCGAACTGGTCTTCGTGCCCGGCATGTCGATCCAGCTGGAGGTCTCGGCCCCCGGCTACATGACCAAGATCATCAAGTACGACATCCGCAAGCGGAAGAACCTGGCCGAGGTGCAGCTCGAGCAGCTCGCCATGGAGACCGACGACATCGAAGAGCCGCTGATCCAGTTCGGCCGCGACCGTCCCCGCGAGGGTGGCGGCGCCGGCCCGGCGAACTGAGCGGTGGGCTCCCTTCCCGATCCGAGTGGCGCAGCCGTGCCGCTTCGTGGTGAGATTCTGGCCGCATCGGCGGCAACCGGAGAGTGGACGTGAAGCGAAACCTTCGAAGCTGGCTCGTGGCGGCCGGTCTCAGCGGCATCGCCAGTGTGGCCCTCGCGGCCAGCGGCTGGTCCGACTTCGACGACGCCTTCCCCGCGCTGCCCTGCCCCGACGGCTGGGCCGGCTGTGTGGTGGACGGCAAGACCGTCACCCCGGGCATGGTCTACGACGCCGAGCGCCGTCCCCATCCCTCGAGCATGCGCTTCAGCTTCTTCGACCTGAAGCCCCTGCCGGCGGCGAGCCCCTTCGAGGGCCTCTCCGAGTACGACGGCGAGCCGGCCCTTGCCGACGCGGGCGAAGACGAGCCCGAGGAGCGCCCGGCCCGGCCCGCCCCGGTGCCCACGGCCCGCAAGGAGCGCCCCGAGCGCGAGGCCCGGGAAGAGCGGAGCGCCCCGCCGGCGCCCGTGCCCGTGCCGGTCGAGCGGGACGAGCCCGAGGAGCGTGAGGCGACCCCGCCGCCGCCCGTGCCGGTGCCGGTGCCCTCTGGTGGGGGGGACGACTACGGCCAGGATCGCGAGGCCCGCACCAACCCGAACCCGACGCCCAGCGCCGCCCGGGTCGAGGCCGACGAGGAGAAGTCCGCTCCGCCGCCGCCCCCGCCGCCCGAGCCTGTGCCCGAAGAGAAGGCCGCGCCGCCGCCGCCGCCCCCGCCGCCCGAGCCGGTGGTCGCCGAGGTCGAGGCGCCGCCCCCTCCCGCACCGCCCCCGCCGCCGCCCCAGCCGGCCGGCTGTGACGACCTCTTCGCCCTCGAGGCGCCCGCGATGATGGGCCAGCTCTCGGCGGGCCAGCGCGCGTGCCTGGATCGGCGCATCGCCAGCGAGTCCCAGCAGACCACCAAGAAGAAGGTGAGCCTCGTGCTCATCATGGATGCCGAGGCCCGGGGCGACAAGAAGGCGTGGGAGACGCTGATGAAGCGTCACCTCACGAGCATCGACCGCTCCGATCCGAACATGTGCTTCAAGTACGCCATCCACATGAGCCGCGGCGGCGCGGGCCGTGCCCACTCGGTCATCCGCTGGGCCGACTACGCCCTCGAGAACAAGCAGGCCTGGACCGGCGCCCAGTACAAGAAGAACGTCTACGGGCTCTACAAGCTGCGCGCCCAGGCGGCGAACAAGCTGTGGCAGCGGGCCTCCGACAAGTACGTCAAGTCGAACGCCGACGGCGACAAGCAGGAGTCCGAGAAGTACCGCGGCCTCGCCAAGGACTACTCCCGCGAGTGGCTCGACTACGCCCGCGCCTCGCAGCAGAGCACCAAGTCGCCCATGGCCCTGTGTGTGTCGGCCGCGGGCAACAAGGAGTTCTGCGAGGGATGAGTCGCTCTTCGTCCCGAGGCCGCCGCTGGTGCGGCCCGCTGCTGGTGCTGGCCCTCGGGCTCCCGGGCTGCCTCGACTCCAACGGAGAGTCTTCGGCAGGGGGGGAGCCGGCCGCTGCACCGGCCGCAGCTGCGGTGCCCGCGGCGCTGATCGCGGGGGCTTGGCAGGTCCAGATGGCCGACGACGCCGCCCGTGCCCCCTTTGAACAGAACGGGGGCTGGGCCGCGCTCTTCATGCGCAAGCACCCCGAGGCCCTCGCCGCCTTCGCCGCCACCCCCGCGGGGGGCCGCGGCCAGGCGCGGGTCCACCTCGACCTCGCGGCGGTCTACCGCCAGGCCGCGCTGATGGGGGCGAACGCCACCCGCCACGTCTACGGCACCGACCGCCAGCCCGAGGATCCGGCAGCGGTCGACTACATGGTGGGCACGGCCGCGGCCCTGGTGCACGACTGTGCGGGGGCCAAGACCGCCTTCGCCAAGGTGCCCGCTGGCACCGACCCCGCCCTCGACAGAGATCGGAAGAGCACACGTCTGAACTCCAGTCACC
>CAXQUZ010000559.1:0-7346 GCA_964226865.1 Myxococcota bacterium | reverse complement strand
GACCGTGCACCAGATGCGCGGTGTGCTCGCCGAGCGCCCCGAGCTGCCCACGGTGCTCCAGACCGGCGGAAAGGGCACGGCCATCGTGCTCGACGACGCCGACGTCGACCGCGCGGTCTACGAGGTCATGGTGGGGGCCTTCCTCACGGCCGGCCAGCGCCACAACTCGACGGGCCGGGTCATCGTGACCGAGGGCATCTACGAGGCCTTCATCAACGAGCTGGTCGAGAAGTCGAGCCGCTTGGTGGTGGGCTACGGCTTCCGCGACGACGTCTTCATGGGCCCCGTGGTCAGCGAGAACCTGCGCTCGCGCTACCGCCGCTACGCCCGCAAGCTCGTGAGCCTCGGCCACCAGCCCCTGCTCGAGGCCGGGCGCCTGGATGCCGGCGAGCGCGGCTACTACGCCCGTCCGGCGATCTACCGGGTCCACTGGGACAACGGCCACCCCTTCATCGGCGAGCCGCCCCCGGGGCCCCTGCTGACGGTCTACAAGGTGGGCTCGTGGCAGGAGGCCGCCGCCCTCCACAACCAGGGCCTCTTCCGCCTCGCCACCAGCGTCTTCAGTCAGCTCGACAGCCCCGTGCTGGCCGAGATGCAGGGCCGCCTGCGCACGGGTGCCCTCAACGTGAACCGCGGCACCATCGGCGCCTCGCTCCGCCTGCCCAGCACCGGGCTGGGACGGGCCTCCAACGGCATGCCCGCGGGCCTCGAGGTGCTGCGCTCCGTCACCCATGCCCGCTCGATGCTGGTCGAGGGGCGCCCCTTCCAGCCCGCCGCGGCCCTGCCGGGCACCCGCTGGAACGAGCCGGCCCGCATGGAGCCCGAGGTCGAGGTCGAAGACGACATCGTGCTCGAAGAAGAGACCATCGAGTAGCCGCCCGCCGGGGTGCGGGGCCTACATGGTCCAGGTGCCCCGGTGGATCCGCGCCATCTGGAGCGCGAGGATGGCGGCCTGGACCCGCCGCCGGTGGGCCTCGTCCCGCTGGCAGCGCTGGAGTCCGACCCGCCAGGCCGGGCCCCCCTCCTCGCCGGTGGCCTCGTCGCAAGAGACGACCACGAAGCGGTCGTCGGCGTGGATGGCGGCCCGCAGCTGGGCGGGCTCGTCGGCGGCGTCCGGGGCGTCCAGCGGCGCCGGCGGCGGGCCGACCAGCCGCAGCGCCACCAGGGTCTCGGGGGCGAGGGGGGCCGTGCAGCGGATGCCGAGGCCGCCCGCGGAGCTGTCCTCCACCACCGCCATCAGGACGGGGGGCGGCGCCGCGCCCGCGGGGGGGCCGGCCGCGTCGGGGGGCGGGGCGGTCGTTGTGACGGCCGCTGTCCAGGTGGTCGACACGCGCAGATCCTGGCGCTGGTGGGGCACGCGCCGGACCGGTCGGCGAATGGGCCGCAGGCGCAGGAGCACGGTGTCGGGACGGGCGCCGCTGTCCTTGCTGCCCTCGCTGTCCTCGCTGCCGGGGGGCGGCTCCGGCGTCGGTCCGAGCGAGATGACCTGGGCGGCGTAGCGGATGTTCTCGACGCCGATGGCGACCCCGAGCTCGACGGAGTGGCCGGGTGCCCAGCCCGCCGGCGCCGCGCTTAGCTCCAGCGCCAGCTCCTGGCCGTTCCAGTCCATCGCGACGGGCAGCACCCGGGCGCACTGCTCGTGGTCCCGCCAGAGATCGACGGTGCGCAGCTCCTGGCCCAGCGCCGCCCAGTGCTGGGCGGCCTCCGCCTCCAGCGTCTGCTGCATGGCGCGCATGGCCTCGGTGCAGATGGTGTCCCAGAGCTGGTCGGCCCACGGCGCCTCGGCGTCGGTGGTGAAGAGGTGGAGCTGGTGGTCCGCGAAGAGGCCGATGCGCGAGAGCCCGCTGAGGAGGGGCAGGTCGCTGGCCCGGCGGAGCCCCTGGGTTGCGAGGCGGAGGAGCGGCGCTCCGGCGTCGGGGGGGAGGAGCACGAGGGCGTCGGGGGTGGCCTGGAGCCAGCCCGGTCGGACGACCCGCGCCGGATCGGTCCAGAGCACGGGAGCGGCGTGCGGGACCGGGGGGGCCCCCCGGGCGTGCAGGCGCCGCAGCATCGCCCGCGCCACCAGGGGCAAGACGCGGGGCGCCGCTGCGGGCGGGACCGACAGGGAGAGGCCCGGCAGGCCACAGACGAGGCCGGCAGGGGTCTCGGCGAGCCACTGGAGCTGGGCGAGGGAGTGGCGGGCGATGGTGGGCCGGATGCCCAGGCGGCGGCCCGGCCCGAGGCGGAGCCGGTGGACGGCGCGGTCGTCGACCAGCACGATGTGGTGGGCGAGCCGGCCGGATGCCGCCTCATGGTAGAGCACGGCGTCGGCGGCCGGTCGCTCCCCCTCGGCGGGGCCCGAGACGGTGGCGAGGAGGCGACCGAGGTGGTGGCCGTCGGCCTGGAGCGCCACCCCGCTGCCGTCGCCGCGGGGAAGGACCCAGTGGGTGTCGCCGAGCTCGGCCTCCGCCACCTGCGTCCAGGGCAGGGTCTCGTTCCGGGGGCGGCGCTGGACGATGGCCGCCAGGGCGGTGCGCTGGAGCTGGATGCCGGAGGCCGTGGGCCGCAGCGTCACCCACTCCGCGAGGGGGCCGCGGATGCGCTCCAGGCTGGTGAGGCAGAGGTCGGGACAGTGGACGAACAGCGGCATGGCGACCCGGTGTCGGGAGGGCGGGCGGTGATCCTGGCTGCGGAACCATGGGACGGAACACGTACCCCTGGGCGTCGCTGTCGGGGGCGGGCCGCCCCGGGGCCCGGTGCCGAGACACCGGTGCCGAGAGTCCGCACGCATCCCGCACTCTGGTCTGGGTCTGCCCCCAGACCCGACGGAGTCCCCCCCGGGCGCAGGACCCAGGCGCGGTGGGAGCAGGGAAACTTCGCCGGGGGCCGGGGCATTCTCGGGTGTCGCAGGGGCCGGAGCCGGGCCGACCCGGCATTTGTCGGGGTCGGAGGCCGAGCATTTCTCGGGTCTGCCCCGCCCGGGATGGGGGCGAGCCCGGGGGTCGGTGGGGGGCCGTCGTGCCCGCTGGGGGTCGTCGGGTGCGGAGATGTCGTCTTGGTGGAAGTTCTCGTGCATCGGGGCGCGCGCGCGTCTGGTCGCCGATCGGGACCGCAGGGCCCGGGTGGCCTCCGGCATGGCCCGAACGGGCCCCACCCGCCGAGGGCAGGCGGGGGTTGCGGGTGCTACTGGTAGAGGGCGGGCGCCCCTCGCATCGGGGGGCCCCGTGGCCGCGGGCCCTGTGCAGCGCTGCACCGGGGGCTCCGACCTCGCCCCGCCCCCCCGTCCCTGGTGGTCGCATGACCGCGTCCCTGTCCCCGGCCTCGTGGCCGGTCCTGGTCGTCGATGACGACCCGATGGTGCGCCGACTCACCCAGCTCATCCTCGAGCCGGTCCGCTTCGACGGCCGGCCGCTCGAGCTGCTCATGGCCAACAGCGTTGCCGAGGCGCGTGCCCTGCTCTCGGCGCGACCGGACTGCGTGATGGCCCTGGTCGACGTGGTGATGGAGACCGAGACCGCCGGCCTGGACCTCACCCGCTGGATCCGCTCTCGTGTCGAACACAGCGACCTGCGGGTGGTGATCCGCACGGGCCAGCCGGGCCGCCTCTCGCTGGAGCGGGTCGTCGACGAGCTCGGCGTCCAGGACGTCTGGGAGAAGGCCGAGGTCTCGGCCCAGCAGACCCGCCAGCGGGTGAAGCTGCTGCTGCGCAGCCACGCCGAGCTGCGCACGGCCCGGGACGTGGCGCCCCCGGACGGGCTGCGGGCCCACGGGGGCCCGGAGGCCGCGGCGGCGATGGTGCGCGCCCTCTCGCCCAGCTTTGCCGACGGGCGGCTCGAGCTGCGCCAGCTTCCGGACGGCATGGTGCTGGTGCCCGCCGCAGGACGGCAGTGGCCGGTGGATGTGCTCCGTCGGGCCGTCTCTTCGGTGCCGGGCGCCCGATGGACCCTGGCCCCCCTCGGCGCGGTCTGCCCGCCGGGGGACTGGGTCGGGCTCCAGGTCTGCGAGAACACCGCCGCTGAGCTCGGTCTGCCCCCCCAGCTGCTGTCGCTGGGCGCCGCGCCGCGGTGGCTCTCGGTCGCGTGCTCCCCGCCGGCGTCGGACGACCCGCTGCGCGAGCTGTGGTCGGTGGCCTACATGAGCCGGCCCGTCGGCGGCGAGGCGGCGGTCGACCGGCTGCTCGAGACCCTCCGGACCGAGTGCGCCGCCCGCAACGCCACCGCGGGGGTCTCCGGCATCCTCCTCGCCGCGAACGGGGTGCTGATGCAGGTCATCGAGGGCCCCAAGGACACCGTCACGGCCCTGATGGAGCGCATCGCTGCCGACCCGCGCCACACGGGCATCGAGGTGCTCTACGACGTGCAGGTGCCCCGCCGGGCCTTCCCCTGGCTGCCGCTCCACGTGCAGCGGCTGCCCCGGATGGCCGAAGAGCGGTGGGCCGAGCTGGTGCCCCGGCTCCGCGAGTTCTCCCGCACCTTCCGGCCCACCGCCTCGGACTTCCTCGCGCTGATCGATCCGGTGCTGCCCGATCCCCCCGCCCCGTCTCCCGTTGCCCACCCCGGCTGAGAGGTCGCCATGTGTGCACTCCGCATCCTCGTCACCGGCAGCTCCAGCGGCATCGGTGCCGCCACCGTCCAGGCCCTCGCCGCCGCCGGCCACACGGTCCACGCGGGCATGCGGGCGCCCACCGGCCGCAACGCCGCCGCCGCCGCCGCGCTCGTCGACCGTGCGGGGCCGGGCCCGGTGCTTCCGCTGGCCCTCGACGTGACCGACCCCGACCAGATCGCCGCCGCCCACGACACCATCGCCGCGGCGGGGGGCCTCGATGTGCTCGTGCACGCAGCGGGTGTGGTGGGCATCGGCCTCGCCGAGTCCATGGGCCCGGCGGTCGCCGCCCGCATCTTCGACGTCAACGTGACCGGGGTGGTGCGGGTCCAGCAGGCCATGCTCCCCCTGCTCCGGGCGGGCCGCTCCCCGCGCATCGTCTACATCTCGAGCACCCTGGCCCGGGAGGTGCTGCCGATGCTGGCCTTCTACACGGCCAGCAAGCATGCCCTCGACGCCCTGGCCGAGGCCTGGGCCTACGAGCTCCACGCGGTTGGCATCCGCTCGGTCATCGTCCAGCCGGGCACCATCCCCACGACGAACATGCTCGACAATGCTCTGGAGCACGGTGTTCCGGAGCGGTCTGCTCCCTACGGTGAGCTCGCGGCCATGGGGCCGGGCATGGTGGCGGGGCTGCGGGCCTGGGGCGAGACCCCCGACGCCCCCCAGCCGGCGGTCGTGGCCGAGGCTGTCTGCGCCGCGCTCCAGGGCGACACGCCGCTGCGGGTGGTGGTCGACCCCTCGGGCTTCGACGGAGCGGCCCGCGTCAACGCCGCCGCGGCCGCCGTCCAGGCCGAGCTGCTCGCGGCCAACGGCATGGAGGCCCTCGCCCGGCCTCCGAGCGCGCCCTGAGCATGGCGGTGCCTCCCAAGGCTGCGCCGCCTGCGACCAGCGAGGCCGCTCTCGCCGAGGCGCTGGTCGACGCGACCCCCCTCGCCATCTACGCGAAGGACGCGGGGCGGCGCTTCGTGCTGTCGAACCGCCAGCACGCCGCCTTCCTCGAGCGGCCGGCCGGAGACGTGCTCGGTCGCACCGACCAGGAGCTCTTTGGCGATGAGGCCGGGCCGGTCGAGGCCCTGACCGCCGAGGTGCTGCGCTCGGGGGTCTCCGCCTCCCAGGAATTCTCGCTCACCCTTCCCGACGGCACGGTCCACACCTTCCTCGAGACCATCTTCCCCGTGCGCGACGAGCACGGCACGGTGCTCGGGGTCGGGGGCATGGCCACCGACATCAGCCTGCGGCGGCGCCTCGAGGTCGAGCTGCGGGCCCGCAACGCCGAGCTCGAAGAGACCGTCGCGAACCTCCGCCAGGCCCAGGCGGCCCTCATCGAGCAGCAGAAGCTGGCGGCCCTGGGCGAGATGGTCGCCGGGCTGGCCCACGAGGTGAACACCCCCCTCGGTGTGGCGCTGATGGGCACCTCGATGGCGGCCGAGATCCTCCAGCGCGAGGGGACGCTGCGCCCGGACCAGCGGGCGATGGCCGCCGAGGGGGTGGCCCTGGCCCAGGCGAGCATCCAGCGGGCCAGCGCCCTCGTCCAGTCCATCCGCCAGACCGCCGGCGACCGCCACCACCACGACCAGCGCACGGTCCAGCTCTCGGAGTGGGTGGCCGAGCTGCGCCAGACCCTGCTCCTGCTCACCGGCCAGCAGGGGGTGCGGCTCCAGATCTCGTGCCCGGTCGACGGGCGGCTGCGCCTCGGCGCCGGCGCGCTCCACCAGGTGCTCTCCAACCTCGTGTCGAACGCCGTCTTCCATGCCTTCGACGAGGAGAGTGTCGATCCCCTCGTGTCGGTGGGCTTCCTGCTCGAGCGCGGGGGGCTGGCCGTGACCGTGTCCGACAACGGCCGGGGGGTGCCCGCCGAGCACCGCCACAAGCTCTTCGAGCCCTTCTTCACGACCCGCCGGGGCCAGGGCGGCACCGGGCTCGGGCTCCACGTGGCCCGCAGCCTGGTGGTGGGCCAGTTCGGCGGCACCCTCAGCCTCGTGGACCAGCCGGGCCCCGGCGCCACCTTCTCGCTGTGGCTGCCGATGGGGGCGGGCGCCCTCGCGCCCGGCGACGCCGCCCGCTGAGACCCGGGCCGCGGCGGCGCCTCCGGGTGCCAAGACCCGGGCGGGGGCTTCAGCCGGCGGCGGCCCGGGCCCGGCGGTCCGCGACCAGCGCGGTGAGGGCGCTGCGGACCGCGCCGAAGTCGAGGGTGCCCTTGTGCCAGACGTGGTCGAAGGGGCTCTCGTCGGAGCCCGGGGGCTCGCCGCCGTGGAGCACGAGCACGGCGTCCTGGAGGCGGGGCTGGTCGCGCACCCAGCGGGCCAGCGCGAGCCCGGCCGCGGGGCTCTCCATCACGAGGTCCGAGATCAGCAGGTCGAGCTGGGGCCACGCCGCGAGGCGCTGCCGGGCCTCGGCGGCCGTGGTGGCGCTCTCGACGTGGACGGGGCCCTCGAGCTGGCCGCAGAGCAGGGTCAGCAGCCGGAGGATCGCGGGGTCGTCGTCGACGAGGAGGACGCGGAGCGGGGGGGGCAGGTGCACGGAGGGGACCCGAAGCGAGGGGCGGCGCCGGGGCGCGTCCTCCTGGCTACACCAGCCGAGCGGGGCGAGACAGGGGGGTGGCGGCTCGGGGAGGGCCCGTCGAGAATGCTGCCCAGCGGGGCGCAGGGGGGGGGAGAACGAGAGCGGCCGCGCCCCAGGGGGAGGGGCCGCGGCCGCACAGGCACCGGGGCGCGGGGCTCAGGCGCGGGCGCTGACCCGGAGCTCGGCAGAGCCCTCGTCTG
>CAXQUZ010000558.1:0-9374 GCA_964226865.1 Myxococcota bacterium | reverse complement strand
CAGGAACAGCTCGCCCTCCATGACATCGTCGCCGTCCAGGCTGACCCGCAGCCCGTTGGCCCGGCTGGTCCCCGGCGCGAAGCTCCGGTCGTCGAAGTCGGTGGCGGTGGTGGCCGTGCCGCTCGGGGCGCTGCAGGCGAGCCCCGCGCTGCCGGCGCCGTGGCCGTCCCCGTCGGCGTCGGTGTAGAAGGCCGTGGCCGTCGCCGTGTCGAGCGAGCTGTCGGCGTCGTCGGTGGCGCCGTCACAGTCGTCGTCGATGCCGTTGCAGACCTCGGCGGCGGCCGGGTTCACGGCGGCGCTGCTGTCGTTGCAGTCGGTGGCGTCGGCGACCGTGCCCGCAGGGGCCGCGCAGGCCTGCTGGAGGGCGCCCGGGTCGCCGAAGCCGTCGCCGTCGGTGTCGGCGTACCAGGACTGGGCGTCGGCGGCCCCGGCCCCGTCCACGGTGCCGTCGCAGTCGTCGTCGACGCTGTTGCAGACCTCGGTGGCGCCGGGGTTCACGGCCGCCAGGGTGTCGTCGCAGTCACCGGGGGCGTCGGCGTAGCCCGAGGGGGCCTCGCAGGCCTCGGTGGTCGCCGAGAGCTGGCCGTAGCCGTCCCCGTCCTCGTCCCGGTAGAAGGTGGAGGTGACGCCCTCGTCCGTCTCGCCGTCGCAGTCGTCGTCCGCCTCGTTGCAGAGCTCGGTGGCCTCGGGGTGGACGGTGGCCGCCGTGTCGTCGCAGTCGCCGCCGACCAGCACCCGGCCGCTCTCCTCGGCGCAGCTCTCGACCGTGTCGCCCTCGTCGCCGAAGCCGTCGCCGTCGACATCGGCGTACCAGGTGTAGATCTCGCCGTCGTCGGTGGCGCCGTCGCAGTTGTTGTCGATGCCGTCGCAGAGCTCGAGCGCGCCGGGGTAGACCGCCGGGTCGCCGTCGTCGCAGTCGTCGGCGTTGGCCACCCGGCCCTCGCCCTCGGCGCAGGCCTCGATGGGGTTGGCCGCGTCGCCGAAGCCGTCCTGGTCGGCGTCGGTGTACCAGGTCGAGCTGACCCCCTCGTCCACCTCGCCGTCGCAGTCGTTGTCGATGCCGTCGCAGAGCTCCTCGGCGCCCGGTGCGGTCGCCGGATCGCTGTCGTCGCAGTCCTCGGCCGCGGGCACCCCGTCCCCGTCGGCGTCGGCGTCCAGCCCCTCGCCCAGCTCGCCGGCCAGGCCATCGTCGGGCTTGGGTACGGTGCGGCAGGCGACGAGGGTGCTGATGAGCACGGACAAGACGAGGGTGGTGCGCATGGGGGGCTCCGGGTGGTGGCCCCACTGTAGACGCCGGCGTCCCGACATGCCGATGACATCTCGACGCCGGCCGCGCCCCGCCCTCCCGGGGTCCGGGCTCAGGCGCCGCTGATGAAGCGGTCGAGGGGCATCACGCAGAAGCCCCAGCTCGAGGCATCCGCCCAGCGCACCCGCATCACGTCGAGGCCCCGCTGGGAGGAGGCCGTGTCGAGGGAGTAGCCGCAGCCCGTGAAGCCCTTGCGGTGGTGGCGGGTGGGCCGGGCATCCCGCTCTTCACAGGCCAGCACCCCGCCGAGCTCGGCGCCGAGGGCCGCGCCCTCGACCGGCCGGCAGAGCCAGTCGCTCTGGACGTCGAAGATCGTGATCTTGTAGGGAACCCGGGCCGCCCGCCCCCCGCGCCGGGGCGCCATGCCGAGGGCCTGGACGAGGCGGCCGCTGTCGGCGGGGTGGTCGCGCAGCCAGGCGCGCAGGTCGGTGACCCGCACCACCTCGAGCTCGCTGCGGCCCCAGACCCGGCGCCCCGAGCGGCTGATCCAGGCGACCTGGGTGGCGGCGGGCAGGGGGGCCAGCTCGCCGCAGGACTGGGCCTGGGCGGGGGCGAAGAGGCTCACCAGCAGGGCAAAGAGGGAGGTCATGGCAGCCCGGGGGCAACAGGGTTCAGACGAGCACGCCCTCGCCGCCCTCGGCCCGCACGAGGGTCGCGAGCTGGCGGTGGGCGACGCTGCCGACCACCGAGAGCGGCGGCGGCGGCGGGACATCCTGGAGGTGGGCCTCGCGCAGGGCGCGCAGCCGCTTCATCGAGGTGCGGGCCTTCTTGTCGAGGCGGGGGTGGTCTTCCTGGAGCCGGATGAGGGTCTCCCAGGCCTCGGCGACGTGGTCGAGGCCGTGCTCGAAGGACCGCCCGATGCAGAAGAGGTCGACGCTGGCCCGGGTGGCGCGCTCGAGCAGCACCGGCAGGGGCCAGCGGCCGCGCACGGCCTTCATCTCCATGTCGTCGCTGATGATGACGCCCTGGTAGCCCATCTTCCGGCGGAGGTGGCGCTTGAGCAGCTCGCTCGAGAGGGTGGCGGGCCACTGCTCGTCGAAGGCCGGGAACATGACGTGGGAGCTCATGATCATGCCGACCCCCGCGGCCACGGCGGCGGCGAAGGGCGCCAGCTCGACATGCTCGAGCTCGTCGCGGTCCTTGTCGACCACGGGCAGGGCCTTGTGGGAGTCGAGGGCCGTGTCGCCGTGGCCGGGGAAGTGCTTGCAGCAGGCGATGATGTTCGCGCTGTGGAGGCCCTCCATGAAGGCCGCCATGTGGCGGATGACGGCCTCGGGACGGCGGGCGAAGCTGCGGTCGCCGATGATGGGGTTGGCCGGGTTGCTGTCGACGTCGGCGACCGGGGCGAAGTCGAGGTTGAAGCCCATGGCGCGCAGCTCGGCGCCCATGGCGGCGGCGACCTGGCGGGTGAGGGCGGGGCGGTCGACGTTGCCGAGGAAGCGCGCGGGCGGCCAGGGGGTGTCCTTGATGCGCAGCACCCGGCCCCCCTCCTGGTCGACCGAGAGCAGGGGCGGGCGCCGGTCGGGCAGCAGGTGGTGGAGCTCGCGGTTGAGCTCGGCGACCTGGGCGGGCTCTTCGACATTGCGCGCGAAGAGGATGAAGCCGGCGGGCTGGATCTGGCGGAAGAAGCGGCGCTCCTCGTCGCTCAGCCCCGGGCCCGCGAGGCCCACGAGGATGCGCTGGCCGGCCCGCCGCTTGCGATCGGCGAGGGTGGTCTGCTCGCCCCGGGCGTCGCGGCGCTCACTCGCCATCGTGGCCCCCGCGGGGATGCTCGGCGAGCTCGATGAGCACCCCGTCGGCCGACTTGGGGTGGATGAAGGCCACCCGGGTGCCGTGGGCGCCGGGGGTCGGGGCCTCGCTGAGGAAGCGGTAGCCGAGCCCCTGGAGGCGGGCCATGTCGGCCTCGATGTCGTCGGTCTGGAAGCAGAGGTGGTGGAGCCCGCCGCCGCGCTTCTCGAGGTACCGGGCCACCGGGCCCTGGCCTTCGAGCGGGTGGATGAGCTCGATGCGGGTCTCGGGCAGGGGGAAGAAGGCGGTCTTGGTCTTCGCCGAGACCACGTCTTCGGTGCCGCTGAGGGTGAGGCCGAAGTCGGCGGCGAAGCGCCGGATGGCGCGCTCCAGGTCGGGGACGGCGATGGCGATGTGGTCCAGGCGAGTGATCACGGGGCCTCCACGGCATGGGATGCCGTTAACGTCCGGGGGTGGTCGGGGGACCGGTCTGGCCTCGGGCGCCGGCCGCGGGCCGAAGACGGGACCGGTCGCCGGGCCCCCCGGATAGGGTCCGCACCGGCGCCCGCCTCCCGGGCGCCAGCGGGGCCGCTCCGCCGGGCAACGCGCTTCTCCACAATGCTCTCGGCACGGCTGCTCTGGACTGTTTTGCAAGGGACTTGCAAACGGACGAAATGCCGCGGTGTTGCGCCGGGTAGCGGGCGCCTCTCCCTGTCCACCGCGGGCCCCACCTCTCGCTTGTGATCTGCACTCTCGTGCACGGAGTCCGGCATGTCGACCCAGCGTAGCCTCCCCCCCACCGGCGGGGCGCGGCGCCTCTCCCGGGCCGTCCGGCCCCTGACGCTCGCCCTCGCGGCCGTGCTGGCCCTCGGGGTCGCCTGTGGCGGCGAGGGCGGCGGCGGCGGGCCCAAGGGCAAGGGCCGGGGCGGCATGCAGGAGGGCGGGGGCGGCCCCAAGGCGCCGGGCCCCGAGCGGCGGGTGCTCGTCGCGGCCGACACGGTGAAGACCGGAGACGTCGCCGACTACCTCGTCACCTCCGGCACCCTCGAGAGCGAGGCCCAGGCCGACATCGTGCCCGAGGCCACCGGCGTGGTGACCCGCATCTATGTCGAGGAGGGCGACGCCGTGAAGAAGGGCCAGGTGCTCGCGGTCATCGCGAACCCCAGCCTCGACGCCAACGCCGAGCGCACCCAGCTCGAGCTCGAGCGGGCCCGCATCGCCGCCGACGAGGCCCGGCGCCTCCACGCCAGCGGCGCCATCTCCGACACCGAGCTGCGCGACGCCGAGACCGCCTTCCGCTCGGCCCGCGCCACCCACGAAGAGGCCGCCCGCTCCCGGGGCTTCACCCGCGTCGAGAGCCCCATCTCGGGCACGGTCGCCGTGCGCGATGTGCGCCTCGGCGAGGTGGCGGGCGCGGCCCGGGCCTTCCAGGTGGTCGACCTCGCCCGGCTGCGGGTGGTCGTCCAGCTCCCCGAGAAGGACCTGCCGCGGATCCGCGAGGGCCAGGCCGTGCTGCTGTCGGGGGCCTACGACGAAGACCAGTCCGCCGACGGGCGGGTCCAGCGGGTGAGCCCCGTGGTCGACGCCACCACCGGCACCGTGCGGGTCACCATCGCGGTCGATCCCGACGAGCAGGCGCTCCGGCCCGGCCAGTTCGTGAAGGCCCGGGTCGAGGTGGACCGCCACGAGGGGGTGCGCACGATGTCGCGCCGGGCCCTGGTCTGGGACGACGGCGAGCCCATCGCCTGGAAGATCATCGCCGCCGCGGCCCCGGCCCCGCCCGAGGATGCCGACGGCGAAGACAAGGCCGACGGGAACGAGGAGGGCGGCTTCCTCGCGGGCCTCTTCGGGGGCGAAGAAGAGGGCGAGAACGCCGACGAGGACGACGCGGGCGACCCCTGGGAGGGCATCCCGCGCCGGGGCGTCGAGAAGGCGCGCCTCGAGGTCGGCTACGTCGACACCGAGCGGGTCGAGATCATCGACGGCCTCGAGCTGGGCGACCAGGTCGTCACCGCGGGCAACGCCAACCTGCGGGCCGAGACCCTCATCAAGCTCGAGGGCGACCCCGACCCGGCCCCGAAGCCCGATGACGACGAGAAGGACGGCAAGAACGGCAAGAAGAAGGCGAAGGACGAGGCGGACGGGGACGAGACCGCTGCGGCCAAGACCGCTGGCGCAGAGGACGGGGAGGCCGCCGACGAGAACGCCGACGGCGCCGGTGACAACGGCGATGCCGCCGAGGACGGGGAGCAGGGGTGAACCTCTTCCGCCTCGTCGTCGACCGGCCGGTCGCGGTCTGGATGGTGGCCCTCGCTGCCGTCGTCTTCGGGCGCGTGTCCTACCAGCGCCTGCCCCTCAACCTCATGCCCGATCTGGCCTACCCCTCCATCACCGTGCGCACGGCGGTGGACGGCTACGCCCCCCAGGAGGTCGAGAGCCAGATCAGCCGCCCCATCGAGGAGGCCCTGGCCACCGTGCCCGGCCTCTCCGAGCTCGAGAGCCGCTCCCGGGCGGGCTCCAGCGACGTGCTGCTCGAGTTCCGCTGGGGCGCCGACATGGACGACGCCGCCCAGACCGTGCGCGAGCGCCTCCAGACCACCTTCCTGCCCGACGACGCCGAGCGGCCGCTCATCCTGCGCTACGACCCGAGCCAGGAGCCCGTCATGCGGCTGGGCCTGTCGCTGGCGCCGGGCCAGGCCGTCCAGGGCACGGGCGACCGCACCCTGCTGATGCTGCGCGAAGAGGCCGAGCGCACCCTCAAGAAGGAACTCGAGGCCCTCGACGGCGTCGCGGCCGTGCGGGTGCGCGGCGGCCTCTCCCGCGAGATCCGGGTCGAGGCCCGCGAGGACTGGCTGGCGGCCCGCAGCATCACCATCGACCAGCTCACCACCGCGCTGGGCGCCGAGAACGTCAACCTGCCCGGCGGCGCCATCCGCGACGGCGACCAGGAGTTCCTCGTCCGCACCTTGAACGAGGTGCGCACGGTCGAAGAGATCGAGGCCCTCGAGATCCGCCGCGCCGACGGCGTGCGGGTGCCCGTGCGGGACGTGGCCCGGGTGCGCGAGGCCCACCAAGACCGCGAGGTCGTCACCCGCCTCGACGGCCGGGATGCCGTCGAGCTCGAGATCTTCAAGGCCGCCGACGCCAACATCGTCCGGGTCGCCGAGCAGATCCAGACCGCCATCGGCGGCGCCGTGGTGGGCATGGGGCCCGAGGGGCCGGTGCGCAGCGGCGGGCTCGAGGCCCGGCTGCCGAAGACCGTCCAGCTCGTCGAGCTCGAGAACCAGGCCCGCTTCATCGGTGCCTCCCTCGACAACCTCTTCCAGACGGCCATCCTCGGCGCCTTCCTCGCCGTCGTCATCCTCTTCGCCTTCCTGCGCGACTTCCGGGCGACGGCCATCATCGGCGCCGCCATCCCCCTGTCCATCGTCGTGACCTTCGCGCCCATGTACATGGGCGGCGTCTCGCTGAACCTGATGTCGCTCGGCGGCCTCGCACTGGGCATCGGCATGCTCGTCGACAACGCCGTCGTCGTGCTCGAGAACATCCAGGTCTACGTCGAGCGCGGGGCCTCCCGCCGCGACGCCGCCGTCCAGGGCACCGCCGACGTGGCCGCCGCCGTCACGGCCTCCACGCTGACCACCGTGAGCGTCTTCCTGCCCATCGCCTTCGTCGAGGGGGTGGCCGGCCAGATCTTCGGGGATCTCGCCCTGGCCGTCGTCTTCAGCCTGCTGGCCAGCCTCGCCGTGGCCCTGCTCTTCGTGCCCATGCTGGCGGCCCGCGAGGTCCACTGGCCCGACGAGGCCCCCGCCTTCACGGCCATCAGCTCGGCGGCCCGGTTCCGCTCGCTGGCCCAGTTCCGCGACGACCTGCAGGCCCGCACGGGCGCCCGGCGCTGGCTCTGGGCCCCCTACGGCCTGGCGCGGCTGGTGGTGCGCCTCGCCTTCGAGCTGCTCGCGGCCCTCGTCGTCTACCCCAGCGCCCTGGCCGCCCGGATCGCCTTCTGGCTCGGCAGCAGGGTCGTGCCCCGGCTCGCGGGCCTCGCCCTCGGCGGCGCGGCGCGCTTCCAGGCCGGCTACGACCGGCTGGCCCGTCGCTACGATGTCGCCATCCCGGGCATCCTCGCCCGCCCCGGGCTCGTGCTGGGCATCGCCCTGGCCTCGGTGCTGGTGGCCCTGCCGGTCGGGCGGCTGCTCGGCCAGGCCCTCATCCCCGAGCTCCACCAGGGGCGCTTCACGGCAGAGGTGGCCCTGCCCGTCGGCACCCCCCTCTCGCGCACGGTCGATCTCGTGGCCGCCATCGAGCGCGGCCTCGTGGGCCACGACGAGATCGCCCACATCCACAGCATCGTGGGCACCGAGGCCCGGGCCGACTCCCGCTCGGACGAGGGCGAGCACACCGCCCGGGTCATGGTCGAGCTCACCGAGGGCGGCGACCTCGAGGCCCGCGAGACGGCCCTGATGGAGGTGGTGCGCGGCGCCGTGCAAGATGCCGCCCGCGCCGAAGACCTCGACCAGCCCCCCGAGCTGCGCATGGTGCGGCCGAGCCTCTTCTCGTTCTCGACCCCGGTCGAGGTGGTCTTCTTCGACGACGATCTCGACCGGCTGCGCGAGGTCTCGGGCCGGGCGGTCTCCCGCATCGCCGCCGTCGACGGCCTCACCGACGTGCGCTCGAGCATGGTGGCCGGCTTCCCCGAGGTCCAGGTGCGCTACGACCGCGACCTGCTGCGGCGCTACGGCCTCGACACGGGCACCATCGCCAACCGGGTGCGCAACAAGGTGCTGGGCCGCACGGCCACGAGCATCTCGCGGGGCGACGGCCGGGTCGACCTCGTCGTGCGGCTGGGCGAGGACGACCGGCGCTCGCTCGACGAGCTCTCGCGCATCAACGTCAACCCGAACCTCGTGCCCGTCGTGCCCCTCGCCGCGGTCGCCACCTTCGCCGAGGCCGAAGGCCCCTCCGAGATCCGCCGCATCGACCAGCGCCGGGTGTCGGTGGTCACGGCCAACGTGGCCGGCTTCGATGTCCAGGGCCAGGCGGCCGCCGTGGCCGACGAGCTGGCCCAGGCCGACCTCGCCGGGGTCCAGTGGGAGATCGCCGGCCAGGCCCGGGAGATGGGCCGGTCGCTGGGCTCGCTCCAGATGGCCCTCGGCCTCGCCGTCTTCCTCGTCTACGTCATCATGGCCTCGACCTTCGAGTCCATCCTCCACCCCTTCGTCATCCTGTTCAGCGTGCCCCTCGCCGTGGTCGGCGTGGTCTTCGCCCTGGCTGTCACCTCGACGCCCGTGAGCGTGGTCGTGCTCATCGGAAGCATCGTGTTGGCCGGTGTTGTCGTCAACAACGCCATCGTGCTGGTCGACACGGTCAACCGCGAGCGGGAGCAGGGCAAGCCCCGGGCCGTCGCCATCGCCGACGGGGCCCGGCTGCGGCTGCGGCCCATCCTCATCACCACCCTGACGACCGTGCTCGGGCTGCTGCCCCTGGCCTTCGGGGTGGGCGAGGGCGCCGAGGTCCCGCAGCCCCTGGCCCTCACCATCATCGCCGGTCTCTCCAGCTCCACCCTGCTGACCCTGGGCGTCATCCCGGTGGTCTACCTCGTGCTCACCCGGCTGCTCGAGCGCACGGGCCCCGCGGCGGCGCCCACCCCGGGCCCCGGCGCCCTGGAGGCCCAGCCATGAGGAGCTGGCTGCCCACCTTCTCGGTCCGCCGGCCGGTCACCGTGGCCATGGGCTTCGTGGCCCTGGTCGTGCTCGGCATGCTCGCCTGGAGCCGCATCTCGCTCGAGATGATGCCCTCGAGCTTCACGCTGAACCGGCTGTGGGTGTGGGTGCCCTACGACGGCTCCTCGCCCCGCGAGAACGAGCAGCAGCTCGTGCGTCCCCTCGAAGAGCAGCTCTCGACCAGCCCGGGCATCAAGACGATGACCAGCCGGGCGCGCTCGGGCAACGCGAGCCTCAGCCTCGAGTTCCACCGCAGCATCTCGATGGGCGTGGCCTACAACGCCGTGGTCGACCGCATGGAGCGGGCCATGGCCGACCTGCCCGGCGACGTCGAGCGCTACTGGATCTGGAAATTCGACCCGGCCAGCGAGCCTGTGATGTGGGCGGGCATCGCCATTCCCGACGGGGTCGAAGACGAACACAAGCTGGTCACCGAGTTCATCGAGAAGCGCCTCGAGCGGGTGCCCGGGGTGGGCGAGGTCGACGTCTGGGGGGTGACCCCCCGGGCCGTGTTCATCGACTTCCGCCTCGACAGCCTGCTCGCCCACGGGGTGTCGCTGGGCGAGGTGGCCCAGGGCCTCGGCTCCGACAACTTCCAGAGATCGGAAGAGCACACGTCT
>CAXQUZ010000557.1:0-6996 GCA_964226865.1 Myxococcota bacterium | reverse complement strand
ATCAGCCGCCGCTGGCGTTGTACTTGGTGATGAGGGCGGCCGTGAGGTCGGGAACGTTCGGGCCCGAGTAGGCGACGGCGGCCGCGTCGAGCACGAGGTCGTAGCCCTTCTCGCTGGCGAGCTGGCCGGCGACCTTGCGCATCTTCTGGATCAGGCCCTCCATCTCCTTGGCGTAGGCCTGCTGGAACTCCTGCTCGGACTGCATCACCATCTGCTGGTACTGGCCCTGGGCGGCCATGAACTCCTGCTGCTTCTGGCGCTTGGCGTCGTCCGAGAGCACCATCTCCTGCTTCTCGTACTCCTGCTGCATGGCCATGAGCTGCTCCTCGAGCTTGCGCAGCGAGGCGGCCTTCTCGTTGTACATGCCCTCGAGGCGAGCCTGGACCAGCTTGCCCTCCTGGACCTCCTGGAGGGCGGCCTGGAAGTCGATGACCACGACCTTGGTGTTGGCCTCGGCCTCGCCGATGGTGGCGACCGAGAAGAAGAGGGCGAAGAGCCCCGCAGAGAGCAGGGGGAAGCGGGCGAGCAGGGTGCGCATGGAAGCTCCTGAGACGGTGCGGCCGACGCCCACGGGGGGGGCCGCCTGGAAGACACGAGAGATCAGAAGAACGAGCCGATGCTGAAGTCGAAGACCGACTTGCGCTCGTCCTCGAGGGGGTTCGTCGGGAAGCCCCACTCGAAGCGCAGGGGGCCCATCGGGCTGAACCACCGCACGCCGAAGCCGTAGGACGTCCGGAGGTCGAGGGGGTTGATGTGGCCGTTGCCCCAGGCGTCGCCGAAGGCGTTGCCCGCGTCGAAGAAGACCACGGTCGAGACGCCGGCCTGGCGGATGACGGGCACCTCGAGCTCGAAGTTGTTGATCCAGGTCTCGGTGCCGCCGATGATCAGCCGGTCTTCGGCCGAGGTCGGGTCTTCGGAGCCCTGGAAGGTCGACTGCTCGGGGGTCTTGTAGCCAGAGGCGCGGATCTGGGGGCCGAGGCTGAACCAGTTGTAGCCGCGCACCGAGTTGATGCCGCCCGCCCGGTAGCGGTGGATGAAGGGCAGGATGGTGCCGTCGGTGGACCACACCCGGCCGAGGGTGCCGTTGTACCGGAAGATCAGCCACTCCTTCTCGACGAGGGGCTGGTAGGCACGCAGGTTGAACTTGCCTTCGAGGAAGTTGAAGTCGCCGCCGAAGATCTGGGTGACGGTGTCTTCGTCCTCGCGCCAGCCGCCCGACAGGGCGAGGCTCGCGGTGGTGTAGATGCCGCGGGTGGCCTGGATGCGGTTGTTGCGCTTGTCGACGATGAGGCTCAGGCCGCCGGTGCTCGTGATGCCGTTGCGGTACATCTGGCCGCCGAGCAGGCGCTGCTTGTAGCTGTCGATGTTGTTCAGGCCGGTGTCTTCGAAGGTGTAGTCGAAGGACATGCGGATGTCGTCGCGCTGGTCGAGGTAGCGACCGACCGAGATGCTGCCGCCGCGCTGGTACTCGTCCTCGATGAACTGGCGGCTGATGCTGAAGCCGTTGAGCGACAGGGTCCAGCGCGAGTCGAGGAAGTAGGGGTCGAAGAACTGCAGGTTGTACTGCTGGCGCAGCCGCGAGACCTGGACGTTGGCCGACATGACGTAGCCGAGGCCCAGGAAGTTGTTCTTGCTCACGCTGAGGGTGAGCATGAAGTTCTCGATGTTCGAGAAGCCCGCGCCCACCGAGAAGGAGCCCGTGGGCTGCTCGGTCACCTCGACCTTGAGGTCGAGCTCGTCGGGGGCCGCGCCCCGGGGGGTGCTGATGCGCACCTCTTCGAAGTAGCCGAGCCGGTTGAGCCGCTCGCGGCCCTCGTTGATGGCCGATCCGCTGTAGATCTGGCCCTCGTTGATGGGGATCTCGCGGCGGATGACCTTGTCGAAGGTCGGGTCGTTGCCCTGGATGTCGATCCGGCCGATGCGCACCTTGTCGCCGCGCTGGATCTGGAACTCGATGTCGACCACCCCCGACTCGGGGTCGGTGATGGTGTTCGGCGCCACGTTGGCGAAGGCGTAGCCCTGGTCGCCGTAGAGGTCCGACATCTGCTGCATGCTCTGCTGCAGGGTCGAGAGCTTGAACCAGTCGCCGGTCTCGAGGGGCGGGTGGGTCGGATCGAAGCGGAGCCAGCCCTTGCGGCCCTTCTCCCAGCCCTCGGGCAGGGGCGCGTCGTCGCCCACCTTCTTGCGGGCAGAGCGCCAGCGGCCGTTGATCGTCTTCGCCGTGGCGCCGTCGATGATCTCGCGGAGGGCCGGGCGGGTGAGGCCCTCGGCCTCGACGAAGTCGCCGTCCACCTTCACCTTGCCCAGCTTGTAGCGGGGGCCCTCGGTGACGTTCATGCTGACGTGGATGAAGCGCTTGTCGGGCGAGAGGAAGACCTGGGGCTGGTCGACCTGGACGTCGACGTAGCCCTCTTCGAGGAAGACCTGGCGCACGATCTGGGTGTCGTCGGCGAGGGCGATCTCGTCGAAGGTGCCCGAGCTGGTGAGCCAGGGCACGATGCCCGCTTCCTTCGTCTGGAGGAAGCGCTTGATCTTGCGGTCCTTGAGGTTGGCGTTGCCCGTGATCTCGACCTTCTGGACCAGCACCTTGCGGTTCTCGGTGATCTCGAAGGTGAGCTCGACCAGCTCGTCGCCCACCTCGCGCACCACGGGCTCGATCTCGGCGAGGTAGAAGCCCTTCTCGACGTACTTGTCGCGCATGCGGCGGATGTTGCGCTTGAGCTCGGCCTCGTTCAGCACGCTGAAGGGCACGATGTCGATGACCTCGAAGAGGGCGTCCTCGTCGAGCTTCTTGTTGCCCGAGAGCTTGACCTCGCGGATGGCCGGCTTCTCGTCGATGTCGAAGCGCAGCACGACCCCGCTGCCGTCAGGCGCAGGCACCAGCTCGGCCTGGACGTCGTCGACGAAGCCCGTGTCGTAGATGGCCTTGATGTCGCGGCGGATGCCCTGGGGGGTGGCATCCTGGCCGACGCGGGTGCCGACCACGGCCAGCACGGCGGCCTCTTCGATGCGCTTGAGGCCGGCGACCTCGATGCCGGCGACCTTGCCGGTGGCCGGAGCCGGGCGCTCGGCGACGAAGCCAGGGGCGGCCTGGGCGACCGGGGCGGCGAGGCCCAGGGCGGCGACCACACCGAGGCGGGCGAGCAGAGAGGACGCGCTCACGCCTGCCCCCCGGCTGGGACCGTGTCGACGAAGGTGCCGCGCTGGAGGTCGAGCTTGCGGGGGAAGCGGTCCGCGAGCGCGGCGGAGTGGGTCACGACGACCACGGTGCTGCCCTGCTCGCGGTTGATGTCGAGGAACATGTCGAAGATGTCCGCGGCGGTGGCCGGGTCGAGGTTGCCGGTGGGCTCGTCGGCCAGCACCAGGGACGGGTTCCGCACCAGGGCGCGCGCGATGGCCACCCGCTGCTGTTCGCCGCCAGAGAGCTCGCCGGGACGGTGGCCCATGCGCGCACCGAGGCCCACCTTCTCGAGGAGGGTGGCGGCCTGGTCGCGGGCGCGGGCCCGGGGCTCCCCTGCGATGAGAAGCGGCATCATGACGTTGTGCACGGCATCATGATCCGGCAGCAGGTGATGGAACTGGAACACGAAGCCGATCTCACGGTTGCGCAGGCTGTCGAGCGCCTCGGCGTCCCGCGTGAAGACCTCGGAGCCCCGGAACCATATCTTGCCGGCGGTGGGCCGGTCCAAGGTGCCGAGGATGTGGAGGAAGGTGCTCTTTCCGGAGCCCGACTGGCCCACGATGGCCACCCGGTCTCCGGCCCCGAGCTCGAGGTCGATGCCCCGTAGCACGTCGAGCCGGTGGCCCGCCTTGTGGAAGGTCTTGACCAGCCCCTCGACGCGGATGTCGAGGCCACCGGCCGCGGGGGCGTTGGCGGCAGAAGCGCTCATTCGTAGCGAAGCCCCTCGACCGGGTCGACCCGGGCCGCGAGGCTCGCAGGGTAGCCGGTGGCCAGAAAGCAGATGGCGACCGCGGCCAGCGACACGAAGACCACCGTCTCGGGCACCACCACGACGGGCAGGGTGTCGAGGTAGTAGACGTCGGTGTCGAGGGGGAAGCGGTACTTGTCGAGGCCCCAGCAGCCCACCAGCCCGAGCACCGTGCCGATGCTCGAGCCCACCAGACCGATGACCAGCCCCTCGAGCATGAAGACCGCACGGATGGCGGGCACGCTGGCGCCCATGGCGCGGAGGATGCTGATCTCGCGGGCGCGGGTGACGACGACGAGGATGAGGGCGCCGATGATGTTGAGGCTGGCGACGATGACGATGAGGCTGAGAATGAGCCCCATCACGATCTTCTCGAGCTTCAGGGCAGCGAACAGGTTGCTGTTCAGGTTCTGCCAGTGGCGCACATAGAAGGGGTAGCCGAGGGCCTGCTCGACGGCGGTGGCGATGGGGTCGACCCCGTCGATGTCGGAGACGGAGGCCTCGATGCCCGTGGCCAGATCGTCGATCTGGAGGAAGCTCTGGGCGTCGGCGATGTGGACGTAGGTCCACTTGGTGTCGTACTCGTACATGCCCGAGTAGAAGACGCCGGCCACCCGGAAGGGCATGACCCGCGGCACGGGCACCCCCATCGGGCCGGTGCCGCCGCCGACGGGGTTGATGACGTGGAGGCGGTCGCCCGGGTAGACCTTGAGCTGGTCGGCCAGCTCTTCGCCCACGATGATGCCGGGCAGCTTCTCCTTGTCGTCGTGGTCTTGGGCGATGGCCTCGACCGGCTCGCGCAGCTGGTCGACCACGGCCGCCTTCTCTTCGCGGGTGTCGACCGGGCCGAGCGGCCCCACCTTGATGTTCTTGACGATGTCGGTGACCCGGCCCGTGCGGGGCGGGTCGATGCCCTTGATGACCACGCCCGCGGCGCCCCAGTGGGAGCGCACCATGACCTCGGTGTAGACGAAGGGCGCGGCGGCCACGACCCCGTCGACGGCCTCGACCGTGTCGGCGGCGGCCTGGTGGTCGGCGAAGTAGCCCTCGTAGTTGAGGGTCACGAGGTGGGCGTTGCTGCCGAGGATCTTCTCGCGCAGGTCGCCCTCGAAGCCCTCCATGACGGCCAGCACCATGATGAGGGCCGTGACCCCGACCGTGACGCCGGCCGTGCTGACCATGGCCAGGGCGCTCACCCCGGCGTCGTCGCGGCGGGTGCGGAGGTGGGAGACGGCGACGGTGACGGCGAAGGGCAGCTCGCCCGGGCTGCGCACGAGCCAGCGCACGAAGCCCGCCACGCTCACGGCGGTCATCGCGAGGAAGGCGACCACGAAGCGCCCCGAGACCCACAGCGCCCGCACCAGCCAGTACAGCGGGTTGTAGCGCAAGACGGCCGGGAGCCCTCCGCCGGTGGGAGGGCTCTCGCTGCGACGAACCCCCGCGGGGCCGAGCGCATCGTCCCGCGGGGGCTGATCGGAGGGGGTCGTCATCGGGCGCGGTCATCCCCCGAGTCGGCGTCGGCATTCCCGCCCACCCGCTCGGGCCGCATGGTCGGGAAGAGGATGACGTCGCGGATGGACTGGGCGCCGCTCATGAGCATGGTGAGGCGGTCGATGCCGATGCCCTGGCCGGCCGTGGGCGGCATGCCGTAGGAGAGGGCCTTGATGTAGTCGGCGTCGAAGTACATGGCCTCGTCGTCGCCGCCCTCGCGGGCCGCCACCTGGCTGAGGAAGCGGTCCTGCTGGTCCTGGGGATCGTTGAGCTCGTTGAAGCCGTTGGCCAGCTCCATGCCCGCCACGATGAGCTCGAAGCGATCGACAAAGTCGGGGTTGTCGTCGCTGCGCCGGGAGAGCGGCGAGATCTCGGCGGGGAACTCGGTGATGAAGGTCGGCTGGATGAGCTGGTCTTCGACATAGGCGTCGAAGAACCACTCGAACCACTTGCCCAGGGTGGTGGGCAGGGTGGGGTTCTTGGCGTCGCCGGGGTGGTCGGCCAGCCACTTCTCCCGCAGGGCGGCCACGTCGGTGACGGCCTCGGGGGCCAGGCCGGCGTAGCGGGCGATGGCCTCGGCCATGGGCAGCCGGGCGAAGGGCGCGCCGAAGTCGAGCTGGTGGTCGCCATAGGTGACCGTGGTGGCCCCGGTGGCGGCCAGGGCGACCTCGCGGAGCAGCACCTCGGTGAGGTCCATCAGGTCGTGCCAGGTGGCGTAGGCCTGGTAGAACTCGAGCATCGTGAACTCGGGGTTGTGCTTCGTGCTGACCCCCTCGTTCCGGAAGTTGCGGTTCAGCTCGAAGACCCGCTCCATGCCGCCCACGACCAGTCGCTTGAGGTAGAGCTCGGGGGCGATGCGCATGTAGAGCGGCATGTCGAGGGCGTTGTGGTGGGTCACGAAGGGGCGCGCCGTGGCGCCGCCGGGGATGACCTGGAGCATCGGGGTCTCGACCTCGACGAAGTCGCGGGCCTCGAAGAAGTCGCGCACGGCCCGGACGACCTTGCTGCGGCGCAGGAAGGTCTCGCGGCTCGCCTCGTTGACGAAGAGGTCGACGTAGCGGTGGCGGTTGCGGAACTCGGGGTCGGTGGCGCCCTTGTGCTTGTCGGGCAGGCTCGCGATGCACTTGGCGGCGAGCTTGAGGGCGAGGACCTTGATGGTGGGCTCGCCGGTGCGGGTGCGCATGAAGCGGCCGCGGACCCAGACATGGTCGCCGTTGTCGAGCTTCTTCCAGGTGGCGAAGGCCTCGTCGCCGATGGTGTTCTTGCGCACGAAGAACTGGATGCGGCCCGCCCGGTCCTGGAAGCGGCCGAAGCCCGCCTTGCCCATCTCGTTCTTGAAGAGCAGCCGGCCGGCGATCACCACCTCGGTCTCGTCGGCGTCGAGCTCGGGGCCCTCGCGCTCGCCCATCAGGGCCAGGACCTCGGCCGTGGTGTGGGTGGTGCGGAGGTTGTGGGGGTAGGCGGGGATGCCGGCTTCGGCGAGCACGTCGAGCTTTTCGAGGCGGCGGGCCTCGAAGCTGTGGGCGAGCACATCGGCGCCCGAGTCTGGCACGCGGCGCACCGGGGCCGCCGGGGG
>CAXQUZ010000556.1:0-10690 GCA_964226865.1 Myxococcota bacterium | reverse complement strand
TCCAGGAAATGACGCCGCACGCCGCCCAACCCGCCCCCCGACCGCTTGTGCGACGCCCGTCACCCCCACCCCCGACGGCCGTCACCCGCCCCCCCTCGCAACCCCCTGACCCACCGCCACCCACTCCTGGCACGCTTCCTGCGTTCCGGCTCGGCTCTCCGGAGCCGCCATGCCGCCCAAGCCCCTCTCGCCGTTCTTCCTCGCTCGGGTGCGCCAGGAGTTGCGCCTTCACGACTACGCGCCGCGCACCATCGAGGCCTACCTCTCCTGCCTTCGGGCCTACCTCCAGTGGCTGGGACCGACGGCGCCTCGTGAGGCGCCGGATGAAGCGCCACGGAGCTACCTGGTCGCACTGCTGGAGCTCGGCGCCTCGCGGCCGGTCATCGACCAGAATGTCTCGGCTCTGAAGTTCGTGTACATCGAGCTCTACGGCTGGCCAGAAGAGCGGCTCCGGGTCGTGCGGCCGCGGCGGAGCCGGCGACTGCCCCAGGTGCCGACCCGGGAGCAGATCTTGGCGATGGCGTCGACCACGACCAACGTGAAGCACCGCCTGGCCATCCTCTTTCTCTATGCGACGGGGCTCCGCGTCTCCGAGCTCGTCGCCCTCGACATCGGCGATGTCGACACCGAGAGGCTGCTGGTGCGGGTGCGCGAGGGCAAGGGCCGCAAGGACCGCCTCACCGTGCTCAGCGCGCGGCTCGTGCCCGCCATCCGGATGCTGGCGGGAGAGCGCTCCCACCTCGCTCCCCTGTTCCTCGGACACGGCGGGGCGCGGTGGTCGGTCCGCACCGTCCAGCACGTGGTCCAGACCGCACGGGTGCGGGCCGGCCTCCACTTCTCGGTCACGCCCCACTCGCTGCGCCACGCCTTCGCGACCCACCTCCTCGAGGGCGGCACCAGCCTCCGGGCCATCCAGGGGCTCCTTGGACACGCCCGGGTCCAGACCACCGTGCGCTACACCCGCATGACCGACCCGAACCGCCTGCGACTCGCCAGCCCGCTTTGACGCAAGCAATTGCGCATCCGCTGAGCGAGGGCGCATTGCACGACACGGCAATCTTCACCGATATGCGCAATTGCGGGTTCTGCGCACATTCCCACGAAGCCCGCAACGCCCCCCTCCACGCCCGCAAGGCACCTCCCCGCACGCCGCACGTCGGGCACCGGCACCGGCACCGGCACCGGCACCAGCCACACCTGCCGGCGCCGGTGCTCGCCCCCCACGCCCGACCGGTTCCCGCCCCCCACGCCCGACCGGCGCCCGCCCCCCGCGTCCGACGGGTTCCCCGCCCCCCACCGGCGCCCGGGTCAGCCCCCAGACCGCTCCCCCGCACCCTCTGCCGGCGCCGCCCCTTCAGCGTCCTCCGGCGCGACGAGCTCCATCCAGTCGACCGAGCTCCCGTCGACGGACTCCGCGATGGCCACATGCGACATCGCCGTGGCGCTCGTCGCCCCGTGCCAGTGGCGCACGGCGGGGGGGATGCGCACCACATCGCCCTCGCGGATGGTGTGGCGCGGCTCCCCCTCCTGCTGCACCCAGCCCTCGCCTGCCGTCACGATGAGGGTCTGGCCCCGGGGGTGGGTGTGCCAGGCCGTGCGCGCGCCGGGCTGGAAGTGGACCATGCCGCCGCCGTTGTCGCCGGCGAGGTCGGCGTGGAAGAGCGACTCGACCTCGACCTCCCCCGTGAAGCGGTCGGCGGGGCCCGCGAAGTGGGGCGCCTCGGCGCGGGAGGTCACCGTGACCGTGGCAGCCGGGGCGTCCGTGGCCCCCGACGGACCGGTCGAAACACCGGTCGACGACAGCACCGCGCCCAGGGGCGCCAGCGCCGAGAAGGCCCGGGGCCAGCCGCAGTAGAAGGCCAGGTGGGCCACCACCTCTCCGGCCTCGGCGGGCGTGAGGCCGTGGGCCACCGCGCGCTCGAGGTGGAAGGGCAGCTGCTCAGCCTGGCCCAGGGCGATGAGGGCCGCGACCGTGGCGAGGCTGCGGTCGCGCGGTGCGAGCCCCGGCCGGCGCCACACCTCACCGAAGAGCAGCGCGTCGGTGTAGTGGGCCAGGCCCGGGGCGAGCGGCGCCACGCGGGCCACCGCGGCCCGGCGGGCGGCCTCCCGATCGGGGTCGAGCGCGAGCGGCGCCCCCGCGGCCGGCGCGAGCGAGAGGCCCCGGGCGTCGAGGACCTCGCCGAGCAGGGCAGCGGACGCGGTGCCCGCCGGAAAGCCCGCGTAGAAGCCGATCTGGGTGAGGACCTCCGACAGCTCTTCGGGGGACAGGCCGTGATCGAGGGCCTGGTCGAGCTGGGGGCGCAGGGCCGCCGTGCTCTGGACCGAGGCCAGGGCGGCCACGGTCACGAGGCTGCGGTCGCGGCGCGAGAGGGCGGCCCGGTCCCACAGCTCGCCCTCGACGACCGCGGCGCTGTGGTCGGCGAGGGCCGGCGCCCCGGCGCGGACCAGCGACGGGCGGCGACGGGCCTCGGCCGTGCTGGAGAGCAGGGCAAGCAGAGCGGCGGTGGTGGTCTCTCGGGTCATGGAAGCCTCCAGGGTGCTGCCCTCTGGGTAGGCCCCGGGGTCTGGCCGAGCCATGGGGCTTCGTGCCCAAGACCTGCCTGTTCCTGCGGAAGCGCACACCAAGCCCCCGTGCTGCCCCCTGCACTGTGGTGCCACGGGGCCCCTCGTCTTGCCGTCCAACCGCAGGCTTCGGCCCCGCACCGACAACCCGAAGCAGCGGCAATGCGACCCGCACCACCAGCCTGTTCGTGTCAGGCAGGCAGCCGCACGGCGCCCCCCTGTGGCATGCTTGCCCCCCGACGGGAGCAGCCGTGGACCCCGCACACGCCCTCTTCGACCGCCTCGACCACTGGCGCAGCCTCCCGAGCTACCAGCTCGAGCGCCGGGTCGACGCGCTCTTCGGCCTCTACCTGCCCGCCGTGCTCGCCCTGGCCCTCGACACCGCGGTCGACCCCCGGGTGGTGCCCGAGCTGCCCCTGCTCCGCGACGCCCTGCGGCCCGCGGTGGCGGACAGGCAAGGTTCCCGAAACACCGTACACGTCGACTTCTTCGCGATGTCTCAGGACCGGCGCCGCGGCTGGCTGGTCGAGCTGAAGACCGACCTGGGCTCTCGCCGTCCCACCCAGGATGCCGACCTGGCCACCGCCCGCGCCCTCGGCCTCGCCCCGCTCCTCGAGGGGCTGCTCACCGTGGTCCGGGCGCCCGGCCGGCCCGCCCACGAAGACCGCAAGTACGGCCACCTGCTGCGCGAGCTGGCGACGCTGGGGCTCGTCACGGTGCCGCCCGCCTACGACCGGCTCCTCCATGCCCCGCGCCGCCAGGGCCTCACCGCCGCCAAGCGGCTTCTCGCGGTCTGCCCGGCCGCGGCCGCCGTCGAGCTTGAGCTGGTCTACATCCAGCCCGAGGCCACGCCGACCCCGGGCGCCCACTGCATCGACTTCGCCCGCTTCGCCGCCGTCGTGGCCCGCCACGGCGACACCCTCAGCCAGCGCTTCGCCCAGAGCCTCGACCGGTGGCGCACGCCGCCCGCTCCGCCCCACCGATCCGCGGGGTGCGACTGAGCACGCGGCGCCCTCGGCCCCCGGTCAGTCCAGCCGCCACACCGCGCTCTGGCCCACCCGCTCGAGCGGCCGGGTGACCCCGCGCGCGGCCCGGGCCTCGTCCGCCGCCAGCCGCTCGCCGAAGCCCTCGAGGTAGTAGTCGTCGAAGATGACCGTGCCGCCGGGCTGGACCCGGTCGAGCAGCTGGGCGAGGGTGTGGCGGGTCGCCGAGTAGAAGTCGCAGTCGACCCGCAGCAGCGCAACCTCGCCCACCCGGTCGAAGGGGAAGTCCGGGTCGTTGAGGTTGCCCGGCAGGAACTCGACCCGGTCGAGGCCGACCCCGAGGGTGCGGAAGTTGGCCTGGATCTCGGCGACGCTCGTGCAGACGCCCTCGGTCTGGAAGTAGGCCCGGGCATGCTCGAGGGCGGTGATGATGATGCGGTCTTCGACGGGGTCGTCGTCGTCGAGGGCGCGGAAGTCCATGGTGTCGAAGAGATCGAGCAGCTGGACCCGGCGCCCCGCCCCCAGCCGGTCGTTGACGGTCTTCATGATCATCGCGCTGCCGCCCTTCCAGACGCCGACGTCCACGAAGTCGCCCGGCACCCCGGCCTCGACCACGCGCACACACTCGCTGGCGAGGCTCTCCATGAGCGCGGGCTTCATCATCGAGTAAACCTTCACCCCGGCGCGCTGGAGGTAGTGCAGCAGCACCATGCTCTCGAGATAGGTGTCGAGAACATCGTCTGGCAGGCTCTTCCCGCGCTCGGCGATGAGCGCCCCCACCTCGGCGCGCAGGGTGGCCACGTCCCGCCGCTTGTGGCGCAGCACCTGCCAGACGAGGCCCGGGTAGCGCAGCTTCGAGCCGTAGCGGATGGGGGCCACCCGCGAGAAGAGCGGCTGGAGGGCGGCGACGTGGGGGCCGAGCGCCGGGCGCGGAGAGCTGAAGGAGAGCATGGAGACCTCGCGGGGGAGCGGCCGCACGGCACACCAGCGAGTGCACCGGGCCGATCCTACGCCGGATGCGCCCCGACCCCGCCACGACCTGCGCCGCCGGCCGTGGGGGCGGCCACCGGGAGCACCTTGTCGTGACCCCGCCAGGCGTGCCACGCTGGGCCGCCCCCCGCCGGACTGGCCATGGACCCGACGCCGCTGTTCACCTTCGACGAGCTCGTCGCGCGGCTGGCGCCGGGCTTCGCGCTGGGGCGCTGGAAGGTGGTGCGCCACCTCGAGACCGCCCGCGACGCGCCGGACTTCGCCGAGCTGGTGGCCACGGCGCCCGGGGCCCTGGAGTTCTACCAGCGCCACCAGGGCGCCGACGTCTTCGGGCGCTGTGCGGGCATCTTCTCCTTCGTCGGCCTGCCCGGCGGCCGCGCGCTCTTCTTCGGCGCCTACACCGTCGAGGGGCCCGCCGAGCGGCCCGTGCTCGCCCCGGACGACCCCGCCGTGCCCGCGATCTTGCGCCCCCTGTGGCGGCGCTGGGCCGATCCCACACAGCCCGGCACCATCACCCACCGCTACCCCCTGCGCCGCGACCCGTGCTTCGCCCCCCTCGAGGGCCGGGTGGTCGTCGACTGGGGCCGGGCGGCGCTCAGCTGGCACCAGTGGAAGACCGACAAGGCCGTGCTCGAGCTGCGCGAGCCGGGCCGCATCGCCCCCTGCCCGCAGTACCCCGACATCGACGTGTCGCTCGCCAAGATCGCGTTCCTCGCCGCCAACGAGGCCGCCAACCCGTCCTGGGTCAGCAAGCTCGGCGCGGTCGGGGGCATCTACCTGCTGACCGACCACCGCAGCGGGCGCCTCTATGTCGGCCAGGCGGGCGCAGAGGGCCAGCGCGGCGGCTTCTGGTCGCGGTGGAAGCAGTACGCCGCGGGCGCCTCGGGCAACGTCCAGGTCGACGCAGCGGTGGCCGACGGCAGCATCCGCCCCGCAGACCCCGAGGTGACCCTGAGCGTGCTGGAGGTGGTGCCCCTGGGCAAGGCGAGCAAGGGCCGCCTCGACGCCCGCGAGGCCCGGTGGAAGCGCCGCCTGGCGACCCGCGGCACGGCCCACGGACTCAACGACAACTGATGCCCGCGCCGTCCCAACCCCCGGCCCCGGAGGCCCCGGCCCGGACGCCGTGGTGGCGGGCCCCGTCCCTGGGGGCGCTGGCGCCCGTGGTCGCCGCCGTGTGGCTGCTGTGGCTCGGGGGCATGGCCACGGGCAACCGGTGGGCGGTCTTTGCCGAGTGGTGGCCGCTCTCGCTCACGATGGCCGCCGGCAGCGTCATCGCGGGCGCCACCAGCGAGGGCGGCGGGGCCGTGGCCTTCCCGGTCATGACCCTCGTGCTCGGCATCGCGCCCGCGGTCGCCCGCGACTTCGCCCTGTGCATCCAGGCGGTGGGCATGAGCGCCGCGGCCCTGGTCATCCTGCGCACCCGCACCCCGGTCGTGGCGGAGGCCCTGGCCACCGGCTCGCTCGCCGGGGCGGTCGGCCTCGTCATCGGCCTCGAGTGGGTCGCCCCCCACATCGCCCCCGCCGTCGCCAAGCTCGCCTTCACGAGCACCTGGCTCGCCTTCGGCCTCGTGCTGCTGGCGGCCCAGCGCCGCCCCGACCGGCGACCGGGCACCGCCGCCGGGGTCTCGCGGGGGGCCCTCGCCCTCGCCGGGCTCTTCGGCGGCGTGGTGGTCTCCATCTCCGGCAGCGGCCTCGACATCTGCGTCTTCTCGCTGCTGGTGCTGCGGGGGCGGGTCTCCGAGTCGGTGGCCACCCCCACCTCGGTGGTGCTGATGGCGGGCAACGCGCTGGTCGGTGCGGCCTACCGCGAGCTGGCCATGGGCGGGCTGGCCCCCGAGGCCTGGCGGGGCTGGTGGGCCTGTGTGCCCATCGTCGTGGTCGGAGCACCGCTCGGGGCGCTGGCCATCCGCCACGTCCGCCGCACCACGGTCGTGGGGCTGCTGCTCGTCTCGATCGCCGTGCAGTACGGGGCGGCGGTGTGGATCCTGCCGATGCGGCCCGCGCTCTGGCTGTTCAGCGCCGGCTGTGTGGGCGCCGCCGCCGCCGCCTTCGGGCTGATCGGCCGGCCCGCGTTCCCCTACCAGGGCGCGTCGGGCGCCACGGCGTCGAGCTCGTCGAGCACCTCCGGCCAGACCACCGGCAGCTCGTCCTCCTCGACCCACCAGCTCGCCGAGTAGACGCCGTCGATGCTGGCGTCGGCGTCCTGCATGGCGGCGAGGTGGGCGCCGGAGAAGGTGAAGTCGAAGGCGCTCGCCTCGTCCTCCCACATCGTCATGGTCCAGCGCTCGCGGCCGAGGGCCTCCCGCCGCAGGGCGCGGGCCATGAAGCCCTCGTGGCGGTCTTGCTGGCGGGTGATGGCGTCGACGTGGTCGTTGAAGCGGGACCGCTCGCCCTTCGCGATGCGGGTGTGGGTCGCGATCATCAGGAAGGGGCCCTCGGCGTCGGTCAGCACGCCCTCATCGGGATCGTAGCCCGGGCCCTTGAGCGGCGAGCCCGCGGCACCGGCGCTGAGGAGGACGAGGGGCAGGACGCGGGCACAGCGGGAACTCATCGGAGGCTCCGGGGACGAAGGGAGGCGAAGATCAGGTGGTCGAAGCGGCGCTGGGCCCGCCGGGAGCGGAAGTCGTCCAGGGCACCGAAGGGCACGACCTCGACCACCGTGCCGACCGGGTGGCCAGCGCCCAGCGACACCGTCCAGCGGGTCTGGCCCGCGGGCGTGCGCACCCGGGCGTAGGCGTAGCCATCGACGTCGAGCAGCTCGACGACGGTGCCCGTGAAGGGGTCCGGGACGGTGGCGGCCGCGGCACCGAGGAAGGCAGGCGGCCCGCCAGCCTCGGCCTCGGCGGCGGCTGGGATGCCGGCGCCCGCGAAGAGGACGAAGAGGGCGGCGACGACAGAGACGAGGACCGGGCGACGCATGGACACCTTCCAGAGCGGGCTTCGCTCCAGAGGCTATCGATGGCCCCCGCCCCCCGGTACTGGCCCGACGCGCCACCGCTTGGCACTTTGCGCCGCCGGCGCTCAGTGGGTGTGGCGCCAGTCTCCGGGGGTCTGGCCGTTGGTGCGCAGGAAGGCCCGGTGGAAGGCCGTGGCGTCCGAGTAGCCCACCATGCAGGCGACCTCGTCGATGGAGAGCGCGGGGTCGCGCAGGTAGGAGCGGGCGAGCTCGCCGCGGATCGCGGCCAGGACGGCGCGCCAGGTGAGGCCCTCGGCCGCGAGGCGGCGCTGGATGGTGCGGGGCGAGGAGTCGAGCCGGGCGGCGACGCGGGCGAGCTCGGTGCGGCCGAAGGGCAGGCCGCGCTCGACCTCTTCGCGGAGCTGGCCGAGCAGGGTGGGCCGGGGGCCGATCTGGGCGAGGAGCAGGTCGGCGTGGCGGTGGAGCACCGAGCGGAGCCCGGGCTGGGGGTCGCTGCAGGGGGCCCGCCAGAGGCCGCCATCGAAGCGGAGCTCGTCGACGTCTTGATCGAAGAGGACGTCGTCGCCGAAGGCCAGCACGTGGGGACCGAGGTCGGCGGGGGCCGCCCGCTTGCGCCGCACGGCCGGGTGGCGGGTCGCACCGGTGACCCGCAGGAGACGCCCGGCACAGGCCGCCAGGGCGTAGTCGACATAGGGCGCGGGCACCGGTCCCCCGTCGGCCCGCTCGAGGCGCATCGCCGCCCCGTCGCCGAGGGGACGGAGCCGCAGCACGACGGCGTCGTTGACCAGCCCGAAGTTGCGGGCCAGCATCGTCGCGGCCTCGCCGAGGGTGTCGGAGTGGCCGCAGAGGTAGTCGATGACGCGGTAGGCGCCCCAGGGCAGCTCGAGGGCCGCATGGAGGGGCAGCGCGGGCTCACGGGCGGCGGCCATCGCGTCGCGCCAGAGCGCGTGGACCAGGGTCGCCTCCAGCCGGGCGTCCGGGTCGTCGAGAACCGCCTGAGCAAGGCCATGCCGAGCGAGCAGGGCCGCGGTGTCGACCCCCCGTCGCCCGGCGGCGGCCACGACGGCGCGGCTGCTCGTGACGCTGACGCGGGGGCCGGGCATGGGTCTCCGGGGCCGGGGACACGAGGGGGGACGGCAGGGGCCGGTCGAGACTACTGCACCGCTGGCCCGTCGTCACCCGCGGGCGGGCCCCCCGTGGCCGGGTCGGAGAAGGCCGCGACGAGGCGCTCCCAGACAATGCGCAGCCGGCGGCTGGTGCGCAGCTCTCGGTGGCAGACCAGCCACCGCGGGATCGACAGCTCGACCTCGGGCACGACCCGCACGACCCCGGGATCGGCCGCCCCCACGGCGTTGACCATCACACAGAGGCCCGCACCGGCCCGGCACAGGGCCCACTGCACGAGCTGGTTGGCGGCGACCGTGGGGAACTGGCGCGGCCGCACCGGCAGCCCCGCCCGGACCAGCCCGTCGGGCAGCGCCGTGCCGTGGTCGAAGTTCAGGATCTCGGCCCGGGCGAGGTCGGCGGCGCTGTCGAGGGGGCCGATGCGGTCGAGGTAGGCCCGGGCGGCCCAGAGCCCCGCGGTCTCGTCCGGCATGCGCCGGGCGATGAGGTCGGGGTGGGTCGGCGCGACGCCCCGCACGGCGATGTCGGCCTCGCGGCGGCGCAGATCCACGACGGCATTCGAGGCCACGAGCTCGACGGTGATGCCCGGGTGGTCGACCCGGAGGGCCGCGACAATGGGCGGCAGCAGGAAGGCACAGCTCACCTCGCCGGCGGTCACGGTCACCGGGCCCGCCACCTGGGCCGCGGCACCGGCGGCCGCCAGCGACAGCTGGGTCGCCCCGGCGCCCATGGTGCGGGCGTGGGCGAGCAGCCCGAGGCCGCTCGCGGTGAGCTCGAGGCGGGTGCCCACCCGGGCGAAGAGGGTGAGGCCCAGCTCGCTCTCGAGGGCCGCGACCTGGCGGCTCAGGGTGGGCTGGGTCGTGCCCAGGGCGCGCGCGGCCGCAGAGAAGGACCCCTCCTCAGCCGTCACGAGGAAGGCCCGGGCGCGGTTCCAGTCGAAGGTGACGCGGGTCCAGTCCATGCGAAAACGTATCGTCTGCATGCGAAATGGGGCAACCCCTCTCGCCAGATCGCATGGATAGGACCGGGACCTTCCCGCTGGAGGTCCCCATGATGGACGCTGCCCACACCCCGATCTACGGCCCGCCCTCGGTTCTCGAGCTGCGCCGCCTCCCCGTTCCCCAGCCGGGCCCCGGCGAGCTGCTCGTGCGCGTCGAGGCCAGCGCGGTCACGGCAGGCGACCTGCGGGTGCGCGCGGCCGACTTCGGGCCCGTGCTGGGGGTCGTCGGGCGCCTCTTCCTCGGCCTCCGGGGCCCGCGCCGCGCCGTCCAGGGCACCACCTTCGCCGGCGTCGTGGCCCAGGTGGGCCCGGGGGTCGAGCGCTTCGCGGTGGGCACGCCGGTCTTCGGCTCGGTGCCGGCCGGGGCCTGGGCCCGCTACCTCGTGGTCTCGGCCGCAGGCGCCGTGGCCCGGCGACCGGCGGGGGTCTCGGCACCGGCGGCGGCGGCCGTTCCCTACGGCGCGGGCACGGCGTGGACCTTCCTGCACGATCTGGCCCAGGTCCAGCCCGACGAGCGGGTGCTGGTGCTCGGCGGCGCGGGCGGGGTGGGCCGCTATGCCGTCCAGATCGCCCGCCACCTCGGCGCCCACGTGACCGCGACCGCGAGCGCCCGCTCCCTGCCCTTCCTGCGCACCCTCGGGGCCCACGTGGCCCTCGACCGCCACCGCACCGACCCGCTGGCCGCGGGCCAGACCTGGGACGTCGTGCTCGACACGGCCGACGCCGCCACCTTCGGCCAGTGCCGCCCCGTGCTCCGCCCCGGGGGCCGCTACCTCACCCTCGCCGCGAGCCTGCGCATCCTGCTCCAGGCGCTGTGGACCCGGTGGCGCGGGGGGCCCCGGGCCCTCTTCACGGTCAGCAGCGGCACCCGCGAGAAGACCGAGCGGCTCGCGGAGCTGCTCGACAGCGGCGCCATCCGCCCGGTCGTGGCGCCCCCCGTCCCGCTCACCGACATCGCCCATGCCCACCACCAGGCCGCCGCGGGGGGCACGGGCACGGTGGTCGTGGTGCCGGGCGGAGCGAGCCAGGGGGGCGAGCTGTGAGGCCGGGCGCGCCGCAGACACCGACCGGTCAACGCGCCCGGGCCTGGGCCCTGGCGCCGGCCCCGAGGTG
>CAXQUZ010000555.1:0-6815 GCA_964226865.1 Myxococcota bacterium | reverse complement strand
ACCACGGGCAGCTTCTCGATGACGACCACCTCGACCCCGGCCTCGGCGAGGAGGTGGGCCGACACGAGACCGGTGACGCCGCCGCCGACCACGACGACGGGGGCGCTGTAGATGGACGCAGGCACGGGGGGCTCCAGGGACGTCGGGGCCGGACCGCCAGCCACAGGGGCTCTGTGTACCACCGCCCGGCCGGGATTCCAACGCCGCGGGGGCCCGAGAGGCGCACTTCGGGGCGCCAGCGGGGCGGCTGGGCCGGGGACGGCAGGCAGACACCGAGGGCAGGGCCCGCGGCATCGTCGGGCGCCGCGGCACTGCGATATGAAGAGCACACCGGCGCGGCCCCCGCGCCCCCAGCCCGGAGCCACAGAGCATGAGCGACGCCCCCACGAGCGAAGACCAGGTCTCCCCGTCCCCCGCTGCCGCCGTCCCCGAGGGCGCTGTGCCCGGGGCCCGCAAGGACGCCCTGCCGCGCTTCGCCGCCCACGCCGCCCACCGCCAGGCCCTCCTGGATCGGCTCGAGGATGGCGAGGGCGTGCTGATCTTCGCGGCCCCCCACCACTACCGCAACGGCGACGCCGAGTACGGCTACCGCCAGTCCAGCGACCTGCTCTACCTGACGGGCTGGCCCGATCCCGAGGCCGCCCTCCTGCTGCGCAAGGGGGCCGAGCAGCCCTGCGTGCTCTTCGTCCAGCCGCGGGATCCCGAGCGCGAGACCTGGACGGGCCGCCGCCACGGTCCCGAGGGCGCGGTCGAGGTCTTCGGTGCCGACGCCGCCTGGCCCTGGGACGAGCTGGCGACCCAGCTCCCCGCCCTGCTGCTGGGCCTCCACACCCTCCACTACCGCTTCGCCGAAGAGCCCGAGAACGACCGCCTCGTGGCCGGTGCCATCCAGCGGGCCCGGCGCCTCGCCCGGCGCAACCACCTCGACGTGCCCGACGCCTTCATCGACCCCCTGCGCCTCCTCCACGAGCTGCGCCTCGTGAAGAGCGACGAAGAGCTCGCGGTGATGCAGCGCGCCGCCGACATCACCGCCGAGGCCCACACCGCCGCCATGGCCGCCACCGCCCCGGGGAAGATGGAGTACGAGCTCGAGGCCGTCTACCTCCACACCTTCCGGCGCCGGGGGGGCGCGGGCCCCGGCTACATCTGCATCGTCGGGGGCGGCGCCAACGCCACCATCCTCCACTACGTGACCAACGACGCGCCCCTGCGCGACGGCGACCTGGTCTGTGTGGACGCGGGCTGTGAGGTCGACGGCTACACCGCGGATGTCACCCGCACCTGGCCCGTCAGCGGCCGCTTCTCGGAGGCCCAGCGCGCGCTCTACCAGCTGGTGCTCGACGCCGAGCTGGCCGCCATCGACCGGTGCCGGGTCGGGGCGACCTTCGCCGACGTGCACGACGAGGCCAAGCGGGTGCTCACGGCGGGCCTCGTGCGCCTCGGCTTCTTGGGCGACGACCCGGCCGAGGCCGACGACGCGGAGCTCATCGACACCCTCGTGGCCGATGAGGCCTACAAGCCCTGGTACATGCACGGCACCAGCCACTGGCTCGGCCTCGACGTGCACGACGTGGGCTCCTACAACCGGGCGGGCCAGAGCCGGCCGCTGGTGCCCGGCATGGTGCTCACCGTCGAGCCGGGGCTCTACATCTCGCCCGATGACGAGCGGGCCCCGGCGCGCTTCCGGGGCATCGGCATCCGCATCGAGGACGACGTCTGCGTGACCGACGGCGCCCCCCGCGTGCTCACAGCGGCCATCCCGAAGACGATGGCCGACATCGAGGCCCTCATGGCGGACGCCCGGGCATGAGGCGGGTGCTCGTCGGAGACGTGGGCGGCACCAACGCCCGCTTCGCCGTGGCCGAGGGACCGCCCGACGGCCCCGGTGCCCTGCGGGTGCTCGGGGTGGTGCCCTCGGCCGGGCTGCCGCCCCTGCCCGAGCTGCTCGACTGGGCCCGCGACGTGGGCAGCGGCCCGCTCGACGCCCTGAGCCTCGCGGTCGCCGCCCCGGTCCAGGGCCGGCGCCTCACCCTCACAAACGTCGACTGGACGGTCGATCTCGACAGCGTCGACATCCCAGGCGCGCTCAGCAATGACCTCCAGGCGGCGGCGGCCGGGGTGCCCGGGGTGCCCGCCTCTGACCGCGTCGTCGTCGTGCCGGGCACGGCGGTGCCGGACGCGCCCGGGGTCGTCATGGGGGTGGGCACGGGGCTCGGGGTCGCGCTCCGGGGGGGAGGCCAGGCGCTGCCGGGCGAGGGCGGCCACCAGCTGCTCTCTCCGCTGACCGCCCGCCACCAGGCGCTGGTCGCCTTCCTCCGCACCGATCTCGGCCGCCCCCCCGAGTGGGAGGACGCCCTGAGCGGCCCGGGGCTCGGCCGCCTGCTGCGCTTCTGTCGCCACCAGATCCAGCCCGACGTGGCGGTGGCCGAGGCCCTCGACAGCGCGGCCACCGACAGCGAGCGGGCGGCGCTGGTCACGGCCTTCCCCAACGATCCCGCGGCGGCGGCGGCGGCGGGCCTCTTCGCCGAGCTGCTCGGGGTGGCGGCCCGGAACCTGAGCCTGACCCTGCTCGCGCGGGGGGGCGTCTACCTCTGCGGCGGGGTCGCCGAGCGCATGGCCCCGGCCCTGGTCGACGGCGCCTTCCTCCGGGGCTTCCGGGCCCCGGGCCCGGTGATGGACGCGGGCGCGGCGGTGCCCGGGGTGCTGCTGCGCGACCCCCTGCTCCACCTCCGGGGGGCCGCGCGCCTCGCGCCCCGGGCCTGAAGCGCAGCGGCCGGCACCGGGCTCCGGCGCCGGCCGCAGGGCAGGGGAGCACCCCCCGCCCGGGCTCCCAGGCTCACCGACAGGGGCTCTCGGCGCCGGTCTCCGGGGCCCCGGTGTCGCCCGCGCCCTCGTCCACGAAGCCGCCGTCCTCGTCGCCGGGGTCGTCTACCGCGGCTCCGTCCTCCGGGGCGCCGTCGCCGCTGGCGACCACCTCGACCGCGTCGGCCAGCACCACCCGCTCGCCGTCCTCGAGCACGACCATCAGGTCGACCATGCCGGCGGGGGCGGCCTCGTCGACCACCAGCGACAGCAGCAGCTCGCCGGCCCGGGCCTGATCGCTGCAGACGGTGATGCCCGCCGAGAAGCGCACCTCGGCGACCGTGGCGAAGTCGAAGGCCTCTTCGGCCTCGGGATCGGCGACCAGGGCGGCAATCAGGGTCTGGCCGGGGGCGACGGTGTCGGGGTCCAGCAGGAGCAGGGGCGCCTCGTCCACGAGGCCGTCGCCGCCGTCGTCGGCCCCGCTGCCCATGGCGCCGGTGTCGGCCGTGCCGTGGGCCTTGTCGTCGGCCTCGCAGTTGTTGTCGTAGACCACACAGCCGCCCACGCCCAGTCCGAAGACCAGGGCGAGGGGGCGGGCGGCGGCGAGCAGGGTGTGGGACCTGTGCATCATGTCTCCTCCGTCGGGATGAGAGGGGTGGGGGCACGGTGCGACCGGGGATCCGGTCACGTCGGGGGACGCCGCGGTGGCCGGGCCATTCAGCCGGGCCGCTGCGGGCGTGCCCCTGCGGGCTCTCGTCCCGATGCCCCCTCCAACACCGCGGGCCTGCGCCCGTGTCACCCGCCGGCGCGGTCGCGGGCGCGGCGGAGATGTGGTCACGGCCTGTCGAAGTGTGTGCTGCCTGTCAGCGGGTCCATTAGGACGGGTTGTCATCGAACCGACGCAAAGCCAACGCACCCGCGGGCGCACTGCCGCGACCCGCCCGACACCCGAACAGGACACATCCATGAGCAAGGGTCCCGAGAAGGCCTACAAGAACCTCCGCTTCCTCAACAGCCCCGCAGCGCGCCACATCCGCATGCTCTGCGAGTACGAGGAGCCCCGCCAGCGCTTCCTGTCCGAGCGCGTCTACGACACCATCGTCTTCTTCGGCTCCGCCCGGGCCAAGCCCGTGGCCGTGGCCCGCGACGCCGTCGCCCACCTCGAGCGTGAGCTCGCCCGCACCTCGGACGAGACCGCCCGCGCCCAGCTCGAGCAGGAGCTCAAGTCGGCCCAGGCCCGGCTGCGCCTCGCCCCCTACTACGACCAGACCATGGCCCTCGCCCAGAAGCTCACCGAGTGGGACATGGGCCGGAAGGCCGACCGCCGCTACTACGTCTGCACCGGCGGCGGGCCCGGCATCATGGAGGCCGCCAACCGCGGCGCCGCCATGGTCGAGGGCGGCCGCAGCGTGGGCCTCGGCATCTCGCTGCCCTTCGAGGAGAAGGTCAACCAGTACGTCACGCCGGGCCTCGACTTCGAGTTCCACTACTTCTTCACCCGCAAGTACTGGTTCATGTACCTGGCGAAGGCCCTCGTGCTGATGCCCGGCGGCTTCGGCACCATGGACGAGCTCTTCGAGAGCCTCACCCTGCGCCAGACCGGCAAGATCAAGAAGCCCATCCCGACCGTGCTCTACGGCTCTGACTACTGGGACGATGTCCTCGACATCCCGGCGCTGCTCAAGTGGGGCACCATCTCCGAGAAGGATCTGCGCCTGTTCCACCGCACCGACAGCGTCGACGACGCCTTCGACTTCCTCGTCGACGCCATCGAGCGCATCGAGGCCGAAGAGCGGGACGCCGGCAAGACCTGGGGTGCGTGATAGGACGGCGGCAACCGGCGCCGGCCGGGCGCGTCCACCCGGGCGCCCGACCGGGGCCTGCCGCTCCCAGGAGGACTCGTGGGCTTCACCCCCTTCGGCATTCGCAACAAGCTCAAGAAGCGCCTCGGCATGGGGCGTCCTGAGCGCCGCATCGTGAAGCACAGCATCACCTACCTCCTGCCCGACGGCAGCGAGCGCACCATCGAGGCCGAAGAGCACTACTCGGTGCTCATGGCCAGCGAGGCCCTCGAGGCGCCGATCTCGACGGGCCGGCGCGCGGGCGGCACCTGCCCCGACGGCGGCTGCGCCCAGTGCCGGATCGAGGTGGTCGACGGCACGGGCCTCTCGCCCATCACCGACGCCGAGATCCGCAGCATGGAGGCCCTGGCCAAGGGCGAGCCCCACGAGGGCCGCGCCCGCAAGCCTGGCCGCCCGGTCGAGGCCACCAGCCGCCTCGCCTGCTACGCCAAGATCCAGGGCTCTGGCGCCCGGGTCCGGGTCTACGCCCTCTTCGACTTCGACTCGATCCGCGGCGATCCCGAGGGCACCTGAGCGCGCCCCGCTCCCCGTCTCCCCACCTCTTCTGCCGCGACACCCCCTGTGTCGCGGTCCTTCGTTTTTGCGGTGCCCCTCCCAGCGGACGGCGGCGCCGCGCACCTGGAGTCCCCATGCTGGACGTCAAGCCCAACACCGCCCTCTGCGACCTCCACATCCACGTCGGCTCGTCCCTCGCCCCCCACATCCTGTGGTCCATCGCCCACCAGCAGGGCTTCAAGCTGCCCGTGAAGGACTACTGGGAGTTCGTCGACCTGGTCACCGTGAACCCGCGCAAGGTCAAGACCCTCGACGACTACCTCAAGATCCTCCACGTCTGGACGGAGAAGATCCAGAGCTCGCCGGCCGCCGTCGAGCGTGCGGTCTACGAGATCATCGGCAAGGAGTACCGCGGCTCGCGCGTCGAGAAGATCGAGCTGCGCTTCAACCCCATGAAGCGCAACCTCGGTGGCCAGCGTGACCTCGACCACATCATCCACGCCGCCATCCGGGGCATGGACCGGGCCTGCCTCGAGTACGGCGTGAAGGCGGGCCTCATCTTCTGTCTGGCCCGCGAGTTCGAGGCCGACATCAACGAGGTCATCCTCGAGAAGGCCATCAAGTACCAGTCCCGCGGCGTCGTCGGCATCGACCTCGCCGGCACCGAGACCCACGCCATCGAGCTGGCCGACGGCGTCGAGCGCTACGCCCGCATGTTCCAGAAGGCCCGCGACGCCGGCCTCGGCACCACCATCCACACCGGCGAGACCAAGAACACCTCCGGTGAGGGCGTCATCGCCGTGCTCAAGCAGCTCAAGCCCGACCGCATCGGCCACGGGGTGCGCGCCGCCTACAACGAAGAGGCCCTCCAGCGGCTGGCCGACGCGGGCACGGTGCTCGAGATCTGCCCGACCTCGAACCTCCACACCCGGGCCGTGCGCCACCTCGAGGAGTTCAGCTTCATCCTCGGCGCCTTCCTCGAGGCGGGGGTGCGCTTCACCATCAACACCGACGGCACCTACCTCTGCAGCACCAACCTCCAGCGCGAGTTCCGGCTGCTGGTCGAGAGCGGCATCCTCGGCGCCGACGACGCGGAGGTGGCGCGCAAGCTGGCCTTCGACGCGAGCTTCATCCCGGCCTGAGCCGGGCGCTCAGCGGTCGGGGAAGGCGTCGGTGCCGTTGTGGCGGCGGGCGTGGGCCGCACCGAGGGCCACCCCGCCGACCGAGAGGCCGAGAAAGCCCGCGAGGCGCGCCCAGCCGGGAAGGGCGGCGCCGAGCGCGACCACCCCGATGGCCAGCGCCCAGCCCGCGAGGCCCACGGCGACCCCCGCGGCCCAGTGGCGGCGCCGGGTGGCCAGGGGCACGGCCCAGCGCGGGTCGTCCCGGGGCAGCTCGTCCCACCGGGGCAGGCTCGGGTCGGGGGCGGTGTCGGTGGTCCAGCCCCGCCAGGCCATCACCCCGCCGCCGACCAGCAGGATGCCGCCCACCGGCACGATGCCGGGGCCCATGCCCGCGGCGACCATGCGCGCCGCCAGGGCCAGGGTGGCGGCACCGGTGAGCGCGAAGGCGGCCCCGACCCCCACCATGAAGACCCGGTGGCGGCGGCGGTCGCGGGCCTCGTCCTCGCGGGTGGGGGGCAGCACGGCTCAGGTCGTC
>CAXQUZ010000554.1:0-4381 GCA_964226865.1 Myxococcota bacterium | reverse complement strand
CAGGGCTGGATGGTGCCCTTGGCCGCCTCCCGGAGCGTGGCCGCCGCCATGCTCAGCCCCCCTGCCGGGGCGCGCCGGCCGGGTCGGTGACCATGCCCACCTTGGCGATGCCTGCCTTGGTGCAGGCGCTGAGCAGCCGGGCGACCTCTTCGTAGGGCACCTGGCCGTCGGCCTTGATGAACACGGCCTGGTCGGGGTTGGTCTTGGCCATCTCCGCCAGGACGGCGCCGAGGTTCTCGCCCAGCTCGCGGGTGGACTCGCCCTTGGTGATGCTCACCTTGGCCTCGCGGGTGAGGCTCAGGATGACCTGCTCGTCGGCCTGGGGCAGGGTCGAGGCCTCGGTCCTGGGCAGCTCGACCTCGAGGCCGGCGGTCATCATGGGGGTGGTGACCATGAAGATGATGAGCAGCACGAGCATCACGTCAACGAAGGGCGTGACGTTGATCTCGGCCATGAGGTCGTCGTCCGACCCTCCCGTCGACATGCCCATCGCTCACCTCGTCCGGAAGTGGCGCTTGACGATGTTGAGGAAGTCGTCCGAGAAGTTGTCCATCTCGGTCGACAGCACCCCGACGCGCGAGCGGAAGAAGTTGTAGGCGATGACCGCCGGGATGGCCGCCGCGAGGCCCACCGCTGTGGCGATGAGGGCGTGGGCGATGTCGGGGCCGACCGTGGCCACCGTGGCCTGGCCCGTGGCGCCGATCTTCTGGAAGGCGCGCAGGATGCCCCAGACCGTGCCGAAGAGGCCGATGAAGGGAGCCGTCGAGCCCGTCGTGGCGAGGAAGGTGGTCGAGCGGGCGAGGGCCGTGCGCTCGACGGTGCGGGCCCGGCGCAGGGCCCGGACGAGGTTGTCTTCGCCGGAGGGGGCGACGCCGCCGTCCTTGGCCTCGCCGCCGCTGAGCTTGGCGAGCTCGACGTAGCCGGCCTTGAAGACCATCGCGACGGGGGCGCCCTTGTAGCGGTCGATCTGGTCGTAGACCTGATCGAGGCGGCGGCTGGCCCAGAACTTCTCGAGGAAGACCGCGCTGCTCTGCTCGGCGGCGCGCACCATCTTCCACTTGTTGAGGATGATGACCCAGCAGGCCACCGACATGCCGACCAGCACGAGAAGGACCATCTGGACGATGATGTCGGCGTCGAGGATGAGCTCGAGGATGCCGGGCTCTTCGGGGGCGATGTCGGCCTGGGCCATCGTTGCCAGGAAGACCTGAATGGCCTGGTTCATGGCGCACTCGGGGAGGAGGGAGGGGACGCGGGCGGCCGCACTCGGGGGCAGAGGCGGATGCACGGGAGGCGGGGGCACCGGGGCGGTGCCGGGAGCGGGGCCGACGGGGGGAGGAGCCGGCCGCGGGGATGCCAACGTCTTGGCGCGTCAACCCTAACACCCCCCGCCCACATCCGGCGCCTCCGCGATCTTGCGGGAGCCAGGCGGGCCAGGGGAGGGGACTACTGGGCGTCGCCGCCGGTCACGCGGGGGCCCGACCAGGCGCTCATGCCGCCGACGACGTTGTAGATGTCGGTGCCGCCGATGCTGGCGAGGAACTCGGCCGCGGCGGTGGAGCGGCCGCCGGCCTGGCAGACGAAGAGCAGCTTCTCGATCTGGCCGAGCTCGGTGTAGCGCTGGGGCAGCTCGTCGACGGGGATGTGGACGGCCATCGGGGCGTGGTCGGCCTCGAACTCGGAGAGGGTGCGCACGTCGACCAGCTTGAAGCCCGGATCGCCCGAGAGCAGAGCCACCGCCCGGGTCGAGCCCACGTGCTGGACGGGAGGCGGACCGGCGGCCGCAGCGGCGGCACTGGAGGCGCTGGCCTCGACCCCCTCGAGCTCGGCGACCTGGGCGAGCAGCGCGGCGGGATCGACGTGGCCCCGGCTGTGGAGCACGACCGTGCCCTCCTTCGAGACGATCGCCGCCCCGGCCCGGCCCACCGGCAGCAGGCGCGAGGCGAAGTGCCAGGCACGGGCCTCGACGGCGAAGGGGTCGTAGCTGATGGGCAGGGAGAGGCCGTGGGCCTCCTTGAAGGCCCGGAGCTTGGGGGCGGGGGCGTGGTGGGTCGCGACCACCAGCGCCTCGAGGCCCTCGAAGCGGGCCAGCTCGGTCTCGATGCCGCGCAGCCAGCCGGCCGTCTCGTCGTCGAGGCCGCGGCAGAAGAGCAGCACGACGCTGCGCTGGCCGCGGAAGTCGCGCAGCCGCATCCACGTGCCGTCGTCGGTGGTCAGCGAGTAGCGGGGCGCCGGGGACCCGGCAGGGAGGGCGGCTTGGCGCACCGTCGCGAGGGCGTGACCGAGGCGAGACATGGCGGGGCTCCAGGGCGTCCAGGGGGCCATAGCCCCGCAGGGAGGGCCGTGGGCCGGATCAGCGGCGGCTCAGGCAGGAAGCTCGACGGCGTCCTCGACCAGCCCGTCGTCCACGGCAGCGAAGTCTTCGCCCCCATAGCCGCGGCGCAGGGCGCTGTGCATGCGGTGGCCCTGGTCGGCGAGGCTGCGGCGGGCGGTCACGGCGCTGAGGCCGGCGCCCAGGCCCGGGATGGCCCGGCTGAAGCGCGAGGCGACACTCACGGCGGCCCGGACGGCGAGGGTCGAGACCATCGCACCGGCGCTGGCGCCCGGGTCGCGGTGCCCCCCGGCCAGCAGCGCCGGCAGCTCGCGCACCCGGGGCCGGGCCGGGGCCTGGTCGGGCAGCTCGAGGCCCAGGGCCTCGGCCATGGCTCGGATGAGAACGACGCGGCCGGCGTCGGTCTCGGGGTCGTGGCCGTAGACGATGGCGAGGCGCTGGCCGAGGTGGAGGGTCTGGATCACGGCCGCCGCCGCCTCGGGGGCGATGGCGAAGACCCCCGCCGCACCGGCGAGGGCCCCCCGCACGAGGGCGCGGCGCCCGGCCCGCCGGATGACCCGACCGGCGGCGGTGTCGAGCTCGGCCGCCGAGGGCACGGGGCCCGGACCGCCGACCCGGCAGATGCCGGCCGCGTCGAGCTCTTCGTGGAGCGTGGCGGTGGGCAGGCTGGCGCGGCGGATGAGGGCCGGGACGAGGTCCTCGTCGAGTCGCGCGGCGAGGTTGGCGAAGGCCTGGCGGAGGGGGGAGGGCATGGGGCGTCCCTAACCGGCCGCTCCCGGGGCGCGGGGCCGCCGGGTCTGCTCAGGCGAGCACGCCCTCGAGCTTGGGCCGGTCCTTCACGCTGCCGTAGCGGCCCCGCTCGTCCTTGGTGAGGCGGGCCATGGCGCAGGCGGGGTCGTGGGTGAAGAAGAGACGCCCGTTGCGCTTGACGATGTCATCGAGCAGCCGCATCTTCTCGTCGAGCAGCAGCTCCGGGAAGCGGTCGTAGCCCATGGTGATCGACTTGTGGACCCAGGCCCGGCCCGGCACGAGATCGGCGCCGAAGACCACCGGGCCGAGGCTGCCGGGCACCTCGGTCAGCAGCAGGCCCGGGGTGTGGCCGTTCGAGAAGTGGAAGCGGTAGTCGGGCCCGAGCGCCTCGCTGGTCTGGCCCTCGGAGACCAGCTCGACCCGCTCGCTGCTCGCGAGCAGGGCCTGGAGCTCGGGAATGAAGCTCGCCTTGTCGCGGGTGTGGGGCTTGCGGGCGCGCTCCCAGGCGGGCCGGCTGATGACGAAGGTGGCGTTCGGGAAGAGCAGCTCGTAGGCCTCGTTCTCGCGCCACTCGGTCAGCAGTCCGCCCGCGTGATCGAAGTGGAGGTGGCTGAGCACCACCACGTCGATGTCTTCGTGGGTGAGGCCGATGCGCCCGAGGTTGTCGAGCAGCACATGGCGCTCCTCGACCACGCCGTAGCGGTCGCGCAGCTTCGGCGAGAAGAAGGCGCCGATGCCCGCCTCGAGCAGGATGTTGCGGTCGGGCTCGCGCACCAGCAGACAGCGGCAGGCGAGGTCGATGCGGTTGCGCTCGTCGGGCGGGGCCCAGCGCTCCCAGAGCGCCTTGGGGGCATTGCCGAACATGGCGCCACCGTCGAGCTTCTGGCTGTTGCCTTCCACGCTGTGGAGCCATCGTTCCATCGGGCACTCTCCGGAGAGCTGAGGGGGGGCTGGCCGGCCGGGGCCGCGGGGGCACCAGACCGGGCAACACCGGGGGCTAAGCCAGGGGGCGGGAACCCGGCAGGGGCCTGCAACCGGGATGACAGCGCAGGACGGGGCCCGGGCCCCGCGGTCTTCAGGGCGCGTCGAGCGGGGTGGCCCGGCTGGTTCGGCACGACCACGCTGGGCTCTCGGTGGGCGGACGGATCGTGCGCTGGACCCAGGCCCCGTCCTCCCAGGCCAGCACCAGCTCGGCGCCCGCGGCCGACCAGGTGGCCACGGGGGGGCCGCCGCGGGGATCGGCCGGTGCCAGCGCGAAGCCGCGATCGATCAGCAGGCAGGCCAGCTCGCGGGTGAAGC
>CAXQUZ010000553.1:0-14485 GCA_964226865.1 Myxococcota bacterium | reverse complement strand
TGCTGATGGACTGCCAGATGCCCGTCATGGACGGCTTCGACACCACCCGGGCCATCCGGCGGCGCCCCGCACCGCTCGCCGACGTCCTCGTGGTGGCCCTCACCGCCAGCGTTCTCGACGAAGACCGACGCCAGTGCCTCGCCGCCGGCATGGACGACCACCTCACCAAGCCCGTGCAGCTCGCGGCGCTCCAGGAGGTGCTCGCGCGGGCGACGGCCCGGCAGCAGCGGGCGGCCGGGGCCTGAGCGGGCCGGAGGCGACCGCCGGCGCCCTCAGAGCCGGGCGAGCAGGGCCCGGGCGAAGGCATAGGCATCGCCCGGCCAGCGGGCCGAGACGTAGCGTCCGTCCTCGACGACGAAGGTGCCGGCGTCGCGCGTGCGGGTGCCGCGGGTCGTCAGCGTGATGGGCCCGCGCTCGAAGTCGCCCGGGCGGGCCAGCGCCGCCGTCACCTCGGCCTGCACATAGGCGGGGTAGGTGCGGTAGTAGCGCCCGAGCTTCCAGAAGGTGAGCGCGTAGGCCAGCCCCTCCATGTAGGCAGGCAGGCAGGTGGTGCGGCAGCCGTGGAGCAGGGAGGCCCCCGTGGCCGGGTCGCGGGCCCGGGCCAGCAGCAGCACCCCGTGGCAGATGGCCCCGACCGGCACCCCCCGCTGCCAGATGCGGGCGACCAGCTGCTGGAGCGGCAGGCTGCCGAGGTACTGGCGCATGCCCGGCGCGTGGCCCCCCGGCAGGACGAGGCCGTCGACCGCCGCCGGATCGACCGCGTCCCAGCGGAGCGGCGACCTGAAGGCCGGCGTCTCGATCATGCGGGCGTGGAGGGCCTTCGGCTCGGGGTCGGCCCCGAGCTGGCCGAAGATCACCCCCGTGAGCAGCAGCGGATCGGTCGCGGCCACCGCGCCCGCCTCGGTGGCGAAGACCACCTCGTGGCCCGCCTCGGTGAGCAGGGCCCAGGGCACGGCGACCTCGGTGGTGTCGAAGTCGCGGTCGGGGAGCGGGATGAGCACGCGGGCCATGGTGCCTCCAGGCCCCCCGCAGGTAGTCCCCCCGGGCGCCCGCCACCACGTCTCGGCGGCGCCCCCGGGGCGCGCTCAGGCCGCAGGCGGCGCCTGGAGGGGCCGGCCGATGGCGGCGGCCACCGCACCGAGCTGGCCCACCATGGCCGTGAACTGGGCGGGGTGGAGGGCCTGCTGGCCGTCGGAGAGGGCCTCGGCGGGGCAGGGGTGGGTCTCGACGATGACGCCGTCGGCCCCGGCGGCGAGGGCGGCCCGGGCCGCGGGCACGACCAGCTCGCGCACACCGGTGGCGTGGCTGGGGTCACCGATCACGGGCAGGTGGGAGAGGCGCTTGACCAGCGCGATGGAGCCCACGTCGAGCACGTTGCGGGTGGCGCTGTCGAAGCCGCGGATGCCCCGGGCACAGAGGATGACCTCGCTGTTGCCCTCGGCGAGGATGTACTCGGCGGCCAGCAGCCACTCCTTGACCGTCGCGGCCATGCCCCGTTTGAGCATCACCGGCTTGCCGATGCTGCCCAGCTCGCGCAGCAGCGCGTAGTTCTGCATGTTGCGGGCGCCGATCTGGACGATGTCGGCCACCTCGGCCACGGCGCCGAGGCTGGCGACGTCGAGGGCCTCGGTGATGACGGCGAGGCCGAAGCGCTCGCGGGCCTGGGCCAGCAGCCGCAGGCCCTCGACCCCGAGCCCCTGGAAGGCGTAGGGCGAGGTGCGGGGCTTGAAGGCGCCGCCCCGGAGCACGGTGGCGCCGGCCCGGGCGACCACCTCGGCGGCGGCCATGAGCTGGCTCTCGGACTCGACCGAGCAGGGGCCGCCCATGACGACCACCTCGGGGCCCCCGATGCGGGTGCCGTTGGCGAGGGTGACGACCGTGTCGGCGGGATGCCACTCGCGGCTGACCTGCTTGTAGGGCGCCGAGATGCTGACCGCCTCGCGCACCCCCGGGAGGCCATGGAAGCGGGCCGGGTCGACGGGGCCGTCGTTGCCCACGATGCCGATGGCCGTGCGGGCCGCGCCGGGCATGGGCTTGGGCTGGAGGCCGAGGCGGCGCACGGCGGCACAGACCCCCTCGATCTGGGCCTCGGTGGCCTCGTGGTCCATGACGATCAGCATTGCAGGGGCTCCTTGGCGGCCGCGGACAGGGCGGCGGCGTGCGCGCGCACGGCGGAGAGCAGCTCGTCCGGCGCGTCGCGGTGGTGTTCGATGTGGCGGACCAGGGCGCTGCCGACGATCACGCCGTCGGCGCCCGCACGGCGGGCGGCGCGCACGTGGTCGGGGGTGGAGATGCCGAAGCCGACCAGCAGCGGCAGGTCGATGGCGGCCCGCATGCGGTCGAGGGCCGGCCCGAGGGCCGAGGGCAGCTGGGCGCGGGCGCCCGTGACCCCGACCCGCGCGAGGGCGTAGACGTAGCCCCGGCAGACCTCGGCGATGCGCCCGAGGCGGGCCGGTGTGGAGAGTTCGCTCGCGAGAAATACCGTGTCGACGCCATTCTCGCGTGCCGCGACCACGACCCGGGCGGCGTGCTCGGGGGGCAGATCCGCCACGAGCACGGCGTCCACCCCGACCTCGGCGGCCCGGGCGTAGAAGGCCTCGACCCCGTACTGGAGGATGAGGTTGAGGTAGACCAGCAGCGACACGGGCACGTCGGTGGTCGTGCGCAGCTCGGCGATCCAGTCGAGGGCGCCGGCCGTGGTCATGCCGGCGGCCAGGGCCCGCTGGTCGGCGGCCTGGACCACCGGCCCGTCGGCCGGCGGGTCGGAGAAGGGCAGGCCCAGCTCGAGGGCGTCGGCCCCCGACGCGACCAGGGCCCGGGCGAGGCCGAGGCTCGTGCCCGGCTCGGGGTCGCCGATGACCAGGAAGGGGATGAAGAGGCCCGCACCCTGGGCCCGCGCCGCCGCAGCGAGCGCGCCAAAGCGCCCGCTCATGCCGCACCTCCGGCGGTGGCCCGCAGCGCCGCGACCGCGTGGCCCAGATCCTTGTCGCCCCGGCCCGAGAGGTTGACCACGACCACGTCGTCGGGGGCAAAGCGCCCCCGCATCTTGCGCACGGCGGCGACGGCGTGGCTCGACTCGAGGGCGGGCAGGATGCCCTCGGTGCGGCAGAGCCACTGGAAGGCGTCGAGGGCCTCGGCGTCGGTGGCGTGGAGGTAGGTCGCCCGGCCGCTGGCGTGGAGGTGGGCGTGCTCGGGGCCGACGCCCGGGTAGTCGAGACCCGCCGAGATGCTGTGGGCTTCTTGCACCTGGCCCACGGCGTCTTGGAGCAGGTAGCTCATCGAGCCGTGCAGGCAGCCCGGCCGGCCCGCCGCGAGGGTCGCGCCGTGCTTGCCGCTGTCGAGGCCGTGGCCTCCCGGCTCGACCCCGATCAGGGCGACCGCAGGGTCATCGATGAAGCGGGCAAAGGCGCCGATGGCGTTGCTGCCGCCGCCCACACAGGCGACCACGGCGGTCGGGCCGCGGCCGTGGGCGGCCATGAGCTGGTCGGCGATCTCGTCGCCGATGATGCGCTGGAGCCCGCGCACGATGCCCGGGTAGGGATGGGGCCCCGCGGCCGTGCCGAAGACGTAGAAGGTGTCGCGGATGTGTTCGGTCCAGTGCCGCATGGCCTCGTTGTTGGCGTCCTTGAGGCTGGCGCTGCCCGCGTCGATGGGCACGACCTCGGCGCCGAAGAGCTCCATGCGGGCCACGTTCGGCGCCTGCCGGGCGACATCCGTCGCCCCCATGAAGACCTTGACCTCGAGGCCGAGCAGGGCGCCGACCATCGCCGTGGCCACCCCGTGCTGGCCCGCCCCGGTCTCGGCGATGAGCCGACGCTTGCCCATGCGCTGGGCGAGCAGCCCCTGGCCCAGGGTGTTGTTGGTCTTGTGGGCGCCGCCGTGCAGCAGGTCTTCGCGCTTGAGGTAGACCGTGCAGCCCACCGCCTCGCTCAGGGCGGGGCTGCGGTAGAGCGGGGTGGGGCGGCCCGCATAGTCCCGGAGCAGCCCGTCGAGCTGGGCGCGGAAGGCCGGGTCGGCCTGGGCCGCACGCCAGCCTGCCTCGAGCTCTTCGAGGGCGGGGATGAGGGGCTCGGCGACGTAGAAGCCGCCGAAGTCACCAAAGAAGCCGTCTTCGATCACCGGGCCTCCTGCGCCGCACTGCGGGCGGCACGAACAAATGCATGGATGCGGTCAGGACACTGCTGGCCGTCGGGCCCCTCGACGCCCGAGGCCACGTCGACCCCGGCGGGCCGCACGCGGCGCACGGCGGCGCCGACGGTCTCGGGCGCCAGGCCCCCGGCCAGCAGCACCGGCCGGCCCGCGAGGCGGGGCCCGTCGAGCACGGCCCCCCAGTCCCAGGGCTGGCCGCTGCCCGGGCGCGGGCTGTCGACCAGGAAGGCGGCCACCGCGGGGGCGAGCCCGGGGGCCGCGCTGAGCTCGGCGGCCCCGAGCGCGCGAAAGACCCGCACCCGGCCCCGGAGGGCACCGAGCAGGCCCGGCGGCAGGGCACCGTGGAGCTGGACCACCCCGATGCCCGTGGCCGCAACAACATCGAGAACGGTCTGCAGGTCAGCATCCTGGAAGACCGCAACCCCGACCCCGGGCGGCAGCAGGGCCGCCAGCTCTCGGGCCTGGGGCAGCGCCAGGCAGCGGCGCGAGCGGGGCGCGAAGTTGAGCCCCACCCAGTCGGCGCCCGCCGCGAGACAGGCGGCCACGTCCGCCGGGCGGCGCACGCCGCAGATCTTGACCTGGAGGCTCATCGTCCCAGCCCCATGGCCACGATGCGCGCGGCGATGTCGGGGGCCGCCATGAAGGCCGAGCCGATGAGCACCGCGTCGGCCAGGCCGCGCACCGCATCGACGTCGGCCTTGCTGTGGAGGCCGCTCTCGGCCACCCGCACCCGGTCGTCCGGCACGGTGGCGAGCAGGGCGCGGCCCCGGGCCCGGTCGATGCGCAGGGTCGCGAGGTCGCGGCTGTTGACGCCGACGACCGTGGCCCCGCTGGCCACGACCTCGGCCAGCTCGGTGGCGTCGTGGGCCTCGACCAGGGCCGCGAGGCCCCGGGACCGGGCGTGGGCCCGCAGCGCCCCGAGGCGGGCGGGCGCCAGCAGGGCCGCCATCAGCAGCACCGCGTCCGCGCCGGCCGCCGCCGCCGCGTCGATCTGGCGCTCGTCGACGAAGAAGCCCTTGGCCAGCACGGGGCAGGGCACCCGCGCCCGCACCTGGGCGAGCAGGGCGAAGCTGCCGCCGAAGTGGGGCCCGTCGACGAGCACCGAGACGGCCTGGGCATGGGGGGCGTAGGCCGCACAGACCGCGGCGACATCGAGCGCCGGGCGCAGCGCGCCCGCACTCGGGGAGCGGGGCTTGACCTCGGCGATGAGCGAGAGCCCGGGCGCCCGGAGCGCCCCGACGAAGTCGCGCCGGGGCCCCGGAGCCGGCGGCCCGGCCACGAGCCCGGGCAGCTCGGCCACCGTGCGGTCGAGGATCTCGCCGAGCACACCGGGCGGCCGGCGCAGGCCCACCGGGGCGCTCATGCCGTCCCCCCGGCCCCGGCGCGGTAGCGCGCGAAGCAGTCCCGGGCGGCGCCCGAGCGCAGGGCCTCGGTGGCCAGGGCCAGGGCCGCCGGCAGGGCGTCGGCGGCGCCGGCCACGGTCAGGGCGGCGGCGGCGTTGAGCCGGACGAGGCGGGCGTGGGGGGTGTCTTCGCCGGCCATCACGGCGTGGAAGATGGCCACATTGGTGGCCACGTCGCCGCCCTGGACAGCCGCGAGGGGCACCGGGGCCAGCCCGAAGGCGTCGGGGCTGACCATGCCCTCCTTGACGCCGTTATCGTCGACCGTCCAGGTGTGGCTGGGGGCCGAGGCGCTGAGCTCGTCGAGGCCGTCGGTGCCGTGGACCACCAGCACCCGCCGGCTGCCGAGCAGGCGCAGGGCCCCCGCCATGACGGGCGCCAGGGCCGGGTCGCTCACGCCGAGCAGCTGGTGGTCGGCCCCGGCCGGGTTGCAGAGGGGCCCGAGCAGGTTGAAGACCGTGCGCACCCCGAGGCGCTTGCGCAGCGGACCCACGTGGCGGAAGGCCGGGTGGTGGCCCGGCGCGAAGAGGAAGGCGAGGCCCACCTCGTCGATCAGGGCCGCCGACCGCTCCGGCGGCAGGACCAGGGGCACGCCGAGGGCCGCGAGCAGGTCGCTGCTGCCGCAGCGGCCGCTGGAGGCCCGGTTGCCGTGCTTGGCGACCCGCACCCCACAGGCGGCCACCACAAAGGCCGCCATGGTCGAGGTGTTGGCCGTGTCGAGGCCGCTGCCGCCCGTGCCGCAGGTGTCGAGCAGGGGCCCGGGCCCGACCGGCACCCGCACCATGTGGCCGCGGATGGCCCGGGCGAAGGCCGCGAGGGTCTCGGCGGTCGGGGGGGTGAAGCGGAGGGCCACCAGCACGGCGGCCAGGAGGCCCTCGTCCACGGCCCCCTGCATCACGAGGTCCATGAAGGAGCGGGCGGCCCCCGCGGGGGGCTGGGCGCCGGCCAGCAGGGGCTGGAGCACGGCCTGGACCGCGGCGGCCCCTTCGCCAGAGGGGGGGGCGCTCATCGGTGGACCCCGGCAAGGAAGTTGCGGAGCAGGCCGTCCCCGTCGGGGGTGCCGATGCTCTCGGGATGGAACTGGAGGCCCATGAGGGGGCGGCTCCGGTGGCGCAGGCCCATGACCAGCCCGTCGGGCGTCGTGGCGGTCACGGCGAGGCAGTCGGGCACCGCGTCCCGGTCGACGACGAGGGAGTGGTAGCGCATCACCGTCAGCGGCGCGGGCAGCCCCGTGAACAGGCCCCGGCCGTCGTGGGTGATCTGGGCCGTCTTGCCGTGCACGATCTCGGGCGCGGCGACCACCTGTCCGCCCATGCGCCAGCCGATGCCCTGGTGGCCGAGGCAGACTCCAAGCACGGGAACATCGACCAGCGCGTCGATCACATCACGACAGACCCCGAAGTCGCGGGGCACGTCCGGGCGGCCCGGGCCCGGCGAGATGACCACGTGGCTGGGGGCGAGGGCCCGGATCTCGGCGAGCGAGATGGCGTCGTTGCGCACGACCCGCACCGTGGCGCCGAGGCCCCAGATCTGCTGCATGAGGTTGTGGCTGAAGGAGTCGTAGTTGTCGATGAGCAGGACGGTCATGCGCGCCCCTCCCGGGCGAGGGCCAGCTGGAGGGCCCGCAGACAGCTCAGGGCCTTGCGGCGGCACTCGGCGTGTTCCTTGGCGGGCACCGAGTCGTGCACGACGCCGGCGCCGGCCTGGACGTGGACGCCGGCGGCATCGACCACAAGCGTGCGGATGGCGATGCAGGTGTCCATGCTGCCGTCGACGCCGAAGTAGCCGACGGCACCGGCGTAGGGCCCCCGGCGGTCCGGCTCGAGCTCGGCGAGCAGCGCACAGGCGCGCACCTTGGGGGCCCCGGAGACCGTGCCGGCCGGGAAGCAGGCCCGGAAGGCATCGAAGGCGTCGAGGCCCGGCCGCAGCCGCGCCCGCACCTCGCTGACGATGTGCATCACGTGGGCGTAGCGCTCGATGACCTCACGGGCGTGGACCCGCACCGTGCCCCGGTCGGCGACCCGGCCGAGGTCGTTGCGGCCGAGGTCGACCAGCATGCGATGCTCGGCGAGCTCTTTCTCGTCGGCCAGCAGCTCGGCGGCGAGGGCCGCGTCGGCCGCCGCATCGGCCCCCCGGGGGCGGGTTCCGGCGATGGGCCGCACCATCAGCTCGTCGTCCTGGAGCCGGACCAGCACCTCGGGGGAGGCCCCGACCAGCGCGCGCTCGCCCAGCCGCAGCAGGAACATGTAGGGCGACGGGTTCACCGCCCGCAGGGCCCGGTAGAGGGTCAGGGGGTCGACCTGGACCGGCACGGAGATGCGCTGGGAGGGCACGACCTGGAAGACCTCGCCCGCCCGGATGGCCGCCTTGGCGCGGGTGACCGCGGCCTCCATGTCGGCCTGGCTGCGGTTGGACTGGAGCGGCAGGGCCTCGGCCACCGGCGGCAGGGGCCCCTCGGGCAGCACCCAGGGCGCCTCGGGGGCGCCGGCGGGCAGGGCGAGGCGGCCGATCATGGCGTGGAGCCGCTCGACCGCCGCCGCGTAGGCCGCCCGGCGGTCGCCCGTCAGCGCGGCGTGGACCACCAGCACCACCCGCCGCCGCACGTGGTCGTAGGCGGCGAGGGCGTCGGCGAGGAGCAGCTCGCCCGCCGGCGCGCCCAGGCCCGGCCCCGCGGGCAAGGGCACCCGCGACTCGAAGGCGGCCACACAGTCGAAGCCCAGGGTGCCCACGGCGCCGCCGATGAAGCGGGGCAGGGGCTGGGGCGCCCAGACCCGCCACCGCGACAGCTCGTCTTGCACCACCACCAAAGGATCGGCGCAGGGCCCCTCCTCCATCTCGGTGCGGCCCCCGACCGAGCGGGTCAGGCGCATGCGGCCGTCGGCGAAGAGCAGGTGGGCCCGGATGTCGGCGCCGACAAAGCTGTAGCGGCCCAGGTTCTCGCCACCGACCACGCTCTCGAGCAGAAAGGAGCGGGAGCGGCCCGCCGCCAGCGCCCGGTAGAGCGAGATGGGGGTGTGGCTGTCGGCGAGGAGCGTGAGCGAGAGGGCGACGTGGGTCTCGTCGCCCTCGTGGGCCAGCACCGTCGCGAGCGAGGGCGTGGGCTGCATGGGAGGCCTCCAGCGGGGCGCGGCAGCACCCCAGCAAGGCCCAGTGTATTACTCGGCTAAAACAGTGGTGCAAGCCCCCGGCGGCCCCAAGCCGGACCCGCCCGCGAGTCCGCTCCCCAAGAACAGCGACCGCGAGGGCATCCTCGCGGCATGTCACCACATGTGGGGCGGGCCTCCCCTGCCCTCACTCGGTCTCGCGCGGATCTGCGTACCCGAGCCGGGCGAGCACGTCGAAGGCCCGGGTGAAGCCGCCGTCGCCGTAGCGGAGCTGGCGGTTGCCCCGGCTCACCGTCGTGACCGAGCAGCCCACCTCGTCGCGCACCCGCCGCTGGCTGTAGCCGGCCGCCAGCAGCTTCACGATGGCCCAGCGCTCGGCCACGGCCTCGAGCTCGGAGGGGGTGAGGATGTCGCCCAGCAGCGCCGAGACGTGGTCGGTGTCGTCCAGCTCCGCCAGCACGGCCAGCAGGTCGAAGGGCAGCGTCGGGGGGGGCATGGGCGTCTCCGGGGGCGCCCCACCGTACTCCGAGACCGGGGCCTCCGCGCAAGGCCCCCCCCGCGCAGCCCGCGGTCGCCGGTGCGCGAGCGGCGCGCCGGCCCCCTAGTCCAGCACCACCCGGGGCACCCGCGTGTTGATGTTCGTCAGCACCTCGTAGGCGATGGTGCCCGCGTGGCCGGCGAGCTCCCAGGCCCCGATGCTGGCCGCGCCGTCGCTGCCGAGAAGGGTGACCACGTCGCCATTCCACGCCGAGTCCTGGCCGATGTCGACCATGAACTGGTCCATGCAGACCCGCCCCACCACCGGGTAGCGCCGGCCCCGGATGAGCACCTCGGCCTTGCCCGACAGCGCCCGGAAGTAGCCGTCGCCATAGCCCACGGGCACCGTCACCACGCGGGTGTCGCGGGCGGGAGACCAGGTCGAGCCGTAGCTCACGGGGCTGCCGGCCTTGACCACCTTGAAGTAGACCACCCGGCTGCACCACTGGAGGGCGGGGCGCACGGGAACGGTGATGGGCAGGGCATCGTCCGGCGACACGCCGTAGAGCAGGATGCCCGGCCGCACCATGTCGAGCCAGGCCTCGGGCAGCTGCAGGATGGCCCCCGAGTTGGCGATGTGGCGCACGGGGGTGGGCAGGCCCCGCTCCGGGTAGAAGCGCAGCACCTCGTGGAAGCGCGCGAGCTGGGCCCGGGCGTGGGCGAGGTCGGCGGCGTCGCTGTTGGCAAAGTGGCTGTAGATGCCCGTCACGCGGACGTGGCGGCAGGCCAGGGAGGCCTCGAGCAGGGCCGTGGCGCTGTACCAGTGCACCCCGATGCGCTCCATGCCCGTGTCGATCTTGAGGTGGACCTCGGCCGTGCGCCCCATCATCGCCGCGGCGTGCTCGATGGCCTGCAGCTTGTCGACGGAGGAGGCCGTCAGCGTGAGCTGGTGCTCGATGAAGACGGGAATCTGGCGGCCGACGATGCCGCCGAGCACCAGGATGGGCACCGTGAGGCCCGCCTCCCGCAGCAGCAGCGCCTCCTCGAGGTAGGCCACACCGATCATGTGGGCCCGCGGCGCGAGGCGCCGGGCGACCGGCAGCAGGCCGTGGCCGTAGGCGTTGGCCTTGAGGATGGGCATCACGAAGACACCGTCGCCGACGGCATCTTGGATGGCCTCGAGGTTCTGTTCGAGGCGGCCCAGGTCGACCCGCAGGTGGGTCGGGCGCAGCACGCTGTCTTGCACCACCGTGGGCGCGTTCAGGCGGGTGCTCACGCGGGCGCCCCGTCGCTGCCCACCCGCAGCAGCAGGGCGTCGATGGCCTGGCGGGGGGCCCCGTCGGCGGCGAGGGCGCGGGCGGCGACCAGCACGGCCCGGGCCCGCTCGGCCGCCCCCACGCGCAGCAGCAGGGCCCCGAGCTCGAGCCCCAGCGCACAGCGGAGGGCGTCCGGCAGCGCCGGGGTGTCCCAGGCGGCCGCCAGGTCTGCGCGGGCCCCGGTGTCGTCGCCGTGGCCCTGGCGCAGCCCGGCCCGCACCCGCAGCGCCCGCGCCCGTGCCTCGCCCGCGGCGGCGGTCTCGACCCCCCGCTCGACCCGCGCCTCGACGGCCTGGACAGCGAGCTCGAGCTCGGTGGACCGGTCCTTGGCCCCCAGCTCCTCCCACGCCGCCGCCGCCGCGCGCATCAGGCGCAGCCCCGCCGCCAGCTCGCCCCGGAAGACACAGACCTGGCCCAGCCGTCCGCGCACCTCGGCGTCCTGGACCCGGGCCTCTCCGACCAGGGGCGCCGTGCCCTCCAGCCGCGCGAGGGCGGCGCTGAGCTGGGCGTGGGCCTCGTCGGCGTCGCCGCTCTTCACGGCCTTCTCGGCCATGGCCAGGCGCGCCGCGACCTCGGGCCCGGCGAGGCCGTGGGCGTCGGCGAGGTGGACCGCGGCCTCCCAGGTGCGGGCGGCGCCGGCCAGGTCCCCGGCCTGGGCCCGGGCCCGGGCCAGCTTCAGGAGCCCGTCGATGGATGTGGTCGGGTCGATGGCAACCTCCCTCCGCCCCAGCGGACGCGCCCCTGTAGTCCGGCGCTCCGCCCCCGTCCGCCGGCGCCCGGGCCCCGGCTCAGTGCAGCCGCAGGGCCTGGCGGTGGATCCGGGTCTCGCCGAGCTGGCCCTCGAGCCACGAGGGGTCGGTGGCCAAGTCGAGGGGGCTGCTGTAGTTCCAGACCTCGTAGAGCCCCTCGTCGAGCGGCAAGACCGAGGGGAAGCAGGTGTCGCCGGCGCTGGGCAGGTCGCGCACGAAGGCCACGGTGCGGGCGGCAGGGTCGACCGTCCAGAGGGCGCAGCGCTTGGGGGCGCTCCAGTAGGCCGTCTGGTAGCGCAGGGTCTGCTCGGCGTGGTCCAGCTCGCGCATGCCCAGGTCGTAGTGGCCGTCGGCGCTGAGGTGGCGGCGGGCGATGAGCCAGACCGTGCCGTCGTCGACGAAGACCAGCGGCGAGTCGTACTTCCGGGGGTCGGGGGCGCAGGTCCAGCGGCCCAGGTCCTCGGCCGGCGCCGTGCAGATCTTGCTGCCCCAGCCGTCCTCGTCCCCCGCCTCGTTGCGCATCACGGCCACGATGCTGCCGTCGTCGAGGTGGGCGAGGGCCGTCTCGGAGCCGCCGCCGGTGTGGACCACAGGGGTGTCGGGGACCCAGGGCGACCAGTGGCGGCCGTCCTCCGAGCCCAGCCAGACCACCTCGATGCCCGGGTTGCCCGCCGCGAGGCCGGAGTCGAAGTCGTAGACCCCCGCGCCGCCCCGGTAGCCGAGCATCATCGCCCGGCCCTCGTGGACCGAGAGGCGCCAGGGGATGAGGGTGGCGTCCGGGTCGGCGCCGCCCGTGTCGGCCGCCTCTGCCGTGCCCGTGGTGCCTGCCGAGAGCGGGGCGGGCGCCGTCCAGTCGGCCGCGCCCTGGCGCTCCACGACCATGGCCCCGCCGGGCTCGAAGTCGGTGGGATCGCTCCCCAGCACGGCAAAGTAGAGAAACAGGCGCCCCTCGTGGGAGAGGAAGCGGGGCTCGCGCAGATCCGTGCCCATGGCGATGCGCAGCTCGTGCTGCCAGGTCTCTCGGCCGTCGTCCGAGCGCAGCACATAGAGCACGGTGTCGGGGCTGGCGAAGTGGTTGGGGGCCGTGCGGAAGGCGAAGTAGACGGCGCCGTCGTGGGCGACCACGTCGAGGTTGTTGGCCGAGGGCTGGACCACCACCTCCGGCGGCAGCCCCCCGCCGGGCACCACGGGCATGCGCGGCCCGAGCGCCGGCAGCGCGCCCGGCACCACCGCGCCCCCGCCGTCTGCCGCGTCCTCCGCCGTCCCCCCAGCCTCCGCCCCGGGGGCCGCCTTCGTCCCGCCACCGCAGGCCCCGAGGGCGAGCGCCCCTCCGAGCCCGGGGGCCGCCAGGGCCAGGACCCGCACCACCACAGACCGCACGCCCATCTCCACCTCCGGGCCCCCGCGTGTAGCCCACCGCCGCCGCTTGCCGGAGCGCGCCGCTGCGCTACGCCCCCCTCCCCCCGGAGCCTCCCATGCTGGCCCTGCCTGCGACCCTCGCTGCCGCCCTCGCCGCCGCCGCCCCCGCTGCGCCCGCTGCGCCCGCTGCGCCACCGGACGAGCTGCCGGACCTCACGGGCACCTGGCGGGTCGAGCTGTCGCTCACCAACGAGGTCAAGGTGCCCGTGCTCGGCACCACCCGGCTGCGCTCCCAGCAGACCATGCGGGCGACCCTGCGCCGGGGCCCCGACGGGGGCCTCATCCAGGAGCACGAGGCCTGCCGGGTCGCCACCGTGGCCGAGCAGCAGCTCGTCACCACCCACTTCCCCCCGCGCTTCGTCGCCGCCCTGCCGAAGAAGCGCTACCCGGTCGAGCTCAAGCCCCAAGATGACGGCCAGCTGGGCTTCTTCGCCGACCTGCGCCCCCAGTTTCTCGGCTACGACCCGGCCCTCTCGCCCGCGGGCCCGCCCCACGAGCTCGACGACCCGGCCCTCGTCGACGGCGACCACGACGGCAAGCCCGGGGTCACGGCCATCGCCCGGGCCCCCGTCTTCGGCGAGGTCGAGCTCTACCTCGCCCAGGCCGGCCACACCCTGCTCCAGGGCGTGGTCCTGAGCGCGGACCGGATCGAGGGCCGGGCCCCGATGGTGCGGCTGGACCAGTGGATGGTGGGCAGCACCAACCGCCTCTTCCACCGCAACCCCGAGGTCACCCACCGGCCCGACCTGTCGACCTTCACGATGGTGCGCCAGCCCGCGGGCACGACCTGCGCCGACATCCTCGCCGCAGGCCCGCTGCCGGGCGCGGCCGGGGCTCAGCGCAGGTAGTACTCCATGGTGTTGACCCCCTCGTAGCCGTAGCTGGAGACGGCCGCCCCCGAGGCGCAGACGTCGGCGTCGACGTTGCCGTACTCGTCGGGGGTGCTGCTGATGTAGCTGGCCATGGGGTGGGCCTCGTCGGACCAGTAGCTGCCCTGGAAGGTGGGGCAGGTCGTGCAGCAGTTCGTGTAGAACCAGTTCACCGCGTCGTAGCCGTTGACGCAGGCCGCCGAGGGGCCGCTGTCGGTGTGGGACATGGTGGTGGTGTTGGCGAAGGTGACCGAGGCCGTGATGGCCGAGAGCGACGTGCTAGACGATGTGATGGTGTACTGGCCGCCCGTGCCGATGTAGACCAGCTCGGCACAGTCGGCCCCCGTTGCCGCGTCCCGGGGGACGTGGAGCAGCATGTGGTCCTGGTCGGCGTTCAGGGCGCTCCAGTGGCGGCCCGCGAGCCGGAAGGCGTTGCCGCTCGCCGGGTCGCCCAGGGTCGAGCCGTACCAGGCCGACTGGGAGCTCTGGAGCTGGGCCGAGTCCGACCAGTCCCAGACCGTGCGCTGGACGAGGGTCCAGCCGCCGCCGTCGGTGCTCATGTCGCACCAGGTCTCGACCGGGCTCGTGCCGCCGGGGCCGTCCGGGTCGATGGTGTAGAGGCCGTCGCCGACGCTGGCGCCGTCGTCGAGGACCTCTTGGCAGGAGGTGCAGGTGTCGGGCACCGTGCCGTCGCAGTCGCGGTCGACCCCCGCCGAGCAGGGCTCGGGCGCGCCGGGGAAGGTCGCCGCGTCGCCGTCGTCGCAGTCGGTCGCGTCGCTGACGGTGCTGGCGTCGACGGCACAGCGGCGCTCGCTGGCGCCCGGATCCCCGTAGCCGTCGCCGTCGTCGTCGGCGTAGACGGTGATGCCGCTCGTGAGGTCGACGCCGGGGTCGTCGTCGTCGGTGCGCCCGTCGCAGTCGTCGTCGAGGCCGTTGCAGAGCTCGGTGGCCCCCGGGTTCACGGCGGCCGCCCCGTCGTCGCAGTCGGTCGCGTCGGCGACC
>CAXQUZ010000552.1:0-3487 GCA_964226865.1 Myxococcota bacterium | reverse complement strand
GGGCGGCGAGCGGTCGGGAGCACAGCCGCGCAGGCCGGCGGCGTGGTGCCCCAAGACCCCGGCGAACAGGGCCACGAGCTGGGCCTCCACCCAGGACGGCGGCCGCCGTGCCGGACGCAGCCAGACCGGCTCGCCCCGCCCGAGGGCGCCAGCGAGGCGCCGCCGCGCCCCCGGGTCCCAGTCCACCAGCTCCACCCCTGCCCTCCGTCCACCGCCCGCGCGGCCGCTGCCATGATCTGCTCTTGCAGGCGCAGCTCGTCCACTCCGTCGTCCCCCGCGCCGCCCCCGCCCGCCAGCGGGTCTCGAGATGTCACGCGCAGGTTTCGGCCAAGCCCCGGCCGCCCATGCACGCGCGGGCCCACTTCCGCTATGGTTGCCCGGCTTCGGACTCCCCCCAGAAGGCACTGTCGCGCTGATGTCGGACGCTCGCTCCCCTGCCCCGTTCCTGGCCCTCCAGACCGGCGCGATCCTCGTGATCACGTCGGCCGTGCTCGCCATGTGGTGGGTCGAGCGCCGCACCTTCGACTACGAGGTGGCCGATCCCCGCCGGGTGAGCCGCGAGCTGCGCATCGCCGCGGCCGACGTCACGACCGGGCCCTATGCCTACGTCTCGAGCGTCTACCTCGACCGCCACCGCGAGTGCGCCGCCGAGCTCCGGGCCTGTGAGGCCTCGCTGCCGCCGGATCCCACGGTCGCGAGCCCCGATGACCAGCGGCTGCCCCGGGCCCGCAAGGCCATCGAGACCGCCCGCATCAAGCTCTCGATCATCAAGGTGGCCGTGCCCGAGGCGGGCCGCGACGTCGACCAGGCCATGGTCGCCATCGACCAGATCGAGACCACCCTCGGCCTGATGGTGCGCTCCTCGCCCACCACCGACCTGTCGAAGGCCTTCCCCGAGGTCGACGGCGCCTCGCGCAAGCTGACGGCCGCCATCGCCCGCATCGAGGCCACCGTCGCCACCTCGGCCGACGCCCACTTCACCCGCACGGTCGAGAACCTGATGGCCGCGTGGGGCGCCGCCCTGCTGATCGTGCTGGTCACCGGCCTCGTCGCCCGCCGCCGCTACATCACGGGCGAGCGCATCCAGAGCCGCGACAGCCGTCGGGCCATCACCAGCGTCAAGGACGTGCTCCAGGCCGCTCTCGACGGCCGCAGCGAGCACGCCGAGCTCTCCAGCGTGCCCGAGTACGCGGGGCTGAACGAGGCCGCGACCCGCACCTTCAAGCAGCTCGCCGAGCGGCGCGACCAGTGCGGCCGCCTCCAGCGCAGCACCAGCTTCATCCAGGATCTCCAAGACACGCTGATCGTCGCCGAGACCGAAGAAGAGGTGCTGGCGGCCATCGCCCGGGCGGCCCGGGTGGCCTACCCCGAGGCCGGCTTCCGCATCCTCATGCTCGACGCGGCCACCAACAAGGCCACCATCCACGGCGGCGACAACAACGGCGCCCAGCTCGAGGGCGTGCGCAAGGATCCGGCCGTCCAGAAGGGCCGCACCGTCACCTTCCGCGGCGAGGAGGGGGTGCCCCGGGGGCCCTGGGCGCCCGGCGGCGAGAAGGACAGCGGCTCGCCCTACACCAGCGCGCCCGTGGCCGTGAACGGCCAGGTCGTCGCGCTGCTCCAGCTCTACAGCTACCAGCCCGACCAGATCCACTTCGAGGAGCTCGAGGCGATGGCCCTGGCCATGGGCGCCCGCCTCGGCGTCGCCCGCAGCCTCGCCGAGCGCGAGCTCGAGGCCGGCACCGACCCCCTGACGGGCCTGCCCAACCGCCGCATCCTCAACGACCGGCTCTCGAGCCTCGACGAGGCCGACCGGCCCTATGGCATCGTCGTCGCCGATCTCGACCGCTTCAAGGATCTGAACGACCGCTTCGGCCACGAGGTCGGCGACCGCTGCCTCCAGCTCTTCGCCAAGGTGCTGCGCCAGGCCTGCCGCGACAGCGACCTGCCCTGCCGCATGGGCGGCGAGGAATTCGTCATCGTGCTGCCCAAGGCCGGGGTCCGCGCAGGCCTCGCCGTGGCCATGCGGGTCCGCGAGTACCTCTACGACGCCGTCGAGGGCTCGCCCCACCCCTTCACGGTCAGCCTCGGCGTGGCCGCCCGCCCCGAGCACGGCAAGACCGCCGAGGCCGTGCTGCGCGCCGCCGACGCCGCCATGTACGACGCCAAGCAGGCCGGCCGCGACCAGGTGGTGCCCGCGCGGCTGCTGCCGACCCCCGACGCCTCCGCCTGAGCGCGGCGACGGGGCCAGCCACCGGCCCCTCTCGGCCCCGCAGGCGGCCGCCCGCTGACCGTCCGGGAACGGTGGCGGCTGGGGTAGCCCAATCGCGCCAGGGATGCGCCACGCGTCAAGACGTGTCTGCAGGACGCAGCGGCCTTGCATGGCTGGCATCCCCCTCTATTGTGGACCCTGGCCCCCACCGACACCGACCGACTGCGCGCCCACCCAACCGAGGCGCCCACCCGAGCTGACCGTCTCTGCGACGGCCAAATGGAGTGCTGCATGTCCAACGAAGGTCCCGCACCGCGCAACCCCATCCTGGGAATGATTGCCGAGCTCCAGGATGTGCAGCAGTACCAGGAGCTCACCTGGGAGGGCTCCTTCTCCGACTACCTCGAGATCCTGCGCGAAGACCCCGGGGTGGCCCGCAACGCCTACCAGCGGCTCTACGACTGCATCATGCACTTCGGAACCGAAGAGTACACCGAATACAAGAAGCGCATCGTCCGCTACAAGTTCTTCGACGACCCCATCGACAACGGCAAGGACGCCGTCTTCGGCATCGACGTCCACCTCATGAAGCTGGTCAACGTCTTCAAGAGCGCCGCCCTCGGCTACGGTCCCGAGAAGCGGGTCATCCTGCTGCACGGGCCGGTGGGCTCGGCCAAGTCGACCATCGCGCGGCTGCTCAAGAAGGGCCTCGAGTGGTACAGCCGCCAGCCCTTCGGCCGCATGTACACGTTTTCGTGGGTCGCGGAAGACGGCACGGTCACGCCCTCGCCGCTCAACGAAGAGCCCCTCAAGCTCATCCCCCTCGACATCCGCCCGAGCGTGCTGGCCGAGCTCAACAAGTCAAAGCGCGGCCGCTACCCCCTCCGCCTCGAGGGCGAGCTCGACCCGGTCAGCCGCTTCTTGTACCGCGAGACCATGAAGTCGTGCGGGGGCGACTGGATGCAGCTCGTCGACCGCATCCGGGTGCGCCGCCTCGTGCTCTCCGAGAAGGACCGGGTCGGCATCGGCACCTTCCAGCCCAAAGACGAGAAGAACCAGGACTCGACCGAGCTCACCGGCGACCTCGACTACCGCAAGATCGCGGAGTACGGGTCGGACTCCGACCCGCGCGCGTTCAACTTCGACGGCGAGTTCAACATCGCCAACCGCGGCATGATCGAGTTCATCGAGGTGCTCAAGCTGGACGTGGAGATCGGAAGAGCGTCGTGTAGGGAAAGAGTGTCTTAAGACGTGTAGATCTCGGTGGTCGCCGTATCA
>CAXQUZ010000551.1:0-9065 GCA_964226865.1 Myxococcota bacterium | reverse complement strand
GCTGGTCGGGCTGCTCGCTCAAGGAGCTGGGCATGCGCCAGCAGCACGGGGTGCTGGTCGTGGCCCTGCGGCGGGCGAACGGCGAGATGGTCGTGACTCCGGACGCCTCCACCCGCATCGGCATCGGCGACTTCCTCATCTGCATCGGCGCCCCCGACCGGGTGCGGGCGCTGGCCAAGGCGGTCTCGGCCGTCTGAGGGCGACCGGGGCTCAGCTGCTGGGCGGCAGCAGGCCCTCCTCCGCGAGCGAGCGCCAGGCCGTGCCGGCCAGCACGATGTGGTCGACGAGCTCCACCCCGAGCAGCCGACCGGCCTCGGCGATGCGGCGGGTGACGGCGAGGTCTTCGGGGGAGGGGCGCGGGTCGCCGGACGGGTGGTTGTGGGCGAGCACGAGGCGCTGGGACTGGACGAGCAGGGCCGTGCGCAGGATGGTGCCCGTGTGGAGGATGGTGTGGGTGGGGCTGCCCCGGCTGAGGCGGGCCCGGTGGAGCAGGAGGCCCCGGCGGTTGAGGTAGAGGCCGTGCAGCTCCTCGACCCCCCGACCGCTGAGCTCGGGCTGGAGCAGCCGCACGGCGTCGAGGGGGCTCTCGATCCGGGGCCGGTGGCTGGCGTCGGCGAGCACGGCCCGGCGCCCCAGCTCGAGGGCCGCGTGCACCCGCACGGCCCGGGCGGCGCCGAGGCCGGTCTCGTGGACCAGGGCCGCCGGCGGCAGCCGCAGCAGGGCGCCCAGGCTGCCGTGGCGCTGGACGAGGGCCTGGCCCAGCTCGGCGGCGCTGTGGCGGGCGGTGCCGGTGCCGAGCACGAGGCCGGCGAGCTCGCCGTCGCCGAAGCCGCTGGGGCCCTCGCGCAGGTAGCGCTCGCGGAGCCCGGGCCGGGGACGGGAGGGAGGAGCAGGGACGGGGACGGCAGCAGACATGGACACCTCGGGAGGAGGCGCCCGCATGCACGGCCTGTGCCCACGGTGGATCAGGAGCTTGGAGCCGCTGGGGGGTGACGGTCGTCAGGGGGCGACGGCCGTCAGGGGGTGTAGCGCACGTCCACGTAGAAGCCGGCGTTGCCGTTGCCGACCATCAGCCCGCTGGGCGCGCCGCCCGCCTTGGCCCCGAAGCTGCGGAGCTGGGCCTCGACCTCGGCGCTGCGATCCGCGGGGACCACCAGCAGCACGGCCGCCGACGGGGCCTCGGCGCTGAGCTCGAAGGCGCTCGTGGGCTGGCCGCTGCCGTTGCGGAGCTGGCCCTGGGCCCGCCGGGCGAGCTGGTCGAGCTGGTAGAGCACCTGGGCGTTGCCCACCGTGAGCTGGAGGCCGCGGACGGCGGCGACCTCGGTGCGCTGGCTGTCTTCCCACTCGGGCACGTAGGCCTCGGTGGCGGCCTCCGCGACCTTGGGCGATCGGTAGAGGGCGGTCTTGCGGCGCTCGCCGTCCTGGGTGGCGGGGGCGGCATCGGCGACCGCCGGCATCTCGGGGGCGGGCGGCGCGGGGTCGGGGGCGCCCTCGGCCTCGGCGGGCGCCTCCTTCTTCGCCACGGGGGGCGCGTCCGTGGGCTCGGGGGCGGCGTCCTTGGCCGGGGCCGGCGGGGCGGGGGCGGCCGCGGCGGTGCGGGCCTCGCCGGCCTCGTCGGTGGCCGGGGTCTCGCCAGGACGGAACTGGATGGCGATGACCACCACCGCTGCGGCGGCGGCGAGGGCCACGGCCTCGACTGGCACCCGGTTGAACACCCGCCGGAGCTGCACGAGCACCCCGGTGGGCCGCCCCTCGTCGGCGACCCGTCCCATGACCCGCGCGTGGAAGCCCGGCGGCGCCGTGGTCGGGCCCTCCTGCTGGAGCAGGGTGACCGCCCGCCGCAGCGCCTCGTACTCCTCGGCGAGCTCGGGATCGCGCGCGATGGCCGCCGCCACCTCCCGGGCCTCGGCCGGGGGCAGGGCGCCGTCCAGGTAGGCCGACAGTCGGTTGCGGGCGAAGAAGGAGTCCATGGTCACGGCGGGGAGGGGAGGGGGGGAGGCGCTCAGCGCAGGTCGTCCGGGCTCACGGTGCGGGCCAGCACCCGGGCGAGCTGTGCGCGCGCCCGGTGGAGCCGACTCTTCACCGTACCCTTGGGAAGGTCCAGGATGTCGGCAATCTCCTCGTATGCGAGGCCGTCGATGTCGCGGAGCAGGATGATGCTGCGGTAGTCCTCGTCGAGCTCCGCCAGACCGGCCTGGAGGATGCTGCTGGCCTCTGACCTGTGGACCGCCACATCGGTTCCCGGTCCGTCGTCCGCGAGCTGTCGCTTTGGCCCGTCACCGTCGGGGCCGCGCCCCTCGAGGGGCTCGTGGCGACCCTGGGCGCGGCGCTGGCGGTAGAGGCGCCGGTTCTTGCAGTGGTTGATCGCGATGCGGTACATCCACGTCGAGAACCGGGCGTCCCCGCGAAAGCGATCGAGCGCGCGATAGGCCGCCAGGAAGGCATCCTGGGCGACCTCTTCCGCCACGCTGCGGTTGTGCATCCACCGCAGGCAGAGGGTGAAGATCCGATCCTGGTAGCGCAGCACCAGCTCGCTGTACGCCTCGACGTCGCCGCTCTGGAAGCGGCGCACGAGCTCCTCGTCTGTGGGCCCTCGGGCCAGCCCGAGGAGCGCAGCGAGCATGGGCTCAGTCCAGGTCGATCGGGTCCATGCGCAGGCGACCGCCCGTGCGCACGGCACGGTCGACGTCGTCCATCTTCACGCTGGCGAAGGGGAAGATCGTCTTCTTGATCCGGGCACCCTTGACGGTGCAGCCGTCGAGGTTGGCCAGATCGAAGTCGGCGTTCTCGAGAACGGCCCCGTCGAGCACGGCATCCTGGAGGTTGGCACTCCACATGCTGGCGCCCGAGAGGTCGGCACCCCGGAAGGTGCAGGAGCTCAGGTTGGCCTCGGCGAACTTCGCCCAGGCCAGGTCCATGCCGTCGAAGTTGAGGCCACTCAGATCGAGGCCCCGCACGTCGGCGTCACGGAGGCTGGTCCGCCGCCGGATGGCGTCGAGGACCTGCTTGCGGCTCAGGGTGCCCGGGGCGCCCTGGTAGTCGTCTTTGTCTGCGGCTGCGCGTCGTCTGCTCATCTGCTCTGCGACCTCTTGCGGAACTCTGCTGCGGTGCGAAGGAGCCCATCGAAGGCACGCTTTGCGAGAACTCCCGGCTGGTCCCCACTCAGGGCATCGGCCCAGTGGATTCCGCCAGGGTTCAGCGTGTTGACTTCGACCAGGCGTCCACCGATGACGTCCAAGCCGGCGATGCCTATCCCGTTCTGCAACAAATGGGGACCAATTGCTTCGGCCAGCCGGCGGTCCTGGTCGGTGATCTCGGTGGGGTTGGGGCGCGCGCCCTGCTTGAGGTTGTGCCGGAAGTTGCCCGGGGCCCGCTCGCGCAGGTAGCCGCCGAGGAGCTCGCCTCCGACCCACACCAGCCGCTTCTCGCCATGTTCCGCTTCGGGCATGTACTCCTGGACCACGGCCAGCCCGCCCTGGTTCCGGGCGAGTGTGAGGGCGCGGTCAAGGAGATCCGTGCGCCGGGCGGGCACGAGGGTGACGCCCCGGCCGCCGCTGCCTGTGGCGGGCTTGACCACGACCCGGCCGCCCTTGCGGCGGGCGAAGGCCTGGGCCGAGGAGCGGCTCGCCGTCACGATGGTCTCGGGGGTCGGCACGTCGCGCAGGGTGGCGAGCCAGGCCTTGCCGCGGGTGAGGGTCACGCCCAGGGGGTCGTTGAGCACCGGCACGCCGGACTGCTGGGCCAGGGTCACGCACTGGAGGGTGTGCCAGTGGAGCGGGTTGACCCGCAGCAGCACCATCTGGCAGGTCGAGAGGTCGACGTAGCGGCGGGGCAGGCGGTGGCTGGCGAGGGTCGCGGCCAGGGCAGCGACGGTCTCCAGCGGCTCGTCGGCGGCCCAGGCGCGGCCCACGAGGCGGCCGTTGTTCGTGACCTCGAAGTCTTGGGGCTCGAGGAAGCGCACGGTGGCGCCGGCACGCAGGGCGGCGTCGGCGAGGTGGGCGGTGGTCCAGGTGCCGTCGATGGACCGGACGCTGGTGACGACGATGGCGATGCGCACCGGGCGATCCTTGGCTGCTGGCGGGCCACATGGGCCGGTCCCGGAGGGCGCCCGCGGCGGAGAGGCGGCACCTATTGCGGGAGCCTCCGGCCATCAACGGGGACTGTGGCGCCGCCGCCCGGGCCGCCCGCGCTCAGTGGATCCACTTGGCCCGCACCCACGCGGCGTCGGCGTCGCTGGCGTAGCCGAGGGGGCCCCCCGCCCAGGTGAAGGCGTCCCGCCAGCCGGTGGCGGCGTCGCCGGGCGCCACGAAGACCAGCGCCCCGGCCCCCCGCTCGACCGCGTCGCTCACCCGCCACGACAGCCCGGGCCGCAGGCTGGCCTCGCGGAAGCTCAGGTTCGCGAGGCCCCCCAGCTCGAGGCCCAGGCGGCCCCGGGCGAGGTCGGCGCGGCCGGCCACTCCGAGCTCCCATGTGTCGGGACTGCCGACCATGAGGGCGTTGTCGGGGGCGTCGAACAGGTGGCTGTAGCGGCCCTCCACCGACAGGCTGAGCCAGGTGCCCCAGGCCCGGTCGAGGGCGAGGCCCTGGCTGAGCTGGGGCCGGGTGGTGCCCTGGAGCCAGGCCTGGGTGAGGGCCCGGTGGCTCCAGACCGCCGTCTCGCTGCGCAGGCCCACGGTGCCGAGCACGGTGCCCAGCTCGAGGCCGCCCACGGCCGTGCGGGGCCAGCGGGTGGCGAAGCCCTGGTCGGCGGCGGCGAGCAGGGTGTCTTGGTCGGCGATGCCCGGCAGGGTCTCGCGGCGGAGCACGGCGACCAGCGCGGGATCGGCGGTGGGCAGGGGCTGGCGGCTGCGGATCCAGGCGCCGACCACGGCGGCGTCGACCCGGCCGAGGGTGGCCTCGAGGCGCGCGCCCACGTCCAGGGTCTCGTCGAGGGGGCGGGGGCTGCCGGCCTGGGCGAGGGCGGACTCGGCCCCCATGCGGGTCTGGGCGTCGAGGGTGGCCAGGCCGTCCCGCAGGGCGCCCGCGAGCTGCTGGGCGAGGTCTTCGCTGAGGGCGTCGCCCCCGGGCCAGGTGGCGGCCTCGGCGGCGAGGCCCGTGGCCATGCCCTGGCGCACCAGGGAGAGATCCGTGCCCCAGAGCCCGACCCGATCCCGGGCCCCGAAGGGCAGCAGGGTGAGCTCACCCCGCACCCGGGCCCCGCCGAGCTGGGCGCGCACGAGCGGCGCGGGCACCCGCATGCGGCGCAGGGGGGTGAGGGGGCCGTCGCGCAGGTCGCGGCCGTTGAGCAGGTCGAGGCTGCTGAGCAGATCGAGGTTGCCCCAGCGCTCGACGAGGTGGCCGACCCGCAGCCCCACCGGCCCGAGCTCGCCCTCCCAGCCGCTCTCGCCGACCTCGAGCTCCCAGAGGGCCTCGGTGTCGCGGCCCACCCGCACGGCGTGGTGGCCCCAGACCCCGAGCTGCCAGTGGCCGGTCTCGGTGCGCCCCCGGGCCTGGGCGTCGAGCCAGGTCGACTGGGTGGCGCGGTCCTCGCCCGGGCGGTCCCAGGCCGTGTCGACCGTGGACAGGGTCTCTGCGATCACGGCGGTCTCGACCGAGCCGGCGAGGGCCGGCGACGCCGCGGGCAGCAGGAGGGCGGCAGCGAGGGGGGCCACTCAGGGGTTGCGCTCCATCCAGGCCGCCGTGAACATCTCGTCGGGAAGCTCGGTGGCCGGCAGGTTGAGGCGCTGCTCGAGCACCTCGAGGCGGGTGGCAGTGCCCTTCTTCTGGTTGGTCATCACGCTGAGCTTGGGGTAGCTGCGCCCCTCGCTCTCGAGGGTCTCTTTGACCTCGAGGATCTTGACCAGCTCGTTTTTCTTGTCGAAGTACTCGACCCGGGTGGGGAGGTGGTCGGCCCGGCGCACGGTCGCCACCACCCGGCCGTAGCTCGAGGTGGAGCTCGGCCCGGGCACGCTCTGGATGACCCAGGCCTCGGCCGTCTCCGAGACCACCGTGTGACTCGCGTCGTCGGTGTTCTGGAGCTCGAGGTCTTCGAAGGCGAAGTCGCTGCCCATGAAGGCGCCCGTGCGGGCCCGGCCGGCGATGCGGTTCACCCGCTTGAGGGCCGGCAGGTAGAGCAGCTGGTCGTCGGCCTGGTCGGGGTGGTCGACCAGCACGAGCTGGGTGCCCGCCACGTCGCTGGGGTGGGTGAAGCGGGTCCACGAGCGCAGGGCGTCGTCGTCGCGGCGCACCCGGGTCTCGAACTCGCGCACCCGCTCGCTGCCGCTCTTCGAGACCAGGGTCATGCGCAGCTTCTGGGCCGAGTTGGCGACCTTGCGCAGCTCGTCGGCCTTCTGCAGGATCTCTTCAGGGGTCGTGGCGCCGGCGGTCCCGGCGACGAGCAGGGCGAAGAGGGCAGCGACGGACATGGGGACCTCCAGGGCGGGGCTGTAGCCCGGTGGCGGCCCGCCGGGAGGGGCCGGCCCCGGGCCTAGCGGTGGACGAGCCCCTCGAAGAAGCCCATGACCTCGCCCTTCTTCCGGACGATGAGCAGCGGGCCCCGGGCCCGGCCGGCGAGGTTCTCGGCCGTGGAGCCCAGCAGCAGGGTCGCGACCCGGCTGAGGCCGCGGGAGCCGACGATGAGCAGACCGTCGCCGGCCTTCTCGATGAGCACGGCGCTGGCGCGGGGGCCGGCAGCGATCTCGAGCACCGGGCGGGGCGCGTCGCCGATGAGGGGCAGCAGGTCGCGCTCGAAGTGCTTCTCGGCGTTCTCGCGGAGGGCCTGCTCGAACTCGGCCTCGGTGATGGCACCGGATCCGCTCACGGCCGCGTCGTACTGGCAGACGGCCCGCACGGAGCCGGCCACGGCGGTGGCCACCCGGAGGGCCTCGCCGGCGTTGCTCGAGAAGTCGAGGCCGACGACGACCTCGTCGAGAGAGAGGGACGCCCCCTGGGGCACCATCAGCACGCTGCAGCTCACGGTCCGCAGCAGGTGGCGGCCGTGGGGGCCCCAGGCCGGCGTGTCATCGGTGGCCGCCTGGCTGCGCCCGAGCACCATCAGGTCGACGTCGTGGGTCTCGATGAGCTGGGCCAGCACCTCGGCGGGGGCGCCCACGGCGAACTCACCGGTCACCTCGACGTCGGGCAGGGCGGCCTGGAGGGTGTGGACGGCCTGCTGGAGGCCGGCGGGGGGCGGCGGATCGGGCAGGTCGATGCCCGCCAGCAGCCCCTTGGGCAGCGGATCGGTGGCCGAGACATGGACAAGGCGCACGCTCTGGATGCCGAGGCCCCCGGCCGCCGCGACGATGCCGTCGAGCAGGGAGGCGTCGCGCTCGTCCATGGCCAGCATGATGAGGGCATTCGGGTACATCGGGGCTCCGGTCTGGTGCGGTTCGGGGCGGGGAGCGGACAGTCAGCGGGGCTCGGAGGACGGGCCCGGAGAGAGTGCGAGGCTCGTGGGCAGGGCCCCCGGGCGGCTGGCCCGACCAAGCTGGCGCACGATGGCGGCCATCCGCTCCAATTGATCGTAGACCCGTTCGAGTCGGGGGCGGACGTCCTGAGGGAGATCTTCGCGGAGTTCGAGCAATTCGAGCGCACCCATGGCCACGGTCAGGGGCTGGTTGAGCTCGTGGGTGGCGCGGGCCAGGCCCTCGACAGCGGCGGCGCGGCGCTCGCTCTCGATGAGCTGGCTGGTGGCCTCGTTGAGGCGGCGGTGGAGGCTGAGCTCGGCGCTGCGATCCTCGAAGATGCCGATCGTCGCGATGGGCAGCCCGTCCGCGGCGTAGACCTCGGCCGCCGAGAGCCGCACGGGCAGGCTCTCGCCCTTGCGGGTCCGCAGGCGGACGTGCATCTCGCGCACGATGGCGTTGGGGGAGGACCGGATCTCGGCGAGCACGCGCCGGGCCTCGGTGGACTCGGTGTAGACGTCGGAGACGTGCATGTTCTCGCGGGCCCAGGCACCGTCGTAGCCGAGGGCCGCCTCGGCCGCCCGGTTGAAGACGATGACCTGGCCGCGGGTGTCGGCGGCCATCACCGGGTCGGGGGTGGCGTCGATGAGCCGGCCGAGCAGGTCGCGGGTGGACTGGAGCTCGGAGCTGGTGCGGCGCTCCTGGTCGACGTGGTGGCGCAGCCGGTCCTGCCAGACCTGGCTGAGCTGGAGCACGAGGCGCAGCCGCTGGTTGAGCTGGGCGGGAATGCCGGCGAAGGCGTCGACCGCGCCGTCAGACAGGGCATCCTCGCGGTTCTCCGGGTCGCTCAGCAGGGCCACCGCGAGGGGGTCTTCCTGGGAGCGCAGCCACACCCGGGCCGAGAGATCGGCGTACCAGACGAGGCTGAGGGCGGCGTGGTCGTCCACGACGATGCCCGCCTGGGCCAGGGCCTCGTAGAGGGGGAGGGGGGCCGTGCCGACCACCCGCACCGGCAGCCGGCTCCCGGGGCTTCCCCCGCGCTGTCGACGGTTCTCGGGCATGGGCGCGTGGTCCTCAGTCGGCGTCCCCGTCCGCGAAGGCCGCGGCGATGGCCGCCAAGTGTACGCGACGCTCGGGCACGCCAGCAGCCTGGGCCCGCGCTTGGACGTCGGCATGCTCGGGGCTGGTGTGGACCACCTCGCCCTCCAGCAGCCCCATCTTGACCCGCACCTCGCCGTAGGGGGTGGACACCCGGCGGTGGTGGCGATCCAGCACGAGCCGGTGCTCGTCCCGGCGCCGCAGCCCGAAGCTGCTGCCGTGGCGGAGCAGGGCCCCGGACACGGCCGCCGCGGTCGCGGGGGTGGCGAGGGCCTCGACCCGCCAGCCCATGCGGCCCTTCTTCATGTGGACGGGGGCCACCGTGGCGTCGAGGGCCCCCGCGGCGAGCACCGCGTCGATCAGGGCCGGGAGCTGCTCACCGGCGAGATCGTCCATCTGGGCGGTCAGGACGCTGACGGCCACCGGCGAGCTGGCCGGCGCCTCGCCGAGCATCACGCTGATCAGCTCAGCGTTCGGTCTGGCGCCGAATGTGCTCTGGTTCCCGCCGCTCATAGAAACACTGATTGCGCTGTCAATTGTTTACATGGCCTTTGAAAACATTGTCGGTGCCAAACTGGAGCACCG
>CAXQUZ010000550.1:0-9230 GCA_964226865.1 Myxococcota bacterium | reverse complement strand
GCGCTTGTAGGCACCGACGGCGAGAGCGCCGATGCCGTCGGCGTCCACGTCGCCCAGGGGGGCGAAGGAGAAGCCGACGAAGTCGCCCGGGTCGGTGCCCGTGACCACGGCGCTGGCGGCGTCGCTGGCGGCGGGGGTGCCGCTCGAGAGGGCGCCGCTGAACAGGTAGACCGCGCCCGCGTCCGTGGCGGCGAGATCGGCGTAGCCCGTGCCGGCGAGCAGGTCGTCGACGCCGTCGCCGTCGAGGTCGTCGGCGAGGGCCACCCGGCTGGCGAAGAGGTCGCCGGCGGCGTCGCCCTGGATGACGGTGCTGGCGCTCAGCGCGAGGTCGACCGTGCCCACCCCGACGCCGGCGTCGCCGGGCACCAGGTAGAGCTCGCCGGAGTTCGTGCCCGCGCCCCGGTCGGCCGAGGTGGCCGTGACCAGGAGGTCGGAGATGCCGTCGCCCGTGAGGTCGCGGCCGCCGACCACCGTGCTGCCGGTGCTGGCGAAGCTGAGGGTCGAGGCGAAGGTGATGCCGCTCGACGAGAGGGGCAGGGTGCCCGAGAGCAGGCAGACGCTGGCCTCACCGCTGCAGTCGTTGTCGATGCCGTCGCCACAGATCTCGGTGAGGCCCGGGGCCGCGAGGGGCTCGCTGTCGTCGCAGTCGTCCGCGGTCTCGGCGTGGTCCGCTGGCAGGGCGCAGGCCGTCGTGGCCACGGCCGGGTCGCCGGCCCCGTCGCCGTCGCTGTCGGCGTAGAAGTCCCGGGCCGTGGCGAGGTCGAGCCCCGCGTCGTCGTCGTCCACCAGAGAATTGCAGTCGTTGTCGATGCCGTCGCAGACCTCGGCGGCGGCGGGCGAACGATCGGGGTCGGCGTCGTCGCAGTCGCTGCTGTCGGCGAGGTAGCCCGCGGGCCGGGTGCAGTCCTCGAGGCCCACCCCGCCGCCGAAGCCGTCGCCGTCGCCGTCGAGGTACCAGGTCTGGATGGGGCCGATGGACGCGTCGGTGTCGTCGCAGTCGTCGGCGTTGTCGACCATGCCGGCCGGCGCCTCGCAGGCCCAGGCGAAGGCCCCGGGGTCGCCCAGGCCGTCGCCGTCCGCGTCGGTGTAGAAGGTGGCGGGATCGGCGCCCCCGCAGTCGTCCGTCGTGTCGTCGCCGTCGCTGCCGTCGTCGCCGTCGGTCAGGCCGTCGTCGCTCTGGTCGGGGGCGTTCTCGGCGGTGCGCCAGGCCAGCTCGTCCTCGGAGATGAGCACACAGCCCCCCATGAGGGGCAGCAGGGCCAGGAGGGCGAGGGGGCGGGGCCCGCGGGGGGCCGCCTTGGGGGCTTCACCGATCGGCATCGAGCGCTCCAGCATCAGCATCTTGGGGGGGCAGCACCGGGGCGGCCGCGAGGAGGACGGGGCCGCGCGCGGCGGTCCCCGGGCGGGGCCGGCGGGGGGCGGACCCGGGGGAAGAGAGGAGGACGACAGCAGGCCCGCGCCGGACGGGATCCCGCAGCACGAGGGTACCGCACGCCGGCGACCGGAGGGCCGCGGCATGGGCGCCGCGCCGGACACGGCGGCGGGCAGGGCAGGGGACGGGGCCGCCGGGGGGCCCCACGGGGACCCGGTGCCGCCCTCGGGGACGGTGCGCTGTCAGCACTCGCTCGCTCATCTCGGTCGGAGCTCCGACCCTCGCCGCCCCCCCACTGTAGGCCCAGCTGTCGCCACCGGCCACGGGAATCGCGGCCGGGGCGTCTGTGCCGGGCGCTCAGTCGAGGCCTGCGGCGGCGAGCACCCCGGCCAGCAGCGGGGCCAGCGCGGCGTCGGCGGTCTCGCGGGCGGCGGCGACCCCGCCCTTGCCCACGGGGGCCCGCAGCTCGACGTAGAACTTGAGCTTGGGCTCGGTGCCCGAGGGCCGGGCCACCACCCGGGCGTCGCCCTCGAGATCAAAGACCAGCACGTTGCTCTTGGGGAAGGTGAGGGGGCTCGTCTCGCCGGTGGCCCGGTCGGTGGCCGTGGCGGTGGCGAGGTCGCGCACCCGGCGGACGGCGAGGCCCCCCAGCGCGGCGGGCGGGGACCGGCGCAGGGTCTCCATGGCCGCGTCGATGCGGGCCTTGCCGGCGGCCCCGGGCAGCTTCACCGAGTGCTGGAGGCTGGCCGCGTAGCCGAGCTCGCCGTAGACCGCGTCGAGGTGGGCGGCGAGGCTCGTGCCCCGGGCCGCGCACCAGGCGGCGAGATCCATGAGCAGCAGGGCGGCCGAGACGCCGTCCTTGTCGCGCACCACGTCGCCGGCGGAGTAGCCGAGGGCCTCCTCGAAGCCGACCACGAAGCGCACCCCCTGGGCCGCCGCGTCGATGGCGGCGTTGGCGATCCACTTGAAGCCCGTCAGCGTCTCGGCGTACTGGACGCCCCGCAGGGCCGCGAGGTGGGCCAGCAGCGTCGTGCTGACCACCGTGGTGGCCACGAGGCGCTGGGCGCCGGCGCCCTCGGTGTCGCCGTGGTCGAGGAGATCGTGGGCCAGCAGCAGCCCCACCTCGTTGCCCGAGAGCTGGCGCCAGCCCTGGGGGGCGGCCGGATCGGGCACGGCGACGGCGAGGCGGTCGGCGTCGGGATCGTGGGCCACAATGAGCGCGGCCTCCGCGGCGGTGGCCCGGGCCATGGCGAGGTCGAGGGCGCCGGGCTCCTCGGGGTTGGGGAAGGCCACGGTGGGGAAGGCCCCGTCGGGCTCGACCTGCTCGGGAACGGGGACCAGCTCGTGATCCCCTGCGCGCTCGAGCACGGCCTGGAGGGTGGCGTGGCCGACGCCGTGCATCGCGGTGTAGACGGTGCGGATGCTGGCGCCGGTGTGGACCCGCAGGGCCAGCACCCGGGCGAGGTAGTCCTCCATCACGGCCGGGTCGGGGCCCGTCACCCGGCCCCGCTCCTTGAGCAGCCGGATGTCGGGGGGCAGCCCGGGGCAGCGCGGCCCGATGCGGGCGATCTCGGCGGCGATGCCGGCGTCGTGGGGGGGCACGATCTGGGCGCCGTTGCCCCAGTAGACCTTGTAGCCGTTGTCGGCGGGCGGGTTGTGGCTGGCGGTGACCATCACGCCGCCGATGGCGCCGTGGGCCACGACGGCGTGGGCGAGCACGGGGGTGGGCACGGGGTGGGGGTAGATGCGCGCCCGGAGCCCCTCGCCGGCGAGCTGGGCCGCGGCCTCCTCGGCGAAGATGCGGCTGTTGCGGCGCCCGTCGTAGCCGACCACGACGGTGTCACCCGTGACCGTGCCCGCCCGGCGGGCGGCGTTGAGGTAGTGGGCGAAGCCGAGGGTGGTCTGGCGCACCACCACCCGGTTCATGCGGCCCGGCCCGGCGCCCATGCGGCCGCGGATGCCGGCCGTGCCGAAGCTGAGCCGGCCGCCGAAGGCATCGACCAGGGCGGCCTCGGTCTCGGCGCTGTCGGGGGCCTCGGCCAGGGCCAGGGCCTCGGCCCGGGTCTCGGGATCGGGGTCGATGGCGGCCCAGTCCCGGGCGGCCTGGCGGAGGGGGGCGAGGCGGGCGGCGCGCCCGGAGGCGGCAGAGCTGGAGGCGGACACGGAGACTCCGAGGGCGGGGTGGGGGCCACGGACGGGGTGCAGGGGCAGGGGCCGCCCAGGGTAGCCCGGCGGCCGGCGCGGGCGGACTACTCGCTGCGGTGCTGGATGGCGACCTTGTCGGAGATCGACTGGGCGCCACTGAGGATGTCGGCCACTTCGCTGCTCTCGTCGTCGAGCAGCACCGCGCGCACGAAGGCCAGGGACAGGGTCTCGACCAGGACGAAGCCCTCTTCGGGGTCGAGGGTGCTGCAGAGGCCGAGGGCGAAGGTCTGGTGGCAGCCGCCGGCGAGCTCGGCCCAGGTGAGGTCGAGGCCCGCGGTGGTGGCGAAGCCCTCGGCGGCCCCCACGTCGTCTTCGCTGCCCGTGAGCAGCAGCCAGGGGCCGTGCACGCTGGCGGCGCCCGTCGTGCCCAGCAGCTCGCGGCGGAAGCCGCCCGCGAGGGGGATGCTGCCGATGACCCGGGGATCGTCGAGGGTGCCGTCGAGGAAGGCGGTCTGCTCGGCCTCGGTGCAGGTGCCGGTCTTGAAGCCGGGCCCCCCGCTGCAGGCCGTGTCGAGCAGCGCCGGCTCGATGGCCGCGCCGCCCATCATCCAGGTGGTGTAGACGCCGAAGCTGTGGCCCGACATGATCACCCGGTCGGTGGCCGCGGCGCCGGCCGCGAGGCCCACCCCGGCGAAGAGGCCGTCGTCGAGGGCATCGATGGCCTGCTGGACGTCCTGGGGGCGGTGGATGTAGTGGGCCGTGGGCAGGGGCTCGACGGTGTCGGTGAGCAGGTTGTCGACGTGGTCGGGGGCGACCGACACGATGCCGTGGGTGGCGAGGTGGGCCATCAGGAAGGCGCTGGTGCCGGCGAAGCCCTGGTAGCCGTGGCTGTAGGCGACCACCGGGTAGCCGCCGGGGTGGGCGGGCGCGGCGGCCGGGGCCTCCCCGAGGGCCTCGCTGTCTTCGTAGAGGTCGATGTAGCGGACGGTCTCGCCCGTGGTGGCCTCGGTCGGGTACCAGACGTGGAGGGTGATGGTGCGGTCGCTGTCGCCCACGGCCGGGCGGTAGCTGTGGGTGATCTGGGCGTGCCCCACCCGGTAGGGCCCGGGCGCCTGGAGCTCCCAGGAGAGGGGGTCGCCGTGGTCCGTGCCGTCGGTGCCGTCGGTGCCGTCGGTGCCGTCGGTGCCGTCCGTGCCGTCTGTACCGTCTGTGCCGTCTGTGCCGGTGGCTGCGCCCGTGTCGGAGGACTTGCCGCTGCAGCCGGCCGCCGCCAGGGCGAGCAGCAGGAGGGGGAGAGGACGGTGGGGGACGGCCATGGGGGATCCGGGCAGGGGACGCGGGCATCCTACAAGAGGACGCGGGCCGCCGGCCGTGCGCGACCGGAGCGGGGGCGGCGGTGGGCGGGCGGACTACACTGCGGAGCGAGGAGTACCCATGGCCCCCCCGCGCCCGCCACCGGCCCGCCTGCGACGCCTGCTCGGCCTGCTGGTGGTGGCCTGCGCCCTGTCGGCGGGCCTGTGGTGGCTCGACCGCGGGGAGGGCCCAGGTGGTCGTCCCCGTGCGGCCCGCGCCCGCTCCGCTGGGGACGCCGCCGTGCGCCCGGGCGACACCGGCCCCCGGACGGCGGCCGCCCTCCCCACCCGCACGGCGCTCAGCGCCGAAGACATCGCCACCCACGGCGCGGCGGTCTGTCCCCTCGAGGTGGTCGACCACAACGGTGCGCCCAGCGACGACGAGCCCCGGGGGCCTGCCCGCTTCCGGGTGCTGCTGGCGAGCGGCCCGAGCGAGGCCGTGCCCGTGGTCTTCGGCGACGGCAGCCTCGCCCTCCCCGCCGAGGCCCTGGCCCGCATCCAGGAGGGCCCCGACGCCGAGGCACCCCTGCTGATCGACGACGAGGGCGGCATCGTGGCCCTCGTGCTCGACGGCGGGCGCTGCGAGCGGGCGCTCTACTCCCTGGCCCGCCGCTACGCCGTCGCCTGTCCGGTCGCCGAGGGCTGGGACCCGGCGGCCGCGGTGCTGCGGGTCTCGGCCGGGGGCGCGCCGGTCGACTGGCAGCTCTCCGGCGGCGCGCTGCGCTTCTCGGCCCGCCAGCCCCGCGGCGCCGCCACGGTCACCCTCGTCGACGGCGCCCAGCTCCGGGTCGCCTGGGACGACGAGGGCTGCGACACCATCGATCCCGACCGCGCCCTCGCCACCCTCGACATCGTCGTCACCGACCGGCGCCTCGACCCGACGGTCTGGGTCACGGGCTGCGGGCTGCGGCCGCGGCGGGTGGTGGCCAATGTCTCCTTCCAGGTCGACATCACCCCCGAGCCCTGTGTCATCGAGGCCTGGCGCACGGACGGCGCGCTGCGGGCGCTCGCCGAGCCGGTCTACATCGACCCCCTGCCCGGCGACGAGCTCCACCTCAGCCTCGCCCTGCCCGCCCACCGCATGGCCGGCATGGGCATCTCCTTCCGCATCGACGAGGGGGCGGCCACCGTGCGCGGGGTGCGGCCGGGCACGCCGGCCCACGACGCCGGGCTGCGCCGGGGCGACCGGATCCTGGCGGTGGACGGCGAGGCGGTCGAGGGCATGAGCGACAACGACTTCATCGCATTCGGCACCGGCCCCGAGGGCACGGTGGTCGAGCTGGTCGTCGAGGACGAGGCCGGCGACCCGCGGGTGGTCGAGCTCGAGCGCTCGCTCATCACCCGCTGAGGGCGGCGGCCGGGCCCCGCGGCGGCCTCAGTTGCCCGTGCCGCTGTGGTGGTCGAGCAGCCGGGCCAGCCGGTCGGGCGGGCACTGGATCTCGGTGGCCTCGCCGGCCTGGGCGGGGTCGGTGATGACCTTGCCACCGGCCTTCAGCTCGTCGGGGGCGGGCGGGATCATGCCGCCCACCCAGGCCTTCCAGCAGCGGCTGCCGTCGGCGAGGGCCACGAGCACGGGGCGGGGCGGGTTGGTCGCGCCGGCCGGGTGGTCGCTGGCGACCGAGGCCCAGTCCGGCAGCGTCGGCGGCGCGGGCGCGGGCGCGGGCTCCGGGGGCGGCGGGTTGCGCGGCATCTCGGGCGGTGGCTTCGGGGGCTCGGGCTCGGGCGGGTTGCCGGGCGGGGGCTCCGAGACGCCGTTGTGGGGAAAGCAGCCCGCCGTGCTGGCGACGGTGAGGGCCACCCCCTGGGCGAGGATGCGGACGACGGGCGGACGGGAGGGAGCCATGCCGCCAGCCTACCACCGCGGTCGCCGCCCCACACCCCGGCGCAGGCGGTCCGGGGCCCGCTTCAGTCGGGGCAGTGCACGGCGGCCCGGGCGTCGTCCACGTCGAGGGCCACGCCGGCCGCGGGGCCCTCGACATAGAGCTCGGCCCGCTGGAGGGGCCCGTCGAGCTCTGGGGTCCACCGGGCCGAGAGCGCCGTCCAGCGACCGGGCGGTGCCGTGGCCGCGGCGAGGGGCACGAAGCGCTCGCCGGCGTCGTCCTCGATGCGCAGGGTCAGGCGCAGGGGGGCGGGCGCCGGGCCGTCGTGGCGCAGCTGCATGCCCAGGTCCCAGTCCAGCCCCGCGCCCAGCCAGGGGGCCAGGTCGATCACGGGCCCCTGCCAGTCGGCGCTGCGCTGGTCGTGGTGCAGGCCGTGGGTGCCGCCGTGTCGGGCGGCCTCGCTGCGCTGGAGCCGACCCCCGCCGGTGCTCCAGCCCCCGGCGCCGTCCTCCAGATCGCCATGCTCGAGGACGTTCTGGTCGCAGAAGGCCGGGCGCTGGCCCGCGAGGGCGGCGGCGAGGGCGTGGGCCGCGAGCTTGGGGCGCAGCGCGGCCTCGAAGAGCACGGCCCCCCCCCGCGGGCTGCCGGCAGCCACCCCCACGGGACCGGGGGCCGCCCGGGCGGTCCAGTGGTCGCCGTCGTCGAGGCCCCAGACGGTCAGCGCCGTGCAGGCGGGCGCCGCGATGCAGGCCGTGGCCACCCGGTGCACGAGCCAGGCCTGGGCGGCCTCCCGCCCCCAGCGGGCCCCGCCGGCCTCGCCGATGCGCACGTCCAGCTCGCTGATGTGGGCGACGAGGCCCCGGGCACCCAGCGCGGAGAGCAGCGCGGGCAGGGCGCCGGGCGGCGGGGGGTGGCGGATGTCGAGGTGGGACTGGATGCCGACCCCGTCGATGGGCACCCCCCGGGCCTGCATGCCGTCGACCAGCCGCAGCAGCCCCGCGGCCTTCGGGCCCCCCGCCGACAGCCCGTAGTCGTTGAGCAGCAGCAGGGCGTCGGGCTGGCGCTGGTCGACTGCCCGGAACCAGGCGTCGAGGCGGTCGGGGTCGCCGCCGGGCAGCAGCCGGCTCGCCCCGAGGCCCCCGTCGTCCTCCAGCACCTCGTTCGCCACGTCCCAGGCGGCGACCTCGGCGCCCAGGGCGTCGAGGGTCTGGGCGATGTGGGCGTCGAGGGCCTCCGCCAGGGCCGTGTCCTCCGCCGCGAGCAGCCAGCCCGGGATCTCCTGGTCCCAGGCGAGGGCGTGGCCCTTCACCGCGAGGCCGTGCTCCCGGGCCCAGCCCACGAGGGCGTCGGCGGCGGCGGTGTCGCGGCGGTGGGGCTGGTGCGCGATCGAGCCCCACTTGAGGGCATTCTCGGGGGTGATGGCGTCGAAGTGGCGGCGCACGAGCTCCTGGGCCTGGGGCCGGCGGAGCAGGGAGGGGTGGGAGACGGCGACGCCGAGCTGGAGCCCGCGGGCCGCGGCGAGGGTGCGGAGGGCGGGCAGGTCGTCGGACGCGGGCGCGGGCGCGGCGAGGGCCACACCGCCGAGGGCGGCGCCCACCAGGGGGAAGACGCGGGGCAGGAGCATGGGAGACCCGGGGGCGCAGGGGCACGGTGGGCGCGGCGGCCGGCCGCATCGTAGCCGTCGCGGGCGGGGACCCCTCGGCCCGCCGTGCCGTCCCGCAGGGGGCCCCGGACGGTGGCCCGGGCGAATCGGCGGCGGAGGCTGGCGGGTCGCGCGCTGGACGGAGTACACCAACGGGCCGCGGCGCCCGCTGGGGCGGTCGCTCACCGATGGAGTCGTCCCCTTTCCCGGTCCGCCTGCCGGTTCTGGCCCGCCCGCCCGCCCGCTGCTGCCGGAGCGCCGGGCCGCGCCGCGGGGGCCCTGCTCGCCCTGGCGGTGCTCGGGGGCTGCGGCGACAAGGACGCGGGCCTCGTGGTGGGGGTGGACGAAGACGGCGACGGCCACGACAGCTTCGCCACCGGCGGCGACGACTGCGACGACAGCGACCCGGCGATCTATCCGCTGGCCGCCGAGCTCTGCGACGGCGTCGACAACGACTGCGACGGCACCATCGACGAGTCCTCCGCGGTCGACGCGGCCACCTTCTTCGCCGATGCCGACGGCGACGGCTACGGCGCGGCCGCCTACTCTCGGGTCGCCTGTGCGCCGCCCTCGGGCTTCGTGGCGGTCGACGGCGACTGCAACGACGCCGACGCCGCCGTCCACCCCGACGCGGTCGAGGCCTGCGACGAGATCGACGCCGACTGCGATGGCGACCTCGAAGACGCCGACGACCTCCTCACCTTCTACGTCGACGCCGACAGCGACGGCTACGGCGACGCCGCGGCGACGGTCTCCGCCTGTGTCCAGCCCTCGGGCACGGCCACCAACGGCAGCGACTGCGACGACAGCGACGCCGGCGTCAACCCGGGCGCGGCCGAGACCTGGTACGACGGCGTCGACCAGGCCTGCGACGGCGGCGACGACTACGATGTCGACGG
>CAXQUZ010000549.1:0-11094 GCA_964226865.1 Myxococcota bacterium | reverse complement strand
TACACGACGCTCTTCCGATCTGCGCCCACGAGGGTGAGGCCGTTCTCGAAGGCATAGGCGGCGGCGGCCTCGGTGGTGTCGGTGTTGGTCAGCGCACCGATGGCCATCGACAGGGCGACGGCGCCCGAGTCGGCGGCGAAGAGCATGCCCTCGGCCGCCCGTCCGCCGTCGGTGATGAAGGTGTCGCCGATCCGCACGGGCAGCACCATGCAGTTCGGGCAGACGCCGATGCGGCCGTTCTCCTCGTCGCCGCCCTCGGCCGCCGCCTCCCGGGCCACCCCGTCGCCGTGGGTGCCGTAGCCGTCGGCATAGGTGTGGTAGGCGTTGTTGTCGCGCCCGAAGAAGTCCCAGCCGCTGATGTCGTCGGTGTAGCCGTTGCCGTCGTCGTCCACCCCGTCGGAGAAGGTGGCGATGAGGTCGGAGGGGTCGAGCATGCCGTCGGCGACGTCCTCGCCGGCCGCGATGTCGACCCGGGGGTCCTCGGCCCAGTCTCGGATGTTGATCACGCCGTCTTCGTTTGCGTCGTGGCTTGCATACTCGACGCCGGCGGCATCCTGGGGCAGCGGCAGCTCGGCCGTGTTGAGGTGGAACTTGTTGACCAGGTTGGGATTGGACCAGTCCACGCCGCTGTCGCCGATGGCCACGAGCACGTCGGTGCGGCCGAGGGTCGTGCGCCAGGCCTGGTCGATCCACATGCCGCTGCCCAGCGCGAGCTCGGCGGGGCGCACGGAGGCCCGGGAGTGTTCCGGGATGTACGAGATGAAGGACCAGTCCTGGTTGAGGTCGGAGGGGCAGCAGTCCTCGCAGTCTTCGTCGCCGCAGTCGGGGTAGTCGGCCGGGTCGAGGGGGATGGCGGCATGGGCGAGCACACCACCCAACAACAGAGACGACGTCAGCAGCGACACGGAGACCTCCCGGGGGACGGCGGCAGCGTAGCCGAATCCCGGCGCACCGGGCAGGATGGCGGGGTCTCCGGTCCCGAGCGCCCATGCCTTGCCCCGCGCCGCCCCGGTCCCGCCTGGGGCCCCGTCCCTGGTCTCGCCCCGGATGGCTGCTGGGGCTGGCCCTGACCCTGGCCCTCGGCCACCCCCGCCCCGCCCGCGCCTTCGGTGGCCTCATCAAGGCCTGCGCCAGCGCCGGTCGCCTCGCGGGCCAGGCCGGTCGGCTGGGCAAGGCAGCGGGCACGGTGGCGAAGGGGGGACGGGCGCTGCGGGCGGGCAAGGCGGCGCTGCTCGTCGGGGGCGCCAGCGAGGCGGGCACGGTGGCGGCACGGGCGGCACGGGCCCTCGCGGCGCTGCCCCTGGACGAGGCCGGCCGGGGGGCGGTCTACCTGGACCGGGCGGGCGCGGGGCTGCTGCAGCTGGTGACGGCGGACGGGGCCGTGCATGCGGTCGAGCGGGCGGCCCTCGGCGGCACCCTCCTCGGTGCCCGGTCCGGCCCGGGGCTGCGGGTGGTGCTCTCGCCCGCGGCGGCCCTCGAGCTCGCCGAGGCGCCCCTCGGGCTGCCCCGGGGCACCGTGCTGCTCCTCGACGACCCGGCGGGCGCCCTGCGTCCCCTCGCGGCCGCGGCGCCCCCCGCCCGGGCCCCCGCCCCCGCGGCCTCCCCGGCCGAGCTCGTCTCCCCCCCCCGCGACGCCGCCGAGCTGGCCCAGCTGCTGCTCGCCCCCCTCGGCCAGCCCGACCCGGCGGCGCCGCCCGAGGCGCGCCCGCTCCAGACCGCCTTCACCGGCACCGCCACCACCTGCCTGGTCCCGCCGCCCGGCCCCTTCGTCGACGACGCCGTCACCCCGGGCCCCGCCGGCCTCCACCGCTGGCTCGCCGGCCCCACCGGTGCCCTCGTGCTCGCCGTCGTGGGCACCGCCGCCGAGGCCCGGGCCCTCGCCGCGAGCGCCGCCCAGGGCCGCACCGACCTGGTCGCCGTCCACCTCTCCGATCCCTGCGACCCGGCTGCCCTCGCCCCCCTCCACGCCCGGGTCACCGCCGCCCTCGCCGCCGGCGCGCTGCTGCCCCTGGCCGACGGTCTCGCAGGCGCGGCGGGCGCCCCGGTGCTCGGCGCCCCCGCGCTCGACAGCGTCGCTCCCCTCCAGGCGCGCGCGCTGGCGGTCCCCAGCTCCGGGGCCGGCGCCGTGGCGGGGCTCCAGGGGGTGCACTGGGTGCGCCAGGTCACCGCCCCCGCGGCCGTCGCGGGGCCCCCGGATCCCGCCACCGAGCCGCCCGTCTGGGTCACGGGCCTCGGCCTCGTGCTCGGCCTCGCCGTCGCGGCCGGCTTCGCCCTGCGCGCCCACCTCAAGAGCTGAGCGGCCCCCGGTTGCGCGACCGGGCCGCGGCCCAGAGCAGCCCGGCCCCCAGCGCGGCCATCCCCGCGAAGACGACGGCCAGCAGGGCATCTCCGAGCAAGGCCGCATCCGCGAGGGCCCCGAGCTGGAGCACCACCAGGGAGAGCGCCCAGGGCCCGCCGGACCGGGGCATGCGGGCGGCCATGGCCCCGAGCCAGGCCCCGCCCACCCCCACCGCGACGCTGGCCCCCGGCCACCAGACCGTGAGGCCCAGCATGCCGAGGCCCGCGCCCAGGGCGCCGAAGCCCAGGGCCCGCTCGGCCGCGGTGAGCCACGGCGGCGGTGTCGGTCGGGGCGCGGCCATCCATCCTCCGGGGCGCCCGGGTTATCCCGCCGTCTCGCCCCGAGGTCTCGCATGCAGCGCTTCGAGCTCCGCCACTTCTACCCCCACCCCCGCGCGGCCGTCTGGGCCGAGGTCTTCAGCGAGGCCTACCAGCTCGCCTCGGGGGTGGACGACAAGCTCACCCGCGAGATCGTCGAGGAGCGCGAGGTGGCCGGCGAGCTGCGCCGCCGCATCCGCATCACCCACAGAGAAGAGATGCCGGCCTTCATCCAGCGCTGGACGGGCCCCCACCTCCGCTACGTCATCGTGCAGCGCGGGCGCGCCGGCGAGACCGCCTTCGACTGGCACGTCGAGCCGATGGCGCTCAGAGACAAGATCAGCGTGAAGGGCAGCTACGCCCTCGAAGACGCCCCCGGCGGTTGTGAAAGGGTCGTCAAGGTCAGCATCTCGGCCAAAGTCTTCGGCGTCGGGGGCAAGATCGAGCAGGGCATCGCCAAGGACCTGCGCAAGTCCTACGAAGACTCCGCCCGCTTCGCCGCCACCTGGCTCCAGGAGAAACTCGGATGACCCCCGCCCTGCTCTCCGCACTGCTCGCCCCGGCCTGGGCCGGCTACGGCGACGTCGTCGACGGCTACCCCTCCTGGGCCGAGCGCGAGCTCCACGTCTGGACCAACGCCGCCCGGGTGGCCCCCGAGGAGTTCGCGGCCGACTACGAGGCCGCCGGCTGCAGCTTCGACAGCTTCCAGCCCAACGAGCAGGTGCCCCAAGACATCCTCTACTTCGACATGGGGCTCTGCGAGGCCAGCCGCTTCCACTGCGACGACATGAACGCGAACAACCACTTCGCCCACGAGTCGAGCGACGGCACGAGCTTCTTCGACCGGGTGAGCCGCTGGTACACCGAGGGCGGCGTGGGCGAGAACATCGCCTATGGCTACGGAAACGGCTACAACACGGTGTTCTCGGGCTGGATGTGTTCCTCGGGCCACCGCGAGAACATCATGCGCAGCTCCTTCAACGAGCTGGGCACGGGGGTCACGGGCACCTACTACACCCAGGACTTCGGCGGCGGCGCCCCGAACTGGACGGCGCCGGTGGCCATGGGGGTGCACAGCCCCGAGACCGCCGCCGACGACGCCTCCTTCCTGGTCGACTGGTCCGACGCCGAGCCCCCCGCGGCGCTCGAGGTCGTCATCGACGGCAGCCCCACGTCCCTCGGCCTGCTGCACGGGGCCGCCGAGCTGGGCATCTACGGCGGCGACGCGAGCGCCCCCGAGGCCGGCGGCTGCCACGAGTACTACTTCGCCTGGACCGACTCCCAGGGCGAGACCGGCGCCTTCCCCGAAGAGGGCAGCTACCTCTTCGGCGACTGCGCGGGCGAGCTGTGGACGGCGGGCCACGCGGGCGGCGGCTCCTCCGGGGGCGGCGACGGCGGCGGCGGCGCGGACGGCGGCGGGGGCGAGCCGACGGCCGACTTCCCCTTCTCGGTGGGGGCCGACAGCGGCGCGCCGAAGCTCGCGGGCTGCGCGACTGTGCCGGGCGCACGGGGGGCGGCCGGGGGCCTCGGCCTCGCACTCCTGGGCATGCTCGGGCTGCTGCGCCGGCGCCGCTGAGCGCGTCGACCGGAGGCGGGGCCGACGCGCCGCCGCTGAAGCGCCCGGACGGGCCCGCTTCTGCACCGGGCGGGGTGGTGCCGGCGGCAGGCGCCGACTATGCTGCACGCGTCCTGCATGCTGCGCGCCCCCCGTGCAGCCGGTGGTGTGGTCCGCTCTGCGGGCGCCCGCCGTTCCCCGCCGCAGGGCTCCCCTCCCCCGCCCCGCCCGTCGGCCAGCCCCCCGCGCACCGGTCCCCCCGGACGGCGCCCGCTGGCTCCTGCCCCGCACGGACCCGCCCATGCGCTCCCCTGCCCGCTCCTGCTTCGCCGCCCTGCCCCTCCTGCTCGCCTTTGTCGCGGGCCCCGCTGCCGCCAAGGACCTGGGCGGGCGCTTCGGCGTCGGCTTCAACAGCTCCCTCGGCGACGGCAGCGCGCTCTCCGCCCGCTTCGGCGTGCCCACCGGCGACAGCCCGGTCAACGTCATCATCGAGGGCATCGGCGGCTTCGACACCCTCGAGGGCGAGGCCACCGAGATCACGGCCGGCGGCCGGCTGCTCGTGAGCACGGTCGTCGAAGACAACATGAACCTCTATGTGGGCGGCGGCGCCGGCTACGTCTTCGGCCCGACCGGCGAGACGGTGCGGCTCCAGCCCCTCGCGGCCATCGACTTCTTCTTCTTCGGCCTCGACAACCTGGGCTTCAACACGGCCTTCGGGCTGAACATCGACGTCGGCGGCACCTCCAGCGGCATCGGCACCACCTCCACCGCCCAGGCGGGCGTGACGTACTGGTTCTGATGGCGGGCCCCACCTCCGCCGCCCGCCGTCCTGCGCGCCCGCTGCGTGCCGCCCTGCTGCTGGGCGCCCTCGGCCTCGGGGGCCTCGCGCTCGGGCCCGCCGCCGCCCGGGCCGCCAGCTACGACCCGGCCCTCACCTGGCGCACGGTCTCGACGCCCCACTTCAACATCAGCTTCCACGGCGGCGAGGAGCAGCTCGCCGAAGAGCTGTCGCTGATGGCCGAGCCCATCTGGGCCGAGATGACGGCCGAGCTGCAGTGGGAGCCCCGGCGGGCCATCGAGGTGGTGCTGGTCGACAACACCGACGCGGCCAACGGGTATGCGATGACGCTGCCCGTCAACACCATCGTCATCTTCGTGACGGCCCCCACCGAAGACAGCACGCTCTCCGACTACGAGACCTGGCACGAGCTGCTGCTCACCCACGAGCTCACCCACATCCTCCACATCGACCATGTGGGCGGCATTCCCAAGGCGCTGCGCAGCGTCTTCGGGCGCATCGTCTCGACCAACCGCATCTCGCCGGGCTGGGTCACCGAGGGCTACGCCACCTTCCAAGAGACCCGCCACACGACCAAGGGCCGCGGCCGGGCCAGCATGGCCCACATGATCAAGCGCGTGGCCGTGCTCGAGGACGACTTCCCGCCCCTGGGCAACCTCGACGGCTACCAGGTCACGCCCCCGGGCGGCAACCTGCGCTACCTCTTCGGCCAGGACTTCCAGACCTGGGTGGCCGAGACCCACGGCGCCGACGCCTGGACCCGCTTCATCCACCAGTACGGCCGGTGGACCCTGCCCTGGGTGCTGCCCGGCAAGCGCAGCTTCGGCGAGCCCCTGCCCGCGCTCTACAAGCAGTGGCGCACGGCGATGACCGACCGCTACAACGCCCAGGCCGACGCCGTCTCCGCCGAGGGGCTGACCCCCTTCGAGCTGCTGAGCGACGGCGAGGACCAGTGCGCCGCCCCGACCTACAGCCCCGACGGCGGGCGCCTGGTCTGGTCCTGCAACGACCTCGCCGAGGGGCCGGCCATCTACCTGGCGGACGGCGAGGGCAAGGACGCCTTCAAGAAGCTCGACCAGCGCTTCGCCAACGACTTCGGCTGGCGGGCGGACGGCGAGGCCTTCGCCTTCTCGGCCCTCCACGTGGTCGACCGCTTCAACATCTACAGCGACGTCTACTTCTACGAGCTGAGCGGCCGCTTCGAGGCCCTGACCAACGGCGACCGGGCCCGCCACCCGAGCTTCTCGCCCGACGGCCGCGAGCTGCTGGTCGTCACCAACGACGTCCAGAACAACCAGCTCGAGCGGGTCACCATCGACCAGCAGGTCGAGCCCCTCGCCGCCCCCGACGACCACACCCAGTTCGCGACGCCCCGGTGGTCGCCCGACGGCCGCCACATCGCCCTGTCGGTCTGGACGGACGGCCGCCGCGACATCTGGATCCACGACGCCGCGGGCACCCCGGTGCGCCGGGTGACGGCGGACGAGGCCCTCGACATCGACCCGACCTGGTCGGCCGACGGCCGCACCCTCTACTTCTCGTCCGACCGCACGGGCATCTACAACATCTACGCGGTCGACCTCGAGACCGAGCAGCTCTACCAGGTCACCAACGTGCTGGGCGGCGCCTTCGCGCCGAGTGTGCGGCCCGACGAGACCGCCATGGTCTTCGAGAGCTACTCGGCCAACGGCATGGACATCGCCCGCATGGCCCTCGACCGGGCCCAGTGGCGCCCGCGGGGGGTCCTGCCGCGGCCCCTCGGTCCCGCCCGGGCCCCCCTCGCCACGCTGCTGCCGGCCGACGACTTCACCCCCATCGCCCAGGCCGCGCCGGTGCCCCCCCGGGACGCCGCCGACGTCGACGCCCCCGACCTGGGCCGCAAGGGCCGCATCCGCCGCAGCCAGCACCGGGCGCCGGTCCAGCCCCTGACCGACGGGCTCCAGATCCCCGGCCTCACCGGGGTCGGCGGCTCGATGGCGGCCCTGCCCCCGGGCACCCCCCACCCCCTCTTCGGCGGCCCCCCGCGCGACCCGGGCCTGCCGGCCGGCGGCATCGCCGATGCGCCCGATGCCGGGGTGGGCGTGGACGACCCGACCCGCACCGGCAGCCGCGAGCGCGCCGAGAGCGACTACCCCTTCACCTACCCGGTCGACCGCTACTCCCCCTGGGGCACGCTGGCGCCGCGCTACCTCGTGCCCACCCTCAGCCTCACCCAGTACAACGCCCTGCGCGGCGGGCTGGCGACGGGCGGCTCCGACCTGCTCAACCGCTACCTCTACTCGGCCAGCGTCTCGTACCGCACCGACGCGAACTTCGTGGGCTGGGGCCTGGGCTTCACCTACAACAAGCTCATCCCCGTCTTCAGCGCCGGCGCCTACACGGCGGCCATCCCGCTCAGCACCATCTACGACGGCACCCGCCCCCCCTCCGGCGGCGGCACCTGGCTGCCCTCGACCTTCGCGACGGGTGAGGTCTTCTGGGAGAAGCGCACGACGGTCTACGGCACGGTCGCCTACCCGATCAACCAGTACCAGGCCTTCTTCGGCACCTGGAAGGGCGAGCGGCGCCAGGCCCTGCGGCCCCTCGAGGGCACGGAGTTCATCAAGAACCCCCAGACCCAGGGCTTCCTGTCGAGCGTGGGCGGCGGCTGGAGCATGTCGCGGGGGCGCTTCTTCAACACGAGCATCTCGCCCGAGCAGGCCCGCACCCTCGCGGTCGTGGGCGAGCTGACCGCACCCTGGCTCGGCTCCCGCGCCCGCACCTACGACCAGGCCAGCGACGGCATCGCTCCGGCCACCGACGGCTTCGGGCGGCTCCAGCTCACGGCCGAGTGGAAGGAGTACCGGTCGCTGCCCTGGGGCGAGAACCACGTGGCCGCCTTCCGGGCCGCCGGCGGCGCCAGCTTCGGCGACCAGCTCGCCCAGGGCAGCTTCCGCCTCGGCGGCAGCATCGGCGACAGCGCGGCCTACACCCTGCCCACCGAGTACCGGGCGCTGCGCGGCTTCCCCTACGGCGCGGCCTTCGGCGACTCCTTCTACCTGGGCTCGGCCGAGTACCGGCTGCCCCTGTGGTGGATCGACCGGGGGCTGGGCCTCATCCCGGCCTACGCCCGCAACATCCACGCCGCCGCCTTCGTCGACGCGGGCAACGCCGCCCCCTCCCTGGGCGACCCGGAGCTCGTGCCGGGCACCCTCGTCGGCACCGGCGCCGAGCTCCGCGCGTCGTTCATCCTCGGGTGGTCCGTGCCCGTGTCGGTGCGCGTCGGCTACGGCTTCGCCCTGCGCGGCGACCAGGGCTACGCCTTCGGCGACCCGGGCGGCCTCTACGCCTGGCTCGGCGGCAGCTTCTGACCCGGGGCGCGTCGCGGACGGCCGGCCCCGCCCCGGTGGGGGGTCTCCGCGGCCCAGGCCCCGCCCCGCGACCGCCCCGCCCACCGCTCTCGAACGGGACGCCCCATGCTCTCCGTCTTGTTGCTGTCCTTCGCCGCCCAGGCCCTCAGCCCCGCCAGCCGCGACGGGCTGCTGGTGGGCGACTGCCGCGCCGCCCTCGCCGATCCCGCGGGTGCCCAGGGCGCCCCGGTCGAGGCCGCGGCCGAGAACCTGGCGCTGGCCCGCTGCTGGCTCCAGTCCGGAGACCCGGTCGCCGCCCGTGACCACCTGGCCCAGGCCAGTGCGGGCCCGCTCAGCGGCTACGCGCGGCTCGTCGAGGGCGAGCTCGCCCTGGCCGACGACCGCCCCCAGGACGCCGTCGCCGCTCTCCAGGGCCTGCGCCTGCCCGGCCCCGCCGGACGCCGGGCCGAGATGTTGCTCTGCGAGGCCCTCGTGCGCAGCGGCGACTTCGACGGCGCACGCGGTGTCTTGAACGGCGCCCTCGAGGGCGCCCTCTCCGCCCGGGGCGCGCTGGCCGAGCCCGGCGACGCAGATCCCGCCGAGCTGCGGTGGTGGCTGGCCCAGGGGGCCGTGCGCCGGGGCGAGCCCGGCAAGGCCATCCCGGTGCTCCAGCGCATCTGGACCTGGAACCCGACGAGCCCCCGGGCCGACGAGGCCGCCGCGCTGCTCGCCACCCTCGGCGCCCCGGTGGGCACCACGACGCTCGGCGACGACCGGGCGCTGTTGCGCGACCGGGCCCGCACCCTCTCCAAGCTCCACCTCGCCAAGGAGGCCCTCGAGATCTGGGACCGCCTCGGCTGGGGCAGCGACCCCGACAGCGTGCGCGCCCTGGCCCGGGCCACCTTCAAGGCCAAGGACTACCCCCGGGCGGTCGAGGCCCATGCCCGCATCCCGAGCCCGAGCCTCGAGGAGCGCTTCCAGCACGCCCTGGCGACCTCCCGCACCGGCGACTACGCCGGCGCGGCCGTGCTCTACGACGCCGTCTGGAAGAGCGCCCCCGACACGAAGACGGGCGACACCGCCAGCTTCAAGATCGGCTACCTCCGCTATGACAAGGGCGACTTTGCCGCCGCGGTGCCGCTCTTCGAGGCCCACCTCGCGCGCTTCCCCCACTCCAAGCACGCCGACGAGGCCCGCTGGTTCATCGGCTGGTCGAAGTACAAGCTCGGCGACCGCGCGGGGGCGAGCGCGGCCTTCAGCGCCCTGCTCAAGGCCCACCCGCGCAGCGGTCTCTGCTCGGGTGCCCGCTACTGGCGCGCCCGCATCGCCGACCAGCAGGGGGACGCTGCGGCGGCCCGCGAAGGCTACGCCGCCGTCCTGCGCCACCATCCCCTGAGCGGGCACGCCTGGTACGCCGCCTGGCGGCTGGACCGCACCATCCCGAGCCCCGCGTCCCCCTCCGTGCCGGCCATGCCCGCGAGCATCGCCAGCACCGACGGCTGGATCCAGGGCCAAGCCCTCGCACGGGTCGGCCTCGACGCCTGGGCCCGTGCCGAGCTCGGGCCGCTCGTGAAGCAGAGCCAGTCCACCGGCGGTGCCGCGCGCCTCGCCATGGCCCACGCCCTCATCCAGGCCGGCGACTACGCCACCGCCCAGCGTCTCGCCAAGCCCCTCTGCGGTCGGCCCTGGGCGGGCTCTGGCGACCCGGCCGCCAACGCCGCCTGCTGGCCCCGGCCCGTCGGCGCCGGCCTCGTGCGCCAGGCCCGCGCCGCCAGCCTCGACCCCAACCTGCCCTTCGGCATCATGATGGCCGAGTCGAGCCTGCGGCCCGAGGTGACCAGCCCTGCAGGCGCCCGGGGCCTCCTGCAGCTCATGCCCGCGGTTGCAGAGAATGTCGCCGCCGAGGCCTTTCCCGGCATGCCCTTCCACCCCGACCAGCTCTACAGCCCCGGCACCAACGCCGCCCTGGGCACCGCCGAGCTCGGCCGCCTCATGGGCCAGTTCGCGGGCCGCCTGGACGGCCCGGCCCTGCCCGCGGTCATCGCCGGCTACAACGCCGGCCCCGAGGCGGTCGAGCGCTGGCTGGCCCGCTACCCGAGCCCGCCTCCGCCCGACGAGTTCGCCGAAGACATCGGCTACACCGAGACCCGTCGCTACGTGAAGCGGGTGCTCGGCTTCGTCCAGACCTGGCGCACGGTCTACGGCGACGCCGGCTGAAGAAGCGGCGCCCACCGGCGGTTCCCCCGGCCGGCAGCTACGGGCGCGGCGCCCCCGGTCCGCCGGCGTCCCACCGATCCGCGGCGTGTTGCTGTGGATGGACGCCAGCACGCCACCCGGGTCGCAGTTTCAGCTGATCCTTTCCAAGGGCAAGCTTACGGTGGGCACGGGTGGGGCGCGTCATCCGCGCACTGCGCTGGGTACGGATGAGAAGGGGCAAATTCTCTGGCTGGTGGTTGTGGATGGCCGGCAACCTCGTTACAGCGAGGGGATGAACATGCACGAACTCGCAAGTATGATGAAGGAACTGGGCTGCTGGACTGCGACGAACATGGGTGGAGGAGGCAGCAGCATCATGGGGTTGGTCGGTCAGGATGGTAAATTGAAGGTGATGAACCGTCCTTCAGACCGATCCTTTGGCCGGGTGAAAATCCGCCCCTTGCCAATGGTTCTTACCATCACAAAGTCTCCGAGGTTAAAGGAATAAGGTATATGGCCTCGTTAGAAAAAAATATAGAGACCTACAAACTCATTCTCAG